>CBERPN010000026.1:0-26154 GCA_965524675.1 uncultured bacterium
AGACCTGGGCTTTCGTACCCCTCCCCGCAGGCACCTCAGCGCAAATTCGGGTAGCCGCATCCTTCGACAATGGCTCGTACTCCAACGCCGCAGCCTGCGGCTCAGCCACAAGTGGGGCTTGATTCCAGCCAGCTACCTACGCAGCAAGGTTGAACACTGCTTGGCAACGGCGGCGCCAAGCGGCCATCACCCAGGCCGCCGCCGCGAAGCACACCAGCACCCCGATGAATCCTGGGGTGTAGGTGTCGAAACGGTCGACCGACCACCCAAACAGTGGAGGCGATACTGCTAGACCGCCAAGGAAACCAGCCACGACTACTCCCGATGCGCGCCCAGCGAGGGCAGGGCCAGCATCGCTAATCACCGACAACATCGCTACCGAGTTCCAAGCGCTGATGCTTGCTCCGCTGACGATCGCTGCGCACCAAAGCAGCCAGAGCCCAGCGCTGTTGGCGGCGATAGCGAACACGCCAGCGACGATCGCAATCAGCGCCATGGCTAACATCGAACCCGGAAAGTCGCCGTGGCGTTCTGTCGAAATGCTCCAGCCAATCCGCGACACGATTCCAACCAAACCCGCCAACGCGATTATCCAACCAGCGGTTGTGGCACTTGCGTGAAGGGATTCTTCGGCATAGAGCGCAAGAAAAGAAAAGACCGGGCTACCTCCTGCCCCCATCAAAAAGGCGTAGCTGGCAATCCACTTTATTGCTGGCGGAAGGCGACGGCGTTCAACAGCGCTAGCGATCGAGTGATTCCCGCTATCGACAGGTCGGTCGCCGCGCGGCAAGGCCACGCCAGCCCACATGCCCATCAGGACAAAGATTCCCGACAAGCCCAACATTACTCCTCGCCAACCCCAGATCGATTCGATGACCGGAAAGCTGACACCCCCTAGAAACGATCCAACCTGCACACCGGATTGTTTGATTCCGGTCACCGCTCCACGGCGACCATCGGGGATTTCTAGGGCGATCATCTTGTTGGTCGACGGATTTCCGAGCGAGTTGCCGACGGCCACTATTCCAGCGGCACCAACAAGTGTGAGAAACCCGCTTGCAAGCGACATGGCCGCGAAGCCCAGCGACGCAAAACCAAAGACCATGAGCATTCCAATACGCGCTCCGACGGTGTCGACCAACTGTCCAACAAAGGGTGACAGCAACGCGGCCGTTATCGAATAGCCGCTAACCACCAACCCGAGTTGGGCCCTGCTGATGTTGAGATCATCGATTATCGCACTGGCGAGTACGGCAAGAACTGCGTATGTGATCGCGGCGGCCGTCATGGTCAGCGACAACAAAGGCACCAACGAACGTGTGCCTTCCGGCCGCATATTCTCTGCAATCATTCTGGCCTTCTTTGTTGGCCGAGCGATCAGCGATCGACCACCAAGATGGTCAAGGCGGGTTGCGCCTGCTGAAGAGCGGGAAGAAATTGTGTGCTCCAGAGCATCAGGAACATAGCGATTCCAGCACCCAAGATGAGCCAGCTTCGACGGTTATCGACAATCTCATAGCCTGCCACCGCGCCAGCATAGAGCGCTTATCGAAAGATGCGCTTTGGCTAGTGATACATCGTCGCCCATTATTGACTCATGAGTTCAACGACAGAACATCCCGGGGTTGCACTGGTCATCGGCGGCACAGGGGGTATTGGATCTGCGACAGTGCGCTTGCTGGCCCAAACTGGTAGTCGTGTGGTGCTGACATATCGTTCTTCGCCTGACCGGGCCCAAGAGTTGGTTGACGCGTTCGAGAACGTGACGGCGCTGCCGCTCGACACAGCCGATGTCGCGGCGTCAAAGACGCTCGTCGACCAGGTCGCCGAAACAAGCATACAGACGTTGATCTTCGCCGCCGGGCCACCGGTTCCCCAGATTCATCTCAGCCGGGTACAGCCCGACGACTTCGCCAAGGCGCTCGCCGCTGAAACGGCAGGGTTCTTCAACGTTGTCCAACCCGCCCTGCCACACCTGCGAGCTAGCAAGGGTTCGATCGTAGCCGTAACCACCGCGGCAACCGACCGCTACGCAGTTCGCGACGGTTTGTCGGCTGGACCCAAGGCAGCTATCGAAGCGCTCGTAAGAGGGATCGCCGCCGAGGAGGGCAGGTTCGGGGTGCGGGCCAATTCGGTCGGGCCAGGGATGCTGCGCGATGGCATGGCTGAAGCGCTGACGGCGGCGGGTCACTACGACGAACGGGCGCTCGAAGTCGCAACCAACAACATTGCAATGCGTCGGTTCGGGAGTTGCGCAGATGTCGCCGAGGCCATCTGTTTCTTGGCATCCGATCGAGCGAACTACATCTCGGGACAATCACTGAACGTCGACGGCGGCTACGCTCTGTAGCTGGCTAGAACTAGCGTTTGTAGTTCGGGGTGACGAAGGGAAATGCTGTCACCTCGCACGGCACCCGCTTGCCGCGCACGTCGGCTTCTAGTTTCGTACCCACCGCTTGCGAAGTGCTGGCGACGTAACCCATCGCCACCGGGCCATCGATGGTCGCTCCGAAGCCGCCGCTGGTGACCACCCCGACCTTGTTGCCGGTGCGGTCATAAAGCTCGTTGCCGGACCGGATTGGGCGGCGTTGATCGGTTCCGATTCCCACACGGTGACGAGCAGCGCCAGCCACCGCCTGCGCTGCTAGGAACTCTGCTCCTGGAAAGTCGCCCGCGTCACGACGCCGCTTAGGTATCGCCCACATCAGTGCGGCCTCTAGCGGCGTGGTCGTCTCGTCGATATCGCTGCCGTATAGGCACAATCCGGCTTCTAACCGCAGGCTGTCGCGGGCGGCCAGACCCGAAAGTTCTGCACGATCGTCAGCGAGAATCTGCTCGGTAAGGCCGAGCAACACAGCGCTTGGCAAAGCCAGCTCAAAGCCATCTTCGCCCGTGTAGCCACTTCTGGTGATCCTGATCTGGGTGCCCTCGTGGGTCGCCTCGATACCGCCCATAAAGCCCAGGTCGGTCACCGGTAGTCCCAATGCGGTGAGCACCGATTCTGCCATTGGGCCCTGAACCGCTATGAGGTGTAGGTCGTCGCGCTCGCGCACTTCGACACCGCTGAGATCTCTTAGATGAGCAAGATCGTGAGCAACCCGCGAAGCATTTACCACAACGCTCACGCGGTCGGCCATCGCCCAGGCGATCAGGTCGTCGAGAATGCCAGCTTGGCCGTTGGTAAAGAAGGTGTAGCGAAGCTTTCCTTCTGCCAGGGTCGTGATTCCGCCAGGGACCAACGTTTCGAGCGACGCTGCGGGGTCCGCACCCACCAGGTCGACGACCCGCATATGCGAGACATCGAACACCGAGGCCGCCCGGCGGGTCTGTAAGTGTTCGGCAATTGCACCGAAGCCGTCGTACGACAGCGGCATCGCGTAGCCCGCAAACGGTCCGAACTTTGCTCCGTTCTGAACGTGCAGCCCATGTAGAAGGGTTTTCTTGAGGTCGCTGCTGTTAGTCATCTGAGTCTCCGTGTACGTACTGCCAGCCGAACCGGCCTTTGATGCAGAGGTTCCCCCATGTCACCGAGTGATCGGCTGGCGATGTTACCTTAACGATGCGATCATCCTGGGTGTGAAGTTCGAGGTTGCAGCCAACTCCACAGTATGAGCAAACGGTTGTGGTGACCTGCTGTTGCTCGGGGTGCCATTGCGACGCTTCTCGGAGGTCGAACTCGGTCTTGAACTGAAGTGCGTTGGTTGGACACACCGCTACGCAGTTTCCGCAGTAGACGCACGCTGAATCGGGCAAGGCGACATCGAATTCGGTAGCTATTCGAGCGCCGAACCCGCGACCAGACATCGAGATTGCGAAAGTATGTTGCGCATCGTCACCACAAGCTTCGACACACTTATAGCAGAGCACACACTTGTCGTAGTCGCGAACGTACAGTTCGTCCTGCACCTTTACTGGTTCGTTCATCCGCTCGGCATTTGGGCCGTAGCGTTCCGGCTCGGCGCCATAGGTCTGGCTCCACTCCGACAGTTCGTCGGCTTGGCTCAGATCGACCCCTGATCCAAGGAACTCAAGCACCATCTTTCTGCTGTGGCGAACCCTTTCGGAGTCGGTCTGAACAACCATTTCATCCTCGACGGGGCGTGAGCAAGAAGGAACGAGTGTGCGCGAGCCCTCTAGTTCGACCACACAAACTCGACAGGCATTCACAGGGGTGAGGGTTGGTCCGTAGCAGATCGTCGGTGTGTCGACACCTGCGGCGGTACACGCATCGAGGATCGAACTACCCACCGGCACCGACACGTCATCACCATCGATCGAGATCGTGACCCTTGCTTCTGTTGCTTCTGTGATTTCTTGCTTCATTGTCCGGGGGCTCCGATCAAGCCGAGTGCCAAAGCGCTCGTCACCGCTGAGGTAGCGGTGTGTCCGAGCCCGCAGATCGAAGCATCGGCCATAACCTTGGTGATGTCTTGGTGTAGGTCGCGTTTGTCTTGGGGCATCGCGGCCGGTCCGAGTTCGACAATCATTTCGTGCTGACGAAGCGCCCCGACTCGACACGGCACGCACTGCCCGCATGACTCATTCTTGAAGAACTCGGTTATGCGTTGGCAAATGTCGGTCATGTCGTCGTGGTTGTTGAACACCATCACTACGCCTGAACCCAGCGTTGCACCCGCAGCCCGCGTGGCTTCGAGGGTAAGCGCCATGTCGAGCGAGTCGGCGGTCACGAACACACCGGCGGCACCGCCGAGCAGTACCGCTTGGATCTCGCCCGCCGAGCCACCAGCGGCTTCGATAATCTCGCCTAGCGTTGCGCCGAAGTTGTGCTCGTACAGTCCGGGCGAACCGACCCGGCCCGAAACACAGAACAACCTGGTGCCGGGCGAACCCTCGGTGCCAACCAGACGATACGCATCGCCACCGCCGAGCACTATGGGTAAGACGTTGAGCAACGTCTCCGGGTTGTTGATGACCGTTGGTTGATCGAAGAGTCCGTTGGTGGTGGGGAATGGCGGCTTGTTACGAGGCTCACCGCGAAAGCCTTCGATCGAAGCGAACAGCGCAGTCTCCTCGCCACAGATGTAGGCACCCGCGCCTCGCCGTACCTCGATGTTAAACGAATGGCCTGAACCGGCGACGTCGCCGCCGAGCAATCCCGCTTCGTTCGCTTTCGCGACCGCGTTCTCCATTCGGGTCGTCGCCAGCGGATACTCACCGCGGATGTATACCCAGCCGTTGGTGGCCCCGGTGGTAACAGCTGCGATCGTCATCGCTTCGACCAACGCGAACGGATCGTGCTCCATTAGATGGCGATCCTTGAACGTTCCTGGCTCACTCTCGTCGCAGTTAGCGACGATGTGTTTGCTAGCGCCTGCAGCGTCGTGCACCGCCCGCCACTTGATTCCGGTGGGGAACGCCGCCCCACCGCGGCCTGATAAACCGGAGGTGACAAGTTCATCGAGTACTGCCTCGGCCCCTAGGTCAATGGCCTTGCTGAGCGCTTCATAGCCTCCGTGTTCACGGTATGAGTCCAGGCTCTCTGGATCGACCACGCCAATCCGTTTCAGAAGTCGCAGGCCTGGTTCGCCAGCTTGTGGCAGGTCGAACTGGTCGCTATCGGCGGGCACCGAATCGGCTTGGCGACGACCTTGAATAAACACCGCGGGGCCCCGTTCGCACTGGCCAAGACACGGGCTGCGATGCACGTGCTTGCCCTCGCGCTCGAACGCGGCGATGAGATCATCAGCACCATCGATGCGACAAGCCGGATCGATACATACATGAACAACATCGTCGTCGTGGTCAGGTTCTTCGTCGACACGGAATAGCTCGTAAAAACTTGCAACCCCGTAGGCCTCAGCTGGTGGCACCTGCAGGACTTCGCACAGATAGTTGAGACCGCCGCGGCTAATCCAACCTGATTCTCGCTGCAACGCGTGAAGGGCTGGAAGCAGAAGATGGCGAAACTCACGGCGACGAGCCGTGCCGCCGTGAACAACTCGGTCTGTCTCAACCTCGACGGCGTGCAGCCCGTTCAACGCCATATCGATGGCCAGCCGCTCAGGATCGGTAGGTGACTCCGCACTGAAGTGAAGATCAGCCATGCTCGACCGCCACTAACGGGTCGACGCGAATAGCCGCCGCCTTGAACTCAGCGGTACCGGACCGCTTGTCCCACGCATCGTTGGTTAATACGTTGGTGTCGACCAGTTCGGGAAAATGAAAGGTCGTGAAAGTGAGCCCTTCGACCAAGCCTGAATCGATTCGAATTCGCATTTGCACCGAACCTCTTGGCGAGGAGACTGTCGCCATATCCCCTTCGACCAGACCGAGACGCGCGGCGTCGCCTGGATGCATGTCGAGTGCATCGCCGTAGCGAATCGGTGAGTCGAAGCCTCCCGATTGCACACCTGTGTTGTATGAGTCGAGTGCCCGCCCAGTGGTGAGGCGCAACGGAAACTCTTCGCTGACTTCTTCCTTAGGCCCCTGATCTACCAATGCACTGAACGGTGCTGGAGTGCGACCACCGAGATCGTCTTCCCATAGCCAGCCGTGCAAGAACGGGGTTCCCGGGTGATCGAGCGTCGGGCATGGCCACCGAAGTCCGCCAAACTCCTCGAGGCGCTGCCAGCTCATTCCTTGATGCATCGGCGAGAGGGAGCGCAGTTCGTCCCACAAGGCTTCGGGGTCGTTAGAACCAAGGTCGTGACCCATCCTCGCAGCGATGTCGAACAAGATATCGATGTCGTGACGGGCTTCGCCTGGCGGCGGCACTGCGGCCCGAACCCGCTGCACACGGCGCTCCGATGAGGTGACCGTGCCGTCAGATTCTGCCCATGCGACCGATGCTGGCAACACCACATCAGCCAACTCCGCAGTTCTGGTCATGAAGATGTCCTGCACGACCAGCAGGTCGAGACCCTGGAGCAGCTTACGAGCGTGCTGGATATCGGCTTCGGAATCGGCCGGGTTCTCGCCCAAGACATACACCGCCTTGATCTCGTGGCGCTCCATCGCTTCGAACATAAGTGTTAGGTGCAACCCCGGTGTCGGGTTGAGTTCGACCCCGTAGCTTTGCTCGAACTTGGCGCGCGAACTGTCGTCGGCGACATCTTGGAAACCTGGCAGTTTGTTTGGCAGCGAACCCATGTCGCCCCCACCTTGCACGTTGTTCTGTCCGCGTAACGGCACCAAACCCGAACCCCACCGACCAACATGACCCGTTAACAACGCCAGGTTGCAGAGCGACAACACGTTGTCGACAGCATTGTGATGCTCGGTTATGCCAAGAGTCCAAAGGATCTGGGCGGTGTCGGCAGTCGCATAGTCGTGTGCCATTTCACGGATCACCTCCGCCGGAAGTCCGGTGAGTTCGCTTGTTCGCTCGAGACTGTACGGCTCGACGGCGGCAGCATATTCGTCATAGCCAGAAGTGGAATGGGCTATGAAATCCTGGTTGGCTAGACCGGCCGCAATTATCTCGCGACCGAGACCGTTGGCTAAAGCGACGTCGCTTCCTAGGTTTAGGCCCAGCCAAGTGTCGGCGAACTTTGCCGAGGATGTTCGGCGTGGATCGACGGCGTACATCTTGGCGCCGTTGTCAATCCCCTTTAGAAGGTGGTGAAAGAAGATGGGGTGGGCATTACGGGCATTAGAACCCCACAAAATGATCAAGTCGGTGTTCTCAATCTCCTCATATGAACTTGTTCCGCCACCGGCTCCAAATACTGTCGACAGACCGACGACCGAAGGAGCATGTCAAGTTCGGTTGCAGGAGTCGATGTTGTTAGACCCTAGGACCACCCTTGTGAACTTCTGAGCGGCGTAATTCATCTCGTTAGTCGCCTTCGAGCAACTGAACACACCGAAGCCGGTCGGACCGAGAGTGCGCTGCACGTCTTCAAAGCCGGCTACTACGCGGCTCAGCGCTTCGTCCCAAGATGCTGGTCGGAGCACACCGTCATCGCGAACCCACGGGGTCGTGAGACGTTTCTTAGGTAGGAATTGTTGAGTTCCCCACTTCGACTTCGACACTCAGGTCACCTCTTTGTGTACCAATCGCGGGCCGGCAGCGAAGCGGCCGCCCAGCAGTTTCGTGAAGCCGCCAACGCTAGTGCAGTTCAGCTGTCTCTGGCCCTTCTATCCACCGCTAATTCTGCTGCCGTATGGTTCCTTTCATGGACACAGAGAACCAGGTCTGCATTGTCACCGGTGGAACTCGCGGCATCGGAGCTGCAACTGCTCAAAGGTTGGCGATTGGCGGCACCACGATGCTGGTCAGCTATGTGAACAATGACGAAGCGGCGGCGCAATTTATAAGTCAGCTTGGCGATACGGGTAATGAGGTCCACGCCATCAAGGCCGACGTATCGAGCGAGGCCGATGTATTGGCTATGTTCGCCGCCGCCGACGATCTCGGCCGATTGTCGACATTGGTGAACAACGCTGGCATTCTGTTTCCGATCAGCCGCTTGGCCGATTTCGATCTCGGGCGGATTGAACGGACGCTTGCCGTCAACGTCACAGGCACGCTGCTGTGTTGTCGCGAAGCGGTCAAGCGAATGTCGACCGCGAGCGGAGGGCGAGGCGGGGTGATCATCAATGTTTCGTCGCGGGCAGCATCGTTTGGCAGTCCGAACGACTTCGTTGACTACGCAGCCTCAAAAGGAGCGGTAGACACCCTAACTATTGGGCTTGCAGCTGAAGTAGCGCGCGAAGGGATTCGAGTCAATGCTGTTAGGCCCGGCCTCATCGACACCGAGATACACGCCTCCGCTGGCTTTGCTGATCGGGTCTTCGCGCTCGGCGACAAGGTCCCGATGGGGCGTCACGGTACCGCAGAAGAAGTAGCTGCCAGTATCGCCTGGCTCGCGTCAGAAGAAGCGTCATATATAACCGGAGCGCTACTCGATGTCGGTGGCGGCAGGTAGCGACGGTGATCCTTACTGGATCCCACTTGTGAGGACTTCGACGGCAACCGAGTATGGCCCTACTATCTAGCATTACTCTCTGGGTCGGCTCCGCCACTTCCCAGGGCGAACCGCCATGACCACACCCTCATCGTTGATCCCAACCGGCATCGTGACAGTGCTATTTACAGACGTCGAGGGTTCGACGCGTCTCTGGGCCGCCAATGTGGAGACGACGGCCGAGTCGTTCGTTAAGCACGATGCGATCATCCGCGCCGCGATCGAAGACAATCACGGATACGTATTTGGCTGGGCTGGTGACTCATTCCGCGGAGTATTCGATGCTCCAGCGGATGCAGCCGCTGCGTCCATCCAAGCCCAACAAGCACTAGCAGCGGCCGACTGGGGGGTCGGACCTGCATTAAGGGTTCGAATGGGCTTACACCGCGGCAGGGTTACCGAACGCGACGGCGACTACTTCGGCCCGGTGCCCAACACGGCGGCCCGGGTAGAGGGCCTCGCCAACGGAGGCCAAACACTGCTCACCGACGAAGTACGAGTTGCCATCGATATCGAAACGCTGTGGCTGGGCGAGCATCGGCTACGAGATTTACCCCAACCAATAGCTATCCACCAAATAGGAACCGAGTCCCATCGCCCACTTCGAGCAGTAGACCCCAACCTCTCGACACTACCCAACCCTGGAACCCCAATAATTGGTCGCCAACGCGAACTCGACCAGATTCGCAGCCTGCTCGAAACGGCGTCACTCATTACCCTTACCGGTATCGGCGGCTGCGGGAAGACCAGGCTGGCGGTAGAGGTCGCCTATCAGGAATTACCCAACCGCCCCGGCGGTTGCTACTTCGCTGACCTGTCGGCTGTCGCCGACGGCGAAGAGCTGCCAGCGGCCTTGGCTAACGCAGTTCGACTGACCCTCAGCGGTTCCGACGCCATCGGCCAAGTCGTCGAACACCTAGCGGCTAAACAAGCATTGCTTATCCTCGACAACTGCGAACACATCGTTGAGGAGTGCGCCCATTTCGCCGAGCAACTCCTAGCTCGTTCCAGCGACACAGCCTTGCTGACAACGACACGACAACGTCTCGAGGTCGCAGGTGAACAGATCGTCGCGGTGCCATCGCTGGATAATAAGCACACCGGCGCCGCCGTCGAACTGTTTATTGAACGCGCAGCCGCCGCCAATTCTTCGTTCGAAGTCGACGACACCGTCCGGGCGGTACTCAGCGAAATCTGCGCAACCCTCGACGGAATGCCCCTAGCAATCGAGCTAGCGGCTGCACGAATCGCAATCCTGTCACCCACCGAAATCCTCGAGCGCATGGAAGACCGCTTTCGACTGCTCTCCGGAGGTCGTGGCCGACACCGTCGTCGCACCCTTCAAGCCACTCTTGACTGGAGCTTTGAGCTCCTAGACCAAGACGAGCAGAAATTTTTCATGCGTTGCGGAACATTCGTCGGATCGTTCGACCTCGAAGCGGCGGTGACGGTCGCAGGCGACGACTACTACGAGGCGATGGACCTGCTTGGCTCACTAGTGAACAAATCATTGATCGCCTGCGAAGAAGACGCCGGACAAACCCGATTCCGACTTCTTGAAACCGTCCGGATCTATGCCGCCGAGCAACTGGCGCGAGCCAACATGGTCGGCAAAGCCCGCGATGCGCACCTTCGGTACTACCACGGTCTGGTCGCATCAGATTCTTGGGGGGAATCGGCCGACCTCGACCGCAGCCACCAACTCCATTTTGAATGGCCCAATGTGGCGTCAGCGCTCGAATGGGCAACCGCCACCAACGATTGGGAACGGGCCTCGGGTATGGCGCTCGGATGTCAGGGAATGTGGGAGAGCCAGATCGCAGCCACCGAGGGTCGTCGCTGGCTTGAGCAAATATTGCCCAACGTGCCCGCCGACCGGGTCGAGCGAAACGAGTGGTTGCACTTCAACTTGGGATCGCTAGCGATCCAGCTCGATGACTTCGAACGGGTTCACGAACTGTTCTCTGAATTGCTCAACGCCAAGTCGCCCGGTCCCCAAGCGCAGGCGATGGCGCTGCACGCCTTCACTCGGGTACGTCAGCACCCGGACAAAGCTTTGGAGCTTCTAGCTCAGGCCGATGAGGTGATCGACAAGCACGACCTTGGGGCCGAGGCTTTGTGTCCGTCGCATTGGGTGCGTGGAAACATCGCCTTGTACGAGGCCGACTTCAGCTCGGCGAACGCGAGCTTCAAGCTGGCCTACGATGCGGCCCGAAGCGAGGAACACCGCATCGCGCACCTGATTATCTGTGGGTTGTCCTATGCCTCGGCCCAGATACTCACCGGCGCGCCTGAGGCTGCCCTGGCCACCCTCGATGCCGAAGACTGGTCGGGTTCGGTGTGGGATTCCTCCCCGATCGTGCGATCGTTTGCTCTGATAGAACTCGGCGAAGTCAACGAAGCCGCCGACCTCATCGTGGACTATGGGAGGCTTGCGTTGCTGGGTCGTTTATCGCGCATGTCCAACGATGCCCTCGTCGGGTTGGCGGCACTCGCCGTCAACAGGCAGGAACCCGAACACGCCTGGACCTTGTTGAAACAGGCGGTCTCACCACGAAGTCCGTTTACGATTGGTCTCGCAGAAAACTTGGCCGACCTGCTCGGCCAGGGCGAGCAACTCCGCCACATGCATCGCGACCGGCTAGTGCCCCTGGCTACTCTCGATGCTTCCGAAGCGCTGATTACCGAACTAGAACGACTGCCCGGCTACCGTTAGAACTCGAAAACACTAGTCGGGCAATTGCCAATCGATCTCGCCTCGGCCTGCCGCGACGAGGGCCGAGTTCGTTTTCGAAAAAGGCTTACTTGCGAAGAAACCACGGTGCGCGGCCAGAGGCGACGGGTGCGGAGCCTCGATTACGACATGGCGAGCGAGGTCGACGAGTGCCTTCTTCTTGCGAGCGTGAGCACCCCAGAGAATAAACACGACCGGTTCGGGCTTTGCCGCTACCGCTCTAATAACCTCGTCGGTGAACGTTTCCCAGCCCTGTCCCTGATGCGATGCCGCCTCGCCGGAACGAACCGTGAGCGTCGTGTTGAGTAGCAACACTCCCTGCGACGCCCAACTTGTCAGATCGCCATGGTTGGGAATCGTCAAGTCGAGATCGTCGTGGAGTTCTTTGTAAATATTCAGCAACGACGGCGGAACACGAACGCCACGCCGAACGCTGAAGCACAATCCCTGTGCCTGACCGGGGCCGTGGTACGGGTCTTGGCCAAGCAGCAGCACTCTGGTGTCGGCGTAGGGCGTCAATTTTAGTGCAGCGAACACGTCTTCGTGAGGCGGGAAGACTTCATGATTGGTTCGTTGGTTGTATACGTACTGCTGAAGGACCCGCCAGTACGGTTTGTCGAACTCGGCCCGAAGCAAGGGGTTCCAGTCAGTTTTACTCATGGTGATGACTCCGTCAGCTTGCGATGATGCTGCCGATTGCCCAGATGCTAGCGACCGTACCGAGCACGATGTAGACGATGCTTCGAGTAAGCGGAGCGCGTTCCAAGTCGGTTTCGTCCGCCTGAGACTCGGGTGGCCGCAGCAAGGCCATCAGGTTGCCGGCAGCCATCGCGCCTCCGATCGCGAGCACGAGCAGTGGTAGCAAATTATCGCCAAGTGGGTTCACCGAAGAATTATTACTCAAGGTACGCGGCTGCGCGCCGATCAACTAACTAACACCGGCGGAATCGCCCCTGCTGGTGGACAACGGGGACCGGGTGGAAGTCACTACTCCCTCCAACGCATCGCCACAGCGCTTTTCCAGGGTGCTGGCGCATGATGTGACTTCTACCCACCCCACCCGTTGCAGCCAGGCGCTTGCTTGGCATGAGCTAGCAGGGTGTTAGACGCCGAGGACCGCTCGGAGGTCAGCATCTGTGACCTCAAGTCGAACGTTCACCGTCTCGACCTCTTCGAGTAGATCATTTCCAAACGCCGTTGTCGAGCTGCGCATAACACCTGTGTCTGGGTCGAAACACATTACGGTGCGTTCACCGTAGGGGGCATCGAGCGTTTCAGTGGTTAGCAGCAATTCCCAACAAGCCTCTTCGGTTCGAAGTAACCGGTAGACGGGTACCTCGCCCACGACCAAAGCTGCCAAGGTTTCAAGCTCGGTCTGCAATGCCTCGTCGATGCCGGGCGCCCCTTCGAGATCGCGACAGGCCTTCGTAGGATCACCCTCGACCGTGGCCGATGTTCCGGTGCAGAACACGGCGACACCGCCGAGGTACCCATCGATACCGCTGAGACCGCGCAGCAAGCGATCGCCGGGCCGTTGGGCAAGAATCTGCCTGACCTCGAGCCTTTCGCCATCGGGTCTAGTCCGAGTCATAATCGATTCGGCCAAAAACTCTTCGGTTCGGAATCGTTTCCAATCCTGAAGGAACTCAGCAGCGAGTTCCCTCTGGCTCTCCAGACTGATGTCGACCAGTTCGGTTTCAGCTAGCTCCGGCCCGACCAGGTCGTCGCCATCGTCGAGAATAAGGGTGACGACCGCGATGATCGCTATCGAAATAGCGATCACGATCCCTGAGACTAAGTTCAGTGGACTACGAACCATCTTTGACCATCGGACACGTCATGGCAATCTTGATAAGAACGCATGATTGAGCTGAACGTACCACTAACCGTCGTGGCGAAATACCCAGATATGCAACAGTTCAACATCGAATTCGGTGTGGACTTTCCATCCGGCGCTTTCGTACACAGCGACATTTGCTGGATTAGTGGTTTCTAAGAAAGCGGGGAAACCAGAGTCGGCCGCCACAGCAACCCCAGCAGCCATTGCGATGCGGCCAAGCCGTCGACCACGATGTTGCGGACGGGTGGCCAGAATGCCGAGATACCAATATGAATCGGGAAGCGCTGCTTCAACGGGAGCGTCATAGCGGTGAATTCGCTCGCCCGCAGCGCCAAGGCGATCCATGACCTCGTCGTAACCAGGGTCGCTGGTACCCGTTTCGCCAGGCTCATCTGGCGGCGACCACATCGCCACAGCCTCGGCGCCTGAAGTTATCCAGACCGTATTCAAACTAACGCGTTTATCGAACAGGTATCCAATGAAGAGACGAGCCTGTTCATCGAAGCGGTACGACTCGGCAAAAAAGTAACGAAAAGCTGGATCGTCTGCGAACGCAGCAACGACCGTCTCGACCACAGCTTCACGGTCGGTCAAATTGGCCAACCTCACGGTAGGCACGTCGCTGGGCATCAGACAGAACGAGCCATATTCGCAAACCGGGTGTAGTGCGGCAGGAAGGCCAGACGAACGGTTCCCGTGGGGCCATTGCGATGCTTAGCGATGATGATCTCGGCCGTGCCTTGATCGGGACTCTCGTTGTTGTATTCCTCGTCGCGGTAGATAAACATCACCACGTCGGCGTCCTGCTCGATAGATCCGCTCTCGCGAAGGTCCGACAGCATTGGTCGCTTGTCTTGACGTTGTTCTAGTTGGCGAGACAACTGCGAAAGCGCGACCACCGGGCACTCGAGTTCGCGAGCAAGAATCTTAAGCCCACGGCTTATTTCAGATATTTCGACCTGCCGGTTCTCGGCCGAAGACCGTCCGCTCATCAGCTGTAGATAGTCGACAACGACCATCCCCAGATCGCCGGTGCGGCTCTTGAGACGGCGAGCCTTGGCCCGAATCTCCATGATAGTGAGGTTTGGGTTGTCGTCGACATAGATGGGCGCTTCGGCGAGCCGCCCGACCCCGTGGCTGATCTTGGACCAATCTTTCTCGGTGAGCGTTCCGTCGCGAACGCTCTTCGAATCAACTTTAGCTTCCGAACAAAGAATTCGATTTGTCAGTTCGAGTTGGCTCATCTCGAGCGAGAACATCAGCACGGGTCGATTGGTTTCGAGCGCTGCATTGGTTAGCGCACCAAGCGCGAAGCTGGTCTTTCCCATCGCTGGCCGGGCTCCGACGACAATCAAAGCGTTCGGCTGGAACCCCGACAACAACTCGTCGAGATCTAGGTATCCGGTGGGAGTTCCGGTTATGGCATCGCCTCGTTCGTATAGCTCTTCAAGGCGATCGAGGTTGGCATCGAGTAGCTCCGAGATCGGAGCCATCGTGTCGGCCACACGGCCTTCGGCCACTTGGTACATCAGCGACTCAGCAGAATCGATTGCCTTGATGACATCGTCAGGTCGGCTGTAGCCAATCTCGCTGATCTCGCCCGCGACTTGGATCAGGCGGCGGAGCTGGTACCGCTCGAAGATAATGCTGGCATAACGAGACGCACTCGACGTAGCGGGTGTATCGATCTGCAGATTCACGAGCACCGCTGACCCGCCCATGGCATCGAGCAAACCTTGACGGTCGAGTTCGTCGGCCACGGTAACCGGGTCGGCAGGTTCTCCCGCCGCATACAAGGTGGTGATCGCTTCGAAGATGTGAGCGTGTGCTGGCTTGTAGAAGTTGTCGGTTACGACAACCTCTATGGCATCGGCGATGGCATCGCGCGACAACAGCATCGCACCTAGCAGCGACGCTTCGGCCTCGAGGTTATGGGGTGGAACCTGTCGCGATGAAGGCGCTGCGGTCAAGGTTGCGGGGAAGTCAGACATTCAAAAACAATCAACGGCAGAAGGGTGAAGACTAGACACAGCATTACCTATCCACCCTGTGAAATACCAGAGGATAACCATAGGGAAAACCTCGGTTAGCCAGTGAACTTACTGGGGAAGGCCTTGTGGAAATCTTCTGTTTACTGTGGAGTAAGGCCGAAATCCCCAGACGTTATCCACAGATATGTGGATAACGTCTGCGTGGGTTAGACAGCGATGACGTCGATGGTGATCGGAAACTCGACCTCGGGGTGCAATCTGGCCATCACGATGTGACTTCCCGTGGTCTTGATTGGCTCGTCAGACGAAATAGCCCGGCGGTCGATGACAATTCCCGTCTGCTCCTCGACGGCTGTGGCGACATCGGCCTCGGTGATCGAGCCGAACAGCTTTCCTTCTGAACTCGCCTTAGCTCCAATGGCGATAACCGCTGGCACCAACTTGGTCGCGACCTCTTCGGCCTCTGTACGATCCTCGGCCGATTTCATCACCCGAGCCGAACGCATCGACTCGGCTTGAGCCTCAGCTCCGGGCGTCGACTTCATAGCCAGACCCTTGGGGAGCAAATAGTTTCGAGCGTAGCCAGTAGCTACATTGGTGATATCGCCCTTCTTACCAAGACCAGCGACATCGGTACGCAGAATCAGCTTCATGATTGCTCACCTTCGGGCTGATCGGCTGCACCCATGGTGACGCCTTCGCCCAAGTCATCGACAGTACCGAGATCGCTGACTTCTTCGACCGAAGTGTTCTCGAGGCCCTCTTCAACTTCGGCGCCCTCTTCGCCAGCGGGCGGTGGAGCGGTCGGACGAGGCGGTGGTCCGTCGGCACGGGGGCCGCGATCGCGGCCACCACCACGTTGGGTCGTAACCCGATTCGCGTAAGGAATCAACGCCATCTCGCGCGAGTTCTTAATCGCCCGTGCAATCTCGGCCTGCTGCTGGGTGCTGTTACCAGTAACCCTGCGGGCGCGAATCTTTGCACGATCGGAAATGAAACGCCGTAGCAGCGTGACGTCCTTGTAATCGACGTAGCTGATGTGCTCTTCGGTGAGAATGCTTACGCGCTTCTTCGCTCGCCGAGAGTTGTCTTTGTTCTTGCCGCGCTTGGGCGGTGCCTTAGCCATAGTTAGTTCTGAGTCCTGGTGATTAGAAAGGTTCTTCGTCGGTGCTGTAGGCCGGTGCCGCTGCTGGCTGGTTAGGAACAGCGCTGTTTCCGCCACCGCCCTGACCGCCGCCCTGCCCCGGGCCGTTGTACTCGTTTCGCGTTATCTGTGCACTAGCCCATTTGAGACTGGGTGCGACATCGTCGGCGATGATTTCTACCTTGGAGCGCTTGTCGCCCTCCTGGGTTTGCCAAGAGCGCTGCTCGAGGCGGCCATAAATGACGACACGGGCACCCTTGGTAAGGCTCTCGCTAACGTTCTCGGCCAATTGTCGCCAACAGGTGACATCGAAGAACGAAACCTCGTCCTCCTTGCCATCCTGGCCCTTTTTGTTCCAGGCAACGCCAAAGTTCGCTACTGCGGCGCCGCTAGGAGTGAACCTGAGTTCGGGATCGCGGGTGATGTTTCCTACGACGGTGATGGTGTTATCAAATGCCATTTCGGCTACCTCGCTGAGTTATCCGGCTGCTTCTACAACAGCCTCGTCGGCAACCTCTTCAGCTGGTTCTGCTGGAGTAGTTGGCTCGGAAGGAGTCGCAGTGTCGACCGGGGTTTCGCCGCCCTCGAGCATGCCGCGTTTGCGGCCTTCGTGCTCGGGAAGGCGCATGAGTTTGTGGCGGACGACATCGTCCGCAAGCCGAAGCATTCGCTCAATATCGGCGAGATCGGCCGCTTCGGTAACAATCTCGTGGACCACGTAGGTGCCTTCCCATTTGTGGTCGATTTCGTAAGCGAAACGACGCTTACCCCAATTGTCGGTGCTGGTGATGGTGCCGTCGCCAGCTTTCACCATGTCTTCGATCTTGGTGAGGATGCCATCGATGGAGGTCTGTTCGACCTCGCCCTCGAAAATGGTCATCAGTTCATATGCCCGAACGAGCATCTATTTCCTCCCTGTGGTTCCGGGGACTCCCGGAGCTTCACCGGATGTGAAGCAGGGTCTATTTCGCTTACGAAGGCTAAAAGTCGACCCAAACGAATATGACCGGGCAATGCTATCGAGACAAAGATCGTTTTGCAGAACCGGGCAACAGGCCATAGCGACATTATTGCAGGGGGGTATGACACTGTTACTTTTCTTCGCCTTCGGCTTCGGCGCTTCGCTAACCCCCTCAGCTTTGTGAACTCGCCCTTGCTAGCGCGGCGGGCTACTCAATTCTGCTGGCGCTCCCCGGCCACGCAGACCCCTTTGCCTTTCTTCGCCTTCGGCTCCGGCGCTTCGCTAACCCCCTCAGCGTTGCAAACTCGCCCTCGCTAGCGCGACGGGCTACTCAAACGGCTTCCGACAGTCTGCGCGATCCCGGCGCGCTGCGGCGGCCTCCGTGGCCCCAACGGCCTGCACGGAGTGCAGTAATCGCTATTCTCGCCAGATTGGACGGGTCAGACAGGTTGGACCGCCTTCGGTTGGCATGCATAGCTCGTCCGCCGGAAAAGTGGTTACCGAACAGCCAGCTTCTCGCATTATCGCGACCGTCTCCGGGAATCCCTCGATTGCTATCAACTCGCGTGGAGCGGTTGGCAAGACGTTGAGATTGAGGCCGAGGCTGGCCTCGAACTCTTGTGGCGGTGCCTCCAGCAACGTGTAGCCCATCATGATCATCTGTTGGTACAACGCTGTAGGCATCAATGGCGCATGCACTAGGGCCAAGTCTGTATCGAGCGGGCTTACCACCGACATCAGATGCAAACATGCCTCAGGGCCAAGGTGGTAAGGCAGGTCGAAGACGGCGAGTTCAATCCCGTGGGGTCGCAGTATTTCGGCGAACTGTTCAATCCCGGCTTGATTGGTTCGAAAGCCTCGGCCGACGGCGATAGTGCGGCCGTCGAGCCAGAAACAGTCGCCTCCTTCAACCATTCCTGGCGCGTCGATGCGGCCAATCACAGGTATGGTATGCGCCTCATAGAACTTGGCGTGAAGATCGGCCTCATCGACCCTCAACTCTTTACCAGGTCGCAGCACCACGGCCCCGGCTGGTACGACGAACGATGGGTCGTAGGTGAACACCGAATCGGCTAGGCCATCGACGGTTCCGTCGGGGGCAGTATCGGCCAACCAGTCAATTTCAGCGCCACTCGCCTCGATGAGAGCAACGAACATTTCGTACTGATCGACAACCTTTGTCGGGTTGAGCGCCTTGGTGTAGTGCCACCTTTTGTGGTCGGCCGTGAGCAGGGCGGCGGGTCGACGCAGCGCCACCCGTCGTAGCCGTCCGGCGGAACAATCGACGCCAAAGCGACCTTCAGTAGTTGTGATCATGTCAGCCAACCGGGGTCAGTAGGTACGTTTTGGCTAGGTGGTTCCAGTTACAACCAGTGCACACCTCCACTACGTAGCCGGTGAAGTTTCCCGCTTTCGCCCGCAGCCTGGCCAGCTCGGCCTTGGATGTCACGCAACGACCGTTGGAAGGAAGTCGCGGTCCAAACACATAGGTGACATGCACCAGATTCACCGCTGCGCACACCGGGCAGAGTTCATCGGTGAGATCTCCGCAGAATTCTGCATTGCGTTTGAGTTCGGTTTGAGCGTCGCAGACCTGTTCGAGGTCGAGGTCGCCAGCGCTCAGTTCAGAGAGCACGCGTTTGCGCTCGAGGCGGTAGTCGATTTCGCCGGGGTTGTCCTTCGGCGGGTCGGTCGACCGACCGGCGGTAAAGCTCATCCCCAGTAGGGTAGAGCAATCTGGGCTCTACACTTAGAAACGTGCCAACATCAACGCCTTCATGGCATCGTTACTCCACCGCCTTTCCGAGCGGACGTAGCCGCCCAATCGATCACGTAGAACTCGGCCCTAATCTCGTCGACGGCCTCGACCGCCGTTTGCTCGGCGACGTCACCGACAAACGAGTACTAGAGCTGGGCACCGGTATGGGACACAGCGCAATCGCTATGGCGTTGCAAGGGGCCAAGGTCATCGGCGTCGACCCGGACTCGGCTCAACTCGAGTACGCCCGCGAGTTAGCCGACGAACAAGAAATCAAAGTCGAACTCCACAACGCCGACCTCGCCGATCTTGCGTTCGTTCGTAACGAAAGCGTCGATCTCGTCATCAGTATTCACGCACTCGCCGCCGTCGAGGATCTCGATCGAGTCTTTCGCCAAGCCCACAGGGTTCTAAAGGCGGACATGCCCTTCGTCTTATCGCTACCGCACCCCACCGCGTCGCTGGTGGATCCCTTTAGCGAAGACGAGCTTCGCATTGCCAGAGGCTACTTCGAGCCCGCGACGCTCGGCAGCGGCCCGTCGCTCACGCATCGACACCTAATCGGCGAAGTTTTCTCAGGGCTGATACGAGCAAACTTTCGGGTCGACACCCTGATCGAGAACCCCTACGCCGACAAGGCGACCCTGCCCGAGACTCTGGTGTTTCGAGCCAAAAAGGTCGGTAACTAACCTCTTTGGTCCGCACTTGGCTAGAAAACGCTTAGAACCGGTGACCCTAGGGTCACCGGTTCTAGAACGTTTCCCGCCTTTCCCGCCGAAATGCCCCGCCGCATTCGGTAACAGCATGACTGAACAGCGTTAACCGGGCGTAAACCAGCTAGCGGACCGGCCGCGATGCCCAGTATCTGCGAACCTTTGCCTCTAAATCGGCTGAATCGTGACGGCCGCCGGCGAGTCGATATTCGCTGAGTTCGGCAAGCACTTCACCAACCCAGGGACCCGGCCCAACGTCGAGAAGACGCATTACTTCTTCGCCGGTTAGCTCAGGGCCAAGATCATCGAGATCGCCTGCCTCGCGGAGCCGTGACACCGAAGCCTCCACCTCGCTCGCACAGGGCAGCCCGACCGCGATAGCGATATCCACCAGTTCTGCGAACGACCCCCGAGTTCTTAGGGCGAATCTTCGAATCAACTCATCCGACAACGGGCTCCGTACCCGTTTCCAAGTCGTGGCCGCCCCGACCAGGCTCCTGATGTGGCGAACATCGCTATTGCTGTGGCGAAGCTCCCTGACTCGGTTCACGACAACATCGTCGTCCGAGCCAATCATGGCCGCAGCGATTCGAGCCAGTGGGTCCGCCCGTACCGACCGAATCCGTTCGATGCCCGTTTGGTTCAGCTCTGGCCAGAACTGGGCCAACAACCCAGTATCGGCCAGGTAACGCAGCCCAATCGTCGGGTCGGCCAAGCGCAGCAATTTATGCAATTCGTCGCGCACCCGTTCGGCCGAGACGATCTCCAGCCGGCCCGCAAGCCGCTCGACGGCTGCGAGCAGAGCTGCGTCGGCCTCAAGGTCGAAACGGGTCAGAAATCTCGCCGCACGCAGCATTCGCAGCGGGTCATCGGTGAAGGAGACTTCTGGGTCGAGCGGGGTTCGTAAGCGCTTTGCGACGAGATCGCTCTGCCCGTCGAACGGGTCGATTAGCTCACGCTCGGGCACGGTCCAAGCCATTGCGTTAACCGTGAAGTCACGCCGACTGAGATCGTCGATAAGCGCGGTCGAGAACACGACCTCAGGTTTGCGCGAGTCGGGCGCATAGCTCTCGGCCCGATGAGTAGTTATCTCAAAGACTCGACTGCCGCGCCGCCCACCAATGGTTCCGAATCGTTCACCTTGGGTCCATAGGGCCTCGAACCAATCGGTGACCAAGGCTTTGATTTCGGCCGGCTGAGCATCGGTGGTTATGTCAATGTCGTCTAGGTCGACGAAGCCAACCCGGTCGTCTAGGTCGACGGAACTACCTGCTAAGTGGTTGCGGACGATTCCTCCGACTAGATAAAAGCTAAAACCAGCCTTCGCGAAACGCTCTGCGAGTGGACATATTTCGTCGTACAGTGCATCGATCTCAGGCGAAGCCACAGCTTTGTCTTTCGGCGTCAATGCTCATACTTCGAACTGGTCGGGCTAGTGGCCCCCAGGGGGGCCACGTGCCCGACCAGAACGAGGATTCAGGTGAGGCCATGAATGCTCTTGGCCTCAGAAATCGTCTCGCTTTGGACATCGCCGGAAGTGAGCGGTTCGGTAAACAGTTCGGTTTCACATAGAGCAGCAATGGTGGCCACGGTGGAGTTTGTGAGAGCGGCGAGGTCATAGCCGCCTTCCAGAAAGATCAAACGCCGACCAGCAGGCGCTAGCGGAAGCAGACGAGCTACCAAGTTTCCGTAGTCGCCAGACGACAAACCAAGGTCGGTTATCGGATCGTCACGATGCCCATCGAAGCCGGCGGAGATCAGCAACCATGTCGGCCCAAATCGGTCGACGGCACTGAGAACAACCTCATCGACAGCCGCGCGGTAGGTATCACCTTCGGTACCAGGGCGCATTGGCAAGTTCACCGTGAATCCTTTGCCAGCGCCGAGACCAACCTCACCCAACGCACCAGAACCGGGATAGCAGGGCGACTGATGCATCGAGATAAACAAAACGTTCGGATCATCATAAAAGATGTCCTGGGTACCATTGCCATGGTGAGCATCGATATCGACAATCACCACCCGCTCGCCTCGGTCGGTCAACGACCTGGCCGCGACGGCCACACTGTTGAATAGACAGAACCCCATCGATTGTGAACGAGTCGCGTGATGCCCGGGCGGCCTAACCGCACAGAAGGCGCTGTCGGCTTCGCCAGCTTCAAGCGCTTCGATCGCGTCGAGACCCGCGCCTGCGGCCAGCAGAGCCGCTGTAAAGGAATGGCTGTTCATCACGGTATCTGCATCAATTCGTCCACCTCCCTGCGCAGCGATCGCTTCGAGGCCCGGGAACAGGCCAACGGGGTGGACTCGTTCGATGGCTGAGCGGGGGGCAGGAGTCGGAACGCGACGCAGTAACGCATCGGCGAAGGCCGACCGCTCCACACCAGCCAACACCGCCCGCAACCGATCGGGTCGCTCGGGATGGTTCGCGCCAGCCACGTGTTCGAGACACTCTTCATGGGAGAACCACAGGACGCTCACAGTGTTGATCCTACCTTCGGTTAGTTTCAAGCCATGGAGGTGATCGCGGTTGGTAACGACCGTTACCGAATCGGGGCGTGGCGAGGTGACCCCAAGGTCGGCTACCTAATGCCCTTAACCCCATCTGGCGCACCCGGTATCGATTTAGCCTTACGGGGTCTGGCGAGAGCGGGCTACCGGAAGGTTGTTACCGGCGCACTCGGACACGGCGAGCAAGGACCATTCCTACGCCAAGGATTCACAGTTCATGAACGACTCCATCTTCTCGAACACGACTTGGGGCTAATTCCTCAGGGCGATAAGAGGCTGCCGATCCGGCGCGGGCGCCGGAAAGAAAAGGCTGCAGCGATCGCCATCGATCAGATGGCGTTTGATGAATTCTGGCGGTTCGATGAGGCCAGCTTTGACGAGGCGGTGGAAGCCACGCCAGTGAGCCGCTTTCGGGTCGCCCTTAACCGCGAACGGTCACAGTTGGTCGGCTACGCGATTGCAGGCCGGGCTGCACGAACCGGCTATTTGCAAAGGCTTGCAGTCGACCCATCTGCCCAAGGTCACGGAGTTGGGACAGCGCTGGTTGTCGACACCCTTGGCGCGTTGCGGCGCCGCGGCGTGGTTAAGGTTCTGGTCAATACTCAAGAAGCCAACCAGTCGGCGTTCGAACTCTACGTCCGATTGGGGTTTATCCCTGTCGTTCCAGGACTAGCTGTGTTGGAGATCGACCTATGAGAGCTAAGTCGGCTGCGTTAGCGATCCTCATGATCATCGTGGTTTCGCTCATTAGTGCCGCCATTCCCGCCTCAGCCCAGCGCCAGGGTTCGCTCGAGTTGGTTACCCAAGTCGTGTCGATCAGACCCGGCCGACCGTTCAGCCTGAGTGTCCTGATGCAAGGCGGGAGTCGCGACCACTTGGTATCAGCAACTGTTCATTCGAGGGTAGGGTCCCGTAGTCAGTTTCAGCTTCAGCTCAACGGGCTGGCCGAGTTCTCCGCACCCATCTACAGCTTCGCGCCCACACCGGTGAAAACGATCCGAACCGGCAAAACCGAACTAATAACTTTGGAGTTCACGACCACCGATGACCCAGCTGAGCAGGCCGACATCCTGCTAACCGCTGAGGGCGGGGTGTTTCCCGTGTTGGTGCGCCTTGCGGATGCGAACGGCAACCAACAAGACGAGCTTCTCACTTATCTCGTTGTCACCCCAAAACCGGTCGACGAATTCGAGCCGCTACGAGTAAACGTAACCCTGCCGGTGCAGGCACCGCCGGCCCTACAGCCCGATCAGAGCAGTTCGATCGATCCGGCGAGCCTCTCCAAAATCGAAGCCATCCTCGAAGTTGTGGCTGGCCGGCCGAGCATGAATATCACGCTCGCCGTGGTGCCTGAGACCTTGGTGGCACTCAAGCGTGACGTCGATACTCGACTACTGGTCGAGCAACTCGAAATCGCAGTCGCCCGACGCGAATTACTGCGGCTTCCTTATGTAAACGTCAGCGAGTCCGCGTGGAACAAAACCAGCCAGATAGAAGGCTACGAGAGATTGTTAGAGGCCGGCGATCGGGTACTGAAAGGCGAAGTCGATGCACGCTCGATTGGCACGGCCGCCTTCTTAGACATAGATGCCACTCCCACCATCGTCGGGATGCTCGGAGATCTTGGCTACGAACAGATCATCGTCGCCGACCGACAATTGAAGGTTCTTCCGGGCGATCTATTTCCGTTTACTGTCACCCAACAGTTCATCGTCCGAGACCAGCGCGGCCAACGTCATCCGGCGGCCGTAATCGATACCGCGTTGGGTGCACACTTCGGCGCGAACGAAAACCCGATTCTTGATGCCCACAACTTCATTGCCGACCTTGCGATCTTGTGGTTCGATCAACCGACCGTCGCTCGGGGCGTGATCGTTCGGCCGTCAGCTGGTTGGGACGCCGATCCGCAGGTTCTTCGTATCGCCCTCTCGGGAATCACTTCGATGCGAGTATTGCGCGCCGTCGACCTCAATACATTCTTTGGTGAGGTAGCAACGCTCAATGCCTCGGGTCAAGTCTCTCCGACCGGAGAATCTAGGCGGGCGATCATGGTCCGCAACCTCAATCCCCCAGGTCCGACCGAACAGATCGCAGCCTTTGCTACCCAGCTGGGCCAGGCGGAGTCGCTTCTAAGTAGCTACGAGGAGATCCTCGGTGGCCAGACTCGCGACACCGCACCTCTTAGCGAGTTGCTGCTGGTATCGGGGGCCCGCGGGATCGAGCAGAATCGACGGCTCGAGTACCTCGACAGCATCGACGAAGCGGTAACGATGGCCATCCGCTCGATCGAAGGGCCCGAACCGCAGGTCGTGAGCATCACGGCTCGTGAGGCCAGTATTCCGATCTTTATTGAGAACGGCCTATCGACCCCGGCGGCTGTAGTCTTGCGCTTCAGCTCAGACAAACTCGAATTTCCGGAAGGTCAACGACTGAGGGTCACCCTCGAGCCGGGCTCGAATGAGTTCTCGTTTCCCATAAAGTCACGCTCGTCGGGCGACGCGAAGCTAAGGGTTACGGTGCTTTCGCCGGACGAGGCGATCCAACTCGATGGCCCCGACCAGATAATCGTCCGTAGCACCGTATTCTCCGGGCTCGGCTTGCTGATTCTCGTAGGCGCCCTGGTAATCCTGGCCCTCTGGTGGCTACGCCAAATCCTAGAAAAGCGGCGAGAAACTACCTACCCGGGCTAACATCTGCGCATGCTTGGCATTGTCACCGACAGCGCGTCCGACCTCGAACCCGAAGATGTGGAGCGACTTGGTATCGAAGTCGTTCCGTTATCGATTCGGTTCGGCGACCGTGAATTCATCGATGGTGTCGAGCTTACAATCGATCAGTTCTATGCCGAGTTGGCAGCGTCGGACGATTTGCCGGAGACATCCGCACCCGCCCCTGGTGCTTTCGTCGAGGCATTCGATCGACTAAAGGCACGTGGCGCGACCGAGATCGTCACTATCAATCTCTCATCGGCACTGTCTGCCACGATGCAATCTGCGGTCACCGCAGCCGAGATGGTCGACGACATCGATATCCGCGTTGTCGACTCCAAGAGCATCACCGCCGGGCTCGGAACAATGGTGATCAACGCTGCGACCGCAGCCGACGACGGAGCCGACGCCGACGCGATCGTGGCGATGATCGAGTCGCAGCGCGAACGTACCCATGTCTTTGGCGCTCTCGACACGCTCGACAACCTCAAGAAGGGCGGCCGAATCGGTGGCGCTCAAGCGCTGATCGGCACGATGCTGTCCATCAAGCCACTACTCGACCTCAGCTCGGGAGCGGTCGAAGAAGCAGGCCGGCAACGTACCCGTAAGAAGTCTATGGGATGGCTGCGCGACAAAGTCGTTGAAGCAAAGGGAGCGGAGAACCTCTCAGTGATGCACGGCAACGCACCAGATATCGATGACTTCCTGACACTGATCGAATCCGAAGTCGACATCTCGTCGGTGCGCATTGGCAAGATCGGCCCGGTAATCGGCACCCACGGTGGGCCGAGGGTATTGGGAATCGCCTACCTACTGCCCGAATAAGGACCCGCGCGAGTAGGCGAGCGAAGCGAACCACTCGC
>CBERPN010000027.1:0-26123 GCA_965524675.1 uncultured bacterium
AACGAAGTTCGACCAAGCTCTCCGCTAGTGAGTCGGCAAGGCCCTGAAAGTCCTCCCCTGCGGCTACCAATTCAGAGTTGAGAGACTCCATCTCGCCAATGAAGCCGTTCACGACCGCTCCGCCCTTCAACGGAACCTTGCGCATCACAAGATCAATCGCCTGAATACCGTTGGTGCCTTCATAAATCGGAGCGATTCGAGCATCGCGCAGATGCTGGGCAATCCCAGTTTCTTCGACGAATCCCATCCCGCCGTGAATCAGTACCCCGAGACCGGTGAGTTCGCAGCCGAGATCGGTCGACCACGCCTTAGAGATTGGTGTCAGCAGTGCGGTGAGGTCGCGAGCTGCCTCGGCCGTAGCTTCGTCGGCGCTGTGAGCTCCGCGGTCGATGTGTGCGGCGTCGTAGTACAACAAGCCACGCATCGCCTCGAGGTGGACCTTCATCGTCATGAGCATCCGACGCACGTCGGCGTGCTCGATGATTGGCGACGAAGTACCTGCTGGCGCTCCGATTGCGCGACCCTGGAGACGATCTTTCGCGTACTGAACCGACTGCTGATATGAGCGTTCGGCCACGCAAAGCCCTTCGAGACCAACCGACAGTCGAGCGCTGTTCATCATGGTGAACATCGCTCGCATTCCCTGATTTTCTTCGCCCATCAGATAGCCAATGGCACCATCGTTGTCGCCGTAGGACATTACGCAGGTGGGGCTAGCGTTGATGCCGAGTTTATGCTCGATCGATACACACGACAGGTCGTTGGCATCGCCCAAGCTGCCATCGTCGTTCACCAAGAATTTCGGAACGATAAACAGCGATATCCCCTTGGTTCCCGGAGGCGAACCTGGGGTTCTCGCCAGCACCAGATGGATGATGTTTTCGGTGAGGTCGTGCTCGCCCCAGGTGATGAAGATCTTCTGCCCGGTTATCCGCCACGTGCCGTCGTCTGCTGGCTCGGCCTTGGAGGTGAGTGCCCCGACGTCGGAACCGGCGTGTGGCTCGGTGAGGTTCATGGTGCCGGTCCACTCGCCGGAAACCATCTTGGGCAAGAAAACCTCGCGGAGTTCTTCATTCGCATGGTGAGTGATCGCGTGAATGGCGCCCTGGGTCAGCAGCGGGCAGAGCGAGAACGCCATATTTGCAGTGGTGAGCAGTTCCTGCAAAGCAAGACCGACTACCCACGGAAACCCGGCGCCGCCATATTCAGGGTCGAACGGAACAGCACCCCAGCCGGCATCGACGTACTGTCGATAGGCCTCGATTAGACCCGGTGCGCTGGTGACCGAGCCGTCGGGGTTCCAAACACTGCCCTCGACATCGCCGGGCTGGTTGGTTGGCGCCACCATGTCGACAATGAATCGTGCTGATTCTTCCAGCGCTCCATCGACTGTTTCGCGATCGACGTGAGCGAACGACTCGAGGGAGCAGATTTGCTCGAGATCGGCTATC
Source organism: uncultured bacterium (assembly GCA_965524675.1). Lineage (GTDB taxonomy): Bacteria > Actinomycetota > Acidimicrobiia > Acidimicrobiales > SHLQ01 > CALLQB01. Next base: position 1,452 of record CBERPN010000027.1, read on the forward strand.
TCGTCGAGTACGAAGCGGATATCGGCCAAGGGTGGGTTGTATTCGGTCACACTTCAGATGATAGTGCCGGGTGAGAGGTTGTTGACCACTAGCCCGGGCTGAGCTCTACCGACGGATCCTGCTGCAGGAATAACTTTCCGCCGCTGCGAAATGTCGCCGGTACAGCACAAAAGCCGAGACCTACAATCTGCTTGTGGCAGATCTTGGTGCCGACTTTGTCGTCACGTGGGTCCCGGCTCCGATGCTTTTTGGAGGGGTTTGCGTTGTCGCAGCAACGCAACAGTAAACATAGTCACGTTATGACACGCTGAGCAAGAGATAAACCAGAAAATATCGCCGTTCGCGGTCAATATTTTACAATCTCGTGTCGAAAACTGTCTCACTTATATCGGAATATGTTGAAACTCCACACGTCAGCCTGTTGGTGATGTGGAGCATGTAATCCAACGTTACTGAAGTGGTAGCTATGCGGAGATCTCGACCGGCGTGCCAAGCGGAACGTTCTCGGCCAGGAAGGTCACTACTTCGTTGGGGATCCGGATGCAGCCATTCGAATGCTGTCCGCCGATCAAATCGGCGCGATTCGTGCCATGAATAGCGATAACTGGCAACCCGCCGCCGAAGGTGTCTAGTGCTTCGCTAAATGCCGACAGACTCAAGATGTATGGACCAAAGACGCCGTCAGGGTTCTCTCGCGGCAGCAGGTCGTTAACGTAAAAGGTGCCGACCGGGGTCGGCGACGAGTCTTTGCCAACTACAGCGGCAGTCTCGGTGAGCAGTTCGTCGCCGTCGTACACACGAACAGAGCGCTCGCTCAGCACGATTTCTGCGTGAATGGTGTGGCTTGAAATCTCGAAGCCGTCGGTTCGAATCCATGCCTCGCTGCCGTTGGGACGAACCGGAAGCGCAACCTTGACCCAATCGTCGCGTTCGGTACCTTCGATGATGCGCAGTGCCAGGGGTGTGTCCCAGTAAGTTGGGTTATACAGATCGAACTCGAACCGAACCGGCTCGCCATCGGGGCTGTCGAAGGTCTGAAGAATCGAGATTGACTCGGTGGCGATAGCAACCCAGGTCTCAAAGCGCAACGGCGGCGGAGTTGTGGTTGTAGTCGACGTTGATGTCGTTGTTGTCGAGGTTGAGGTCGTTGTGGTCGTGGACGTCTGAACGGCTGTCGGCGCAGCCCTGACCACGAGCGCCGACTCGTCGACCGTGGCTCCGCTGCATGCGGATAGCAGTAGTGCGATCGCTGCTAGGAGGAAGGCCAGATGGCGCGGTTTTCTAGTCATTGCTCAAAACGTCCATCGGCCAATACCTACCAATGATTTAGAATGTTACCCGATCGCTCTCAGCTAACTGACCTCTGTCGCATATACTTCGGCGCTGTGAAAGAGCTACAAGACCTCGGCGACGGTGTACATGGTTGGATCGAAGACTCTCCCCAACGAGGTCGGCCGAACTCTGGGATCATCGTCGACGAAGACTGCTTGACCATCGTCGACTCCCAGACCACAGCGCAGCAGTCTGCAGAGCTCCTGGCCGCTATCGAGCCCCTGGGCAAGGAGGTAAGGCATCTCGTTTACACGACCAGCCATATCGAGTTCGTCGGAGGTTCTTCAAACTTCACGATGGCGGCCGTATACGGCACCGCTCAGACCAGCGCGCATCTCGACCAGGCACCCAACACCAAGGCTTACCAGCGAATGTTCCCCGATCTTCGCGACGAATTCGACGACCTCTCGACCAAGCCAGTATCGCATGTGGTCACTGAAAATGCCTACATCTCCACTTCCGCCATAGCCATCCCCATCGCAGGGGAACTGGCCGAGAATTTAGTGGTTCAGGTTCCACACGCGAACGTCGTGTTCGCCGGTGCAATCGCTGCGTTTGGCGTAACCCCAAACGCCTTCGACGGCGATCCTTTGGCGTGGGCCGAGTCGCTCGATCAGATAGTTGAATGGGGGCAGACAATTGTGCCAGGTCATGGCCCGGTCGGCGATCGTGAAAATGTCATTGCGCTACAAGCCTACCTATGGGCGTGTGTAGAAGCCGACGGCGACGCCTCAAAGATTCCGGCCGGTCCATGGGATGGCTGGCCGGACCGAAACCTCGACGCGGTGAACGTCCAGCGGGCACAAATGCTCGCGCAAGGCAATACCTCCACTCCACCAGCGATGCTGGCGATGCTTGGTATTGCATAGCTGGCGACTACAGCGCAGCCGACGATGCCAAGACGTCGGCTTGGCTTGTCGACGGTTCGGCCTCACCGCTTAGCCAATGTCTCCGGCAGCGAAGTTCATAAACCGATTCGGGTTCGCGTTCGGGGTCGTCGACCACCATGATCCGGCCATCGTAGACCTGTTCACCTTCGACGAGTCGAGCGTTATGGGTCGCCGGGCGCCCGCACCAGCAGCGAGATTCCACCGCCAACTCGACACAGTGGTCTGCCATCTCCAAAAGCCGAACGGAGCCAGGAAAGAGCCGACTCCGAAAGTCGCGCAACAGCCCAAAACAATAGACATCAGCATCGAGGCGATCTACAACCTGTACCAGCTGTTCGACCTGAATTGGGGTGTAGAACTGGGCCTCGTCGCAGACGAGATAGTCGAGCTCGCCATGGCGTTCTCGAATCGCTACCGCCATGGCTAGCAGGTCGAGCCTGGGCCCAACCTCGACGGCGTCAGCGCATACCCCGAGTTGGCTCGAAACCTGACCACCCATGCGGTCGAGTTGGGTGCACAACAAACCACGAAGTCCGGCGGTACCCAAGTTGTGATGAATCTGAAGAGCCATGGTGCTCTTGCCCGAGCCCATCGTCCCAAAGGAGAATCGCAGCTCGGCATCGCTATGTCGTGTCGAATATGGGCCAGCCACTACTTCTTACTCACCTTAATAATCGCTTCGGTTCTAGAGTCTCGCCGGCTCATGAACAACCGCTGGTCGTTCCGCAGTCAGCACAGACGTAACACGAACCGGCGCGCTGCATGTGGATACCACACTGCATACACAATGGTGAGTCCTGATTAGTCGGCTTCGATTCGAACGCCATTTGAGCTTCGAGTTGCGATGCTGAAGGGATGGAAGGCGGGTCGGGAGCAATATCGGAGCCCTGGCGGGTTTCAGTGACACTCTCGACGACACCTGGCAAGGTCTGTTGGGTGCGCTCGCCTACTGTAAGGATGTTGAGTTCGGCTCGCTCCTCGGCGCTCAAATATTCGACCGCCAACCGTCGAAATATGTAGTCGATAATGCTCGAGGCAATCCGCAACTCCGGGTCGTCGGTCATTCCTGCGGGCTCGAAACGCATACCGACAAAGGCTTCGACGAACGCTCGCATCGGGACGCCGTACTGAAGTCCGTGACTAACCGAGATCGCGAAGGCATCCATGATGCCCGCCATCGTCGATCCTTGTTTCGAGACTCGACAAAACATCTCGCCAGGTCGACCGTCGTCGTACTCGCCAACCGTGACGAATCCTTTGCAGTCAGCAACTCGAAACTCGAGTGTGCGCGACCTCCGGGACCTGGGCAGCTTCCTACGAATTGGCTCGGGCGCAATGGGCAACGCCGTCGCTAAGGCTGCATTGGTGGCGTCATCAGCGGAGTCGGAGGAATCGGAGGTATCGCCGGCTACCCGCTTACCCGAGCTGAGCGGCTGACCGACCTTGCAGTTGTCGCGATAAATTGCAACAGCCTTAAGGCCCATCCGCCACGCCTCGACGTAGAGCTGTTCGACGTCTTCGACCGTCACATCCTCGGGCATGTTGACCGTCTTGCTAATGGCACCCGAAAGGAAAGGTTGCGCCGCCGCCATCATCTTGACGTGTCCGAGGTGATGGATTGGATTGTCGCCCATCGAACAGGCGAACACCGGCAGGTGCTCGGCTCGGAGACTGGGGGCGCCGATCGCGGTCGAGTTCTCGTGAATGAACTCGACGATTTCGGTGACTTCGCCTTCACTGTAACCAAGGGTGACAAGCGCTCTAGAAATCGTCTGGTTGACGATCGACATAGTGCCTCCGCCTACCAGCTTCTTGGTCTTAACCAAACTGAGATCGGGTTCGATTCCGGTGGTATCGCAATCCATCAACAAACCGATTGTTCCGGTTGGCGCCAGCACCGATGCTTGAGAGTTACGGACGCCATTGACCGCCGCCATCTCGCAGGTTTGATCCCACGCCTGCTGGGCAGCGCCCAGCAACCCATGGTCGACCAGCGTTTCGTCGATTCCTGATACCGCTTCGCGATGCATCGACAAGACTTCGAGTGTGGGCTCGCGGTTCTCATGGAACCCAGCGAATGGGCCCATCCGCCCAGCCATCTTGGCCGACGTCAGGTATGCCTGGCCGGTCATAAGAGCGGTGATCGCTGCTGCCATAGTGCGCCCTTGTTCACTGTCGTAGGGCAGACCCGACGCCATCAGAGTCGCTCCGAGGTTGGCGTAACCAATTCCAAGCTGACGAAATGAGCGAGCTGTCTCGCCGATTGATTCGGTTGGGTAATCAGCGTTTCCGATCAAGATCTCCTGGGCGATGAAGACAATTTCGACCGAAGCAGCAAAGGCTTCGCTAGCGAACGCGTTCGTCCCTTCGGCGAGGAACGTCAACAGGTTGAGACTCGCGAGGTTGCACGCCGAGTTGTCGAGGTGCACGTATTCGCTACAAGGGTTACTGGCATTGATTCGACCGGTGTTAGCAGCGGTGTTCCAGCGGTTGATGGTGGTGTCGAACTGGACTCCGGGGTCGGCACATTGCCAGGCCGCGTCTGCGATGTCGTGCAACAGGTTTTGGGCGGACACAGTCTCGATCGTCTCGCCATTGCTCACCGCGGTCAGGTCCCAGTCATCGTCGTTGACCGCAGCCTCCATGAACTCGTCGGTGACCCGCACTGAGTTGTTGGCGTTTTGGTACTGAACCGAGGTCATGTCCGAGCCGTCGACGCCCATATCGAAGCCGGCATCGCTAAGCACCCGAATCTTGCGTTCCTCGCGCGCCTTGGTCCAGACGAACTCTTCAATGTCGGGATGATCGGCGTTTAGCACGACCATCTTGGCCGCACGCCGAGTCTTACCGCCGCTTTTGATGGTTCCGGCCGATGCGTCGGCACCGCGCATAAAACTGACCGGCCCGCTGGCCGTGCCACCGCCGGCCAAGTGCTCCTTTGAGCTGCGGATCTTGCTGAGGTTAACCCCGGCTCCGGATCCGCCTTTGAAGATACGCCCTTCTTCGGCGTACCAGTTGAGAATTGAGTCCATGGTGTCATCGATCGACAAGATGAAGCATGCCGATGCCTGTTGAGGAACACCTTCGACTCCGATGTTGAACCACACCGGCGAGTTGAACGCAGCCTTTTGATGAATGATCAGGTACTTGAGTTCGTCGGAGAAAACTTGGGCTTCGTGTTGATCGGCGAAATAGCCGTCGCGCTCTCCCCAAGTGGTGATCGTGTCGACGATTCGATCGACGATCGTCTTGAGCGACGACTCCCTCTCAGCGGATCCGAGGACCCCTCTGAAGTACTTCTGAGCCAAGATATTCGTGGCGTTGACCGACCAGGTTGAGGGAACCTCGACCCCGAGTTGCTCGAACGCCACGGAACCGTCGCGATAGTCGGTAATGCGCGCATCGCGACGCTGCCAGGTGACCGTGTCGTAGGGGTCCTCGCCAGCGACGGTGTGGATGCGACGAAGCGCGAGTCCGGCCCGTTCAGGAGCTAGAGCCATGTTTTAGTTCTCCAGTAGCAACACACCACAAGCTACAGAATCCGACTCGGCCAACTTTGATCAGGAAAATCAAACGGGGCTGAGCGAAAACAAAGGTGTGGTGTTGTCGCTGGTTCGTAGTTGTAATCGGTCTTTGTGGATAAGGATTCGAGAGGATTTGTTGCGGCCGCCGCACGAGGGCAGGTAAGAGTTGCCCAGCCCGTCCAGGCAACCCAAGGAGGTCGTCCGACCCACCGAGAGTGAACGCCAACTGTCAATTCCACCGCTTGTACCGCGGCCGCTGCGACACCATAGAGAAGTTGATCTGTGGAGCAAAAGTGCAAACCCTGTGCAAATCGCGCTGAACCTGTGAATTTCGCGAGTTCTTTGTGGACAGACACCGGAACATGACAAAACAACCAAGGGCAACGCGCAGATATTTCAGACTTACCGTTAGTGTCCGAGCTATGCGAGAGCTTCGTCTTACCACCACGAACCCTGCCGACGAGCCAAACCATGGTTCGGCATGCCTCGATGAGCAAGACGTGGCGTCGTTGTACGCAAACGACGATCGACCTGTACCCAACGACCGGCCATGGGTGCTTGTAAACATGGTCACTTCGCTCGACGGTGCTACAGCGATCGATGGCGTTTCGGGTCAACTCGGTGGGCCTGGGGACCGCATGGTCTTTCGAGCGGTTAGAGCGCTGGCCGATGTGATAATCGTCGCGGCGGGTACCGCCGTAGCAGAAGACTACGGACCGGCGCGTCTTAGCGACGACCTGATCGCGGCGCGAACCGCAAGAGGCCAAGCGCCGCTTCCCACCATCGCCGTGGTTACAAACGCCTTGTCGATCGAGCCGACGGCAAGGATCTTCAGTGCTGGTCACCGCCCACTCATCATTACCTCCGAGAGCGCTCCGGCCGAGCGCATGGAGCGGCTCGGCGAGCTCGCCGACTTCGTGGTCGCAGGCACCGAATCGGTAGATCTGAGCCTTGCAGTCGGCCAACTTGCACGGCGGGGCCACGCTGTTGCCCTCGTAGAAGGTGGACCGTCGCTGAACGGACAATTTGTAAGCGACGACCTGTTCGATGAACTGCTTCTGACGTTTTCGCCGTCACTGGTAGCTGGATCCTCGAAACGTATGACCGTTGCCAGCCAAAGCAATGTTAGGCCCATGTCGCTTAACCGGATTCTTGTCGATGGTGACCATCTGTTTCTGAGATACCTTCGAGACCGGTAGCGCCAGCGCCTTAGCCGACACTCGCTGGAATCAGTAGGCGCTGGCCAACTTCGAGGTTTGGATCTCCGGCGATTTCGGTGAGTTGCGCTACGGTCTTTCGCGTATCGGCGTCGGGTGCTAACCGCTGCGCAATGCCCCACAACGTGTCGCCGGGCTGCACGATGATAACCGTGTGCTGAGGCGCAGCCGGATCGAATTGTCGCTCAGCCGAAGCTTGGCCAACTCCAATGACCGACACCACGGTGAGCAGGAAGACCGCAGCCGCCGCGACAAAGCGCCGCCGCCGATAAACGCTGGGCGACAGCGCAACCGCCCGGACATCGCCAGACCTGCTCGCATCTAACGGATAGCCATCCGAAACGGTGTTGGCGACTGGCTGGGTCAGAACTGTGAAGGCGGGAAGCATCGTCATGGTGACATTCTCCTGAGGGGGTGTGACACGAAATATTTGACTCGAAATACTTGACTCGGAACGTTTGTTCGACGAACATGTGATCGTCGAACGATTGTTCGACCGAGCTCATGGAGTAGTCAAGTCGAACATATGTTCGTTGTCAACCCCTAAATTCTCGACTCGCTCGCCACCCACAACCTTCCTTTGGAGATATCCCATGGCCGACGTACCTTCCGCTCGACAGCGCCAGATCCTTGAGTTCATAGACTCTGAAATGCGCGAGCGAGGCTTCCCGCCGTCGGTTCGCGAAATTGGTAAAGCCGTCGGCCTTACATCGCCTTCGACAGTGCATTCCCATCTCGCGACGCTGCAACGCCTCGGCTACCTCACACGCGATCCAACAAAGCCGCGCGCTATCGAGGTGCACTGGGATTCAGCTTCTGACGCGGTCGTCGAGCGTCGACCGGTTTGCTATGTGCCAATCGTCGGCTCGGTCGCTGCGGGAACCGATGTTTTAGCCCAAGAAAACGTCGAAGAAGTAATGCCGCTGCCCGCCGACCTCACCGGTGATGGTGAACTCTTCATGCTCACCGTGCGTGGCGACTCCATGATCGATGTTGGGATCTTTGACGGCGACTATGTCGTGGCTAGGGCACAACCCACCGCAAGCGATGGCGACATAGTCGTAGCGGGAATCCCAGGCGATGAGGCCACGGTCAAGACTTTCAAGAGCGACGACGACACCATTACCCTGCTACCTGCCAACCCTCGCCTTGAGCCAATGGTCTTCGATGTCGAAGATGTGCGGATATTTGGCAAAGTTGTAACGGTGCTTCGCAAGCTCTAGAGATGCCTCAGCTCGCAAAGACTTGCTCAGGCCACTTCCTCGTTCGCGAGGCTCTATTGAGCCGCCCTTTTCCATTCGCTCAAATCTTGATGAATCAAACCTTCCAGCTTCTCAATATCTTCCAGATAGTATTGCCGTAGAAGCGTTGTGCGAGTCTCGTCGCTAACTTTTTCAACGTCGATATCGGAGTCACTATCTCGGTTCCTTAGCTGCCTGAATAACTCAGCTTTCGTCAAAGACGAATTTATTCTGCTGCCGATCAATGGCGAACGAAAGTCGTCTCTGACATCGAGAAAACGGTGTACTCGCCTCAGGTATTCAGATGGGTCGCTCTCTAGTTCATCGTACAGAACTACTAGAATTTTTTCCTTCTCAAAGAGATCGTAGTATCGCTGCAGCTTGGTGAAATACAACCCTTCCGAGATAGTCCTTGAACCAGTGCTCGCCTTCTGGGCAAAGGAAACGCTGATGTTTTGCTCCTGTCGTTCCCTCTCCTTGAAGCGGTGCGCTGAATAGGCTCTTTCAACCGGATCTCTGAGCGAGACGATCAGCTTGATTTCAGGCATCTGCCGCTTAATCAGGCTGGCGATGCGCTCGTGGTACAGATACGCCGGGGTCGCTTCACCAACCGCTTTGACACGAGCTCCTGCGAATTCACGCTCATACCAGTCAATACCTTTGTCGTAATACCAATCGAAGAAGTGCAGCTCCTTCTTCTCGTGCATGAATATCTCTGGATGCGTCATCAGGTTTCTGGCAAGCCATGTCGTTCCGCAACGCGCCGCACCGATGATGAGATAGTTTGGCAACACGATTTCTCGCTTCTGCAAAGGCTGATATAGAGAGGCCGGGCCTAGGGGAAGATCCCTCGTTGGTCATACACGGCTTGAAGCTTGTCAAGAGCAACCACGTAAGCGGCCTGACGGCGGGTGCAACCGTAGTTTCCGGCGGCCAGTTGAGTTCGGTCGGCGGCAGCCATAATGGTATCTCGCAAGCGATTATCGACCTTGTCGAGGCTCCACGGCTGGGACGACTTGTTCTGCAACCACTCAAAGTACGAGACGACTACGCCGCCAGCATTTACCAGCACATCGGGCAACACATCGCCGCCATTTTTTAGAAAGGCCCGTTCCGAGGCCGGTGTCATCGGGCCATTCGCTGCTTCGATTATCAGCGAGGCGCCAATTGTGTCGACGTTGTCCATCGTGATCTGGTTCTCGAGTGCGGCGGGCACCAAGACGTCGATATCGGCAGCCCAGAACTCTGCAACCCCGACCTCGCCAGCTTTGCCATACCCGGCTACGCCGCCTGCCTCGACAACATGGTCGGCTAGTTCAAAGGCCGAAATACCATCGTTAGACAAGACGGCACCGGTGTGGTCGGCCACCGCGACGATCGTCGCGCCGTAGACTTCAAATAGCCGGGCAGCGTTGGATCCAACGTTGCCGTAGCCCTGGATGCCGATCCGTAGCCCGGTAAGATCGGTGTTGGTTTCGTCGCACCAATGTTGCAGGCAAAACAGCACTCCTTGCCCTGTTGCCTTCTCGCGACCCAGACTTCCTCCCGACTCGATCGGCTTGCCCGTGACAACACCCTTTACGGTTTGTCGGTGTGCTGCGGCTGTGCTGTTGGCGAAGGTGTCCATCATCCAGACCATCGCCTGTGAATTGCTTCCCAGGTCAGGTGCCGGAATGTCGTGGTTAGGACCAATATTGTCTCCGAGCGCGTGGGTGAAGCGTCGCACGATCCGTTCGAGTTCGGCCGGCGAATGCGCGCGAGGATCGAATGCGATTCCCCCCTTGCCGCCACCGAAGGGAATGTCGCACAATGCTGACTTCCAGGTCATCCAGGTTGCGAGTGCCTTGACCTCGTCAAGATCGACTTGGGGGCTAAAGCGCATGCCGCCTTTGTAAGGGCCAAGCAGGTTGTTGTGCTGGATTCGATAACCGCGAAACGACCGATACTCGCCGTCGTCCATCCGTACCGGAAAGTTGACGATGACCTCGTTCTTTGGGTGAGCGAGAATGGTTCGATACTCAGCCTTGAGGCCCAAAATGTCAGCGGCTTCATGGAACTGCTCCATTGCTTGCTCGTGCAGGCTCACGCGTAGTTCATGTGTTTCAACAAGGGTCATGTCTGACCTCCTGTCTCGTTCATCGGCCGTTCTCTTTGCCACATTTAGCCCCTTTGACTGAACGTCGGCGGGTGCTGGTCAGACGCCGTTGATCAAGAGGTCTGCTAAGGCAATAAAGACGATCTGAAGATACGGCTCTTCGACCCGTTCTTGTTGAGTGTGAGCGAGCAACGGGTCGCCAGCACCGAAGTTGACCGCCGGGAGCCCTCGTTCGGCAAAGAATGCCACGTCGGTCCACCCGAGCTTGGCTCTAACCTCAAGATCGTTGCGGCCGGCTAGAGCGGCCAGCAACGGATGGCTCATGCCAGGTTTGGCTGACGCTGCAGCATCGGTTAGCTCGATCGTGTCGCCGTCTTCGAGAAATGGAGCCAACACCTCTCGTACGTGTGCTTCTGCCTCAGCGATAGTGCGATCGGGCGCGAAGCGATGATTGATTATCAACTTCACCGAGTCTGGTACCACGTTGCCAGCGACTCCCCCGTCGACGAACACCGCCTGCATGCCCTCATGAAAGGTGCAGCCGTCGATGGTGGGTTGTCGCGGCTCGTAGGCTTCAAGTGCACTCAGCAGCGGCCCGGCCCGGTGGATCGCGTTGCGACCCACCCACGCCCTCGCCGAGTGCGCCCGCTTTCCGGCCAAGCTGACGGTGAGTCGCATGGTTCCCTGACAGCCAGCCTCTAACACCGCCGAGGTGGGCTCGCCCAGGATTCCAACGTCGGCCTCACAGAGGTCGGGTCGCTCGTCGAAGAGTTCGCGCAGCCCGTTGTCTTTGAGGCCTACTTCTTCGCGAGCGTAGAACAGGTAGGTAACATCGACGGCCGGTTCGGCGACCGAACGTGCCAGCTCGAGCATTACGGCCAGCCCGCCCTTCATGTCGGCCGAACCAAGACCCCACAGGGTAGGTCCGTCGACTCGAGCGGTTGCGTTATCGTTCGCTGGAACCGTGTCGGTGTGGCCGCCGAGCAAGACCCGATACTTGCGCCCAAGGTTGGTCCGAGCGACCAGATTGTCACCAACACGGTCCACCGTGAGCCCAGGAACCGCCCGCAGTTGGGCTTCGAGCCAATCAGTAATAGGACCCTCGTGAAAGCTCTCGGACGCGATATCGACGAGTTGCGCTGTTAGTCCCAGAAGGTCTGGCAGTTTCATCTTCACTTAGGTTTGCTCCGTTGGACACGATCTAGCAACAAATCGATAGTTTCGAGTGGTTCGACGGCCGCCAATCGAACATGACCGGAGCCCTGCGAGCCATAAAATTCGCCCGGACTCACCAACACTCCAAGCTCATTTGCGAGCCGTTTGGTGAGTGCCCAACCATCGCCGTCGGGGGCGGACACCCATAGGTAGAAGGCCCCGGCGGGAAGTTGAGCGGCGATATCGAGATGGCCGAGGATCTCGACCAAACGGTTTAGGCGTTCGAGGTAACGAAGCCTCTGCTCGTCGACATGTGCATCATCGCCGAACGCGACGATGGCGGCATGCTGGTTTGGCCCTGGTGGCATCATCCCCGTGTGTTTGCGGCACTCACTAATGTAGTGAACCAGCTCGGGGTCGCCAGCGTAGAACCCGGCACGCACCCCGGCCAGATTCGATCGTTTCGATAGCGAATGAAGAGCCACAACCCCGTCGACGCCGTGTTGAAGCACACTGCGGGGCGGTCCGTCCCACGTGAACTCGATGTAGCACTCGTCGCTAAATATCGGAACGTTGCGCGAGCGCCCCCACTCAGCTACCGCTCCCAAGTCGTCGAGGCCGCCGGCTGGGTTACCCGGTGTGTTGACCCAAAGACACAGCGCTCGTTCGGCATCGGCAGGGTCTATCCGGGAAAGGTCGAGTCGCCAATGCGCGTCGACCGGCACCGCAACTGAACGAAGCCGCGCTAGCCGGGCACCCATTGCGTAGGAGGGGTAGGACACCTCGGGGTATAACACCGTGTCGCGCTCGGGCGTACGAAGGTGCAGCAAACCTGGAAGCGCGGCAACGAACTCCTTGGTTCCAATACAAGCCGCAACCTGTGATGGTTCGATAGCAATGTCGAAGCGACGGCGGAGCCAACCTGTGGCAGCAGCTCGCAGCGCAGCGCTGCCGATCGAGGGCGGGTAGCCGCGCTCTTGGCCTGACGTTGACAGGGCTGCAACCACCGCATCTGGTGGAGCGTCGCTCGGGCGACCAATAGAGAGATCGACTAGCCCACCAGCAAACTTCTCGCCGAGCGACTTGAGTTCGTTGAGGCGGTCATATGGATAGGGCGGAGGCCAGGTCATGGGGACGCTTCGGTTGTATTGGACTGCGGACTGTTGGTGAGCCATTGTGCCAGACGACTCTTAGATGATGGTTCAAGCCGGGCTCGCACCAAGAAACCATCGTCGACGGTTTCCTCGACCAGGACTTGGCCCTCGCGATGAATCATTGCCAGCACATCGCCCCTCGCGAACGGGACAAAGAGCTCGCACATCTCGGTCATGAGTCGAAGACGGTCCCCTATCGCTAGCAGTAGCTCGTCGATCCCGGCGCCTTTGCTCGCCGATACCGCTACCGCTCCCTCATGCTTGGCCGCCAGCCGCGCCGGTTCCTTGCTCTGATCGAGCTTGTTAAACACGAGCAGTTCTGGAATATCGCCCGCACCTATCTCGCCGAGCACATAGCGAACCGCGTCGATATTTCCGTAGGGGTCAGCGCTAGTGCCGTCGACTACGTGCACGAGTAAATCTGCGTCGATCACCACGTCGAGGGTCGATTTAAATGCCTCGACTAGCTGGGTAGGCAGCTTGCGGACGAACCCGACGGTGTCGGTTGCGAAGACGGTCTCACCTCCTGGCAGTTGCAGTCTTCGGGTCGTGGCGTCGAGGGTGGCAAACAATCGATTCTCGGTTAGAATTTCAGCGTTCGTTAGCTTGTTGAGCAAGGTTGATTTGCCTGCATTGGTGTAACCAACGATCGCAACTCGGCGGTTTCTGGTGCGCTTGCGTGCCTTCGCTTGGTTCTGACGAACCTTCGCGACCTGGCGAAGGTCGGCCTCTAGTTTGTGAACACGGCGAAGTAGTCGACGGCGGTCGACTTCGAGTTGGGTCTCACCCGGACCACGAGTACCGATTCCGCCACCCTGCTGACTCAACTTCTTGCCCATGCCGCGAAGCCGCGGCAAGCGGTACTTGAGTTGGGCCAACTCGACCTGGGCCTTGCCTTCCTGGCTGCTTGCGTTCTGCGCGAAAATGTCGAGGATGACGGCGGTTCGGTCGAGCGCAGTCCGGCCGAGAATTTTTTCGAGGTTGAACTGTTGGGCTGGACTCAACTCGTCGTCGAACACCACCGTGTCTGAATCGACCTCGACCGAAATGTCGCGAATCTCCTCGGCCTTGCCTTTGCCGACAAAGGTGGCCGGGTCGGGCCTGTCGCGCCGCTGCACGACCCTGGCTACCTCATCAGCGCCGGCCGTATCAATCAGCAACGCCAACTCATCTAGCGAGGCATCGGTCTCGTCTGGATGCTGAGGCGGAGTGGTGACCCCGACTAGCACAATTCGCTCCCGGAAGGTGCGGTCGATGAGCCCCGCACTCTCGCCACCGAAGTCGCCAAATGCACCGCGATGGCTTTCGCCGTCATCGTTGGAGCGCTGACGATCCTGCTCCGATTCACCCATGCGCGTACTCGACGGTGGCTACAAAGACCGATGGTCCGAGCAGGCGAACCGGATTCCCAACCTCGACGACAGCGTCTCCGCCCGGCATATGGACGGTCACCCGTTCGCCGACAAGACCCCACTCGTGAGCCCGTGTTGCGGCGGCGCAAGCACCGGTGCCACATGCCTGGGTTATTCCTGCTCCTCTTTCCCAGACGGCTAGGTCGATCGCATCGCTTTCGCCGACGGTGGGCGCGATGAACTCGACGTTTATCCCCTCGGGGTAGCCAGCCTCGAGCGCCGGGCCAGCGACCGCCAGATCGACGTCGGCAGGCTTTGGCACCGCTATCACCAGATGCGGATTCCCAACATCGGCGGTGGCAGCTTTGTCGAACTTGAGGCCATCGTGTACTCCTGGGCCGACACCAACAGGACCCATATCGACCCGAGCCATGATCTGATCCGGCGAAGCTCCTGGCATTACCTGCACTTGCCGCGGTCCACCGTCGGTTGAGATCAGGATATCGGCCTCGCTCGTTTCGTCGCGCATCGTCACAGCGTGAGCTAGGCAGCGAATCCCGTTCCCGCTCATCTCGGGGCGTGACCCGTCAGAATTGAAGAGCACCATCGTTGTAGAATCGTTGCTCTCGACAAGCGCGAATAACAATCCATCAGCGCCGATGCCGAGTCGACGGTGGCACAGTTTGCGTGCCAGATCAGCGGCGTCGGCGGGCAATGAGTCGACAATCGTTACCAAGAAGTCGTTGCCGAGACCATGATGTTTATTTAGGAACACGGGACCAGTCTCGCAGGAGATCGTCGAGCACCGCCATTGGATTGTCGTCGGCGTCGAGCCAGGTAATTCGCGGGTCTCTACGAAACCAGCGTTCCTGACGTCTCGCAAAGCGGCGGGTTCGCAGAGTCGCGAGTTCGATGGCACCGCCAAGCGAGCGGCGTCCTTCAACATGGTCGATCAACTCTTTGTAGCCAAGCGCCTGACGCGCTGTTCGCGATAACCCGTCGGCGGTGTTGAGCAGAGCCTCCACCTCAGCGACAAAACCGACCGAAAGCTGCTTCTCATAACGTTCGTCGATCCGCGCATCTATTACCGGCCGCGGCAAACGAATCCCAACCTGGCGAAATGGCACCTTCTGATAGGCGTCTATACCGGGACCAAAGGTCGAAAACGGCCGACCAGAGCCAACGCAGACCTCGAGCGCTCTGAGGACTCGCCGCCGGTTGTTTGGCTCCATGCGACTCGCAGCCAAGGGGTCTAGTTCCACAAGTCGACGATGGTGCGCGACTGTGTCGGGGTCGAGTTCCAGCTCGGCCCTCACGTCAGGGAACTGATCGGGGATGTCGAGCGAGTCGACTAGGGCCTGAACATAGAGCCCCGTGCCGCCAACTATCAAGGCTTGGTTACCGCGCTCGTGGATTTCTCGCAATGCATCGGTGGCGGCTGCCTGATGTGCCGACACCGTGTAGTCCTCCCAGGCATCCGCTACATCGATCAGGTGGTGCTGTACCCGATCCTGGTCGGCCAACGATGGTTTGGCCGTGCCGATATCCATGCCTCGATAGACCTGCATCGAGTCAGCCGAGATGAGCTCGACGTTTTCGATCGACCCAGCGATCGCCAAGGCCAGCGCTGACTTACCGCTAGCCGTGCACCCGACAAGAACCATTGGCTCGGGGTGCTCGTATGCCATCACGCCACGAACTCTGCGAGCAATGCGAAGTAGTCGAGTCGCAGCGGATCGGGATGAGCCACCCCGTAACCACTAAAGAACGTAGGCAATAGTTCGGCCCCGAACACCGAAACGACCGATCGAGCAGCGAGCGCAAGGTCTAGATACGGATCGCACAAGCCAGATCTACCCCAATCGGTTATGCCAGTGAACTTACCTTGGTCGATCAACACCGCGGCAAGCCCGAACGACCCGTGCCCGAACACGAGGTTTGGTTCCCTCGGTTTTCGTTCGAGGAGCATCTCCAGCAGTCGCTTAGCCGAGTACCGCTGATACGGGCCGCTGAACGATGTATCGTCGTAATGCCCGGAGTCGACCTTCGTCGCGATTGCGCTCAACATCATGTCCAGGCGGTTATCGAATCGAAGCTCGTAGGTGGCAGTGCGGTGAACTGTCCGTAATGCTCGTGCGACAAGCTTTGTCGTCTGTTCGGGGTCGACCCGATTCTCGGGCGCTGACGCCGGTTTCCCAACCGGATACTTGAGCAGCGCCATATGCCCCCCGCCCGCCCGGGGTGCCGAAGCTAGGGTCTGCGGTACCGGCAATCGCGAGTCGATCCATTCGAGGCGGTCGAGTTCGGCCCTCAGAGCGCAGGGTTCCTCACCGTCAGTGGTCAAAAGGGCCTGCAACGGCCAACCGTCACGCTGGTCGAGTTCGTAGCAGAGAACCCCGTTCGAGTTCTTACGCGAAAGAATGGGTGTCGCGTCTGCTACCGCAGCCCGAATGACTTCTGGAAGGTCGTCGGGAAGTGTCGGGGGATTCAGACCGCCACCACCGGGATCCGAACCTTATGGCGAGGCTGAGCGGTAACCTCGCGAAGCTCACCGTGCAGATAGTAGCCCGCCGCCGAGATGATCTCGACCAGGGCATATGTGCCAGTCCGAAGAGGCTCGCTAACCGGGAAATGCACAACCTTGTTTTGTCGTGTTCTGCCGGTGAACTGCTGATCGTCGCGCTTCGACCGGCCCTCGACAATGACCTCTTCGATTCGGCCAACCCGCTCAGCATGTTTCATTCGACTCGACCTGCTGAGCACCTCTCGGAGCCGCTCGTAGCGCTCGACGGCAACTTGATGCGGGACGAAAATATCGGTGAGTTCGCTAGCTTCGGTTCCGGGTCGCGGCGAGTAGATAAAGGTGTAGGCGCCGTCGTACTCAGCTTGGGCGGCGACCTCGAGCGTGCGCTCGAAATCGTCGTCGGTCTCACCTGGGAAGCCAACGATGAGGTCGGTGGTTACCGCAAGGTCTGCGACGGCTAGGCGTGCATCGTTTAGCTTCTCTAGGTAACGCTCCGCCTTATAGCCCCGGTGCATGGCCGAAAGAATGCGATCGCTACCCGACTGCAGCGGAAGATGTAAATGTTCACAAACGCTAGCCACATTGGCCATGGCGGCAATGGTGTCGGGCCGCAGGTCCTTGGGGTGAGGACTGGTGTAGCGGATCCGTTCGATGCCCTCGATCGCTCCAACCGCTTCGAGCAGTTCGCCAAAGAGCGGCCGGATTCGTTCGTCGCCACCCGCCTTGCGGTCGGCGAGCGTTAAGTCACGTCCGTATGAGTTCACGTTCTGGCCGAGCAGTGTCACCTCCGTCACGCCAACTTCGGCGAACATTTCGATCTCGCTGATCAGACTGGCGAGCGATCGACTGATTTCGGGTCCTCGAACCGCTGGCACGATGCAAAAAGCACAGCTGTTGTCGCAGCCGATTTGAATTGTTACCCAAGCGGCATAGTCGGCCTCGCGACGAGCCGGTAGCGCCGAGGGGAAGGCGTCGGCATCCTCGCGCGCTGTGGCCTCAAGAATCTCAACGATCGGGTTGCCTGTACGTGCTTCGTCGAGCAGCTCGACTGCTCGGTGCACATTGTGGGTGCCGAACACCACATCGACGTGGCTGGCTCGTTCGCGGATGAGATCACGATCCTTTTGGGCCAAACACCCCGCCACAGCGATCTGTACCTCGGGATTCGCCGCTTTGACCGCCTTGAGGTTTCCCAACTTCGCGTAGAGCTTATTGTCGGCGTTCTCGCGAATGCAGCAGGTGTTTAACACGATGACGTCGGCATCTTCGACCGAGCGCGCAGGGGTACAGCCCTCGGCTTCGAGAAGACCAGCGATGCGTTCACTGTCGTGTTCGTTCATCTGACAGCCGTATGTGGTGATGTGATAGGTGCGCGCCACGGCCCTTAGCGTAGAGCGCCCAGAGCGCCGCTTCGCGGTCGGCCCACAAGACTCAGAACACTAGCTGTCTTCGCCGGGACCACCGAGGTTGCGAAACATCCAATTTTGGCGACCGTCGAGCGGGCGGAACCCTTGCTGGTCGTACAGTCCATGCGCATCGTCGGTTGCCAGAATCATCCGTTTCATGACGACCGAATCGCAGAAGGCGACAGCCGCCGCGACCAAGGCCTTCCCAAGGCCGTTACCTTTGTGGGCGTCTAGTACGAACACGTCACAGAGCCAGGCAAACGTCGCTTGGTCGGTAACAAGCCTGGCGAAGCCGACTTGGGCCGACCCATTTGAGATGAACGCACCGAGGACCACGCTATTCGCGACTGCTGTAGCTGTGGTCTGTGCCGAGCGACCCTTGGCCCAATACGACTGCTCGGCTAGATAGCCCTGGACAATCGCGAGATCGATTAGCTCGCGATCGCTGCTAATAAAGTACCCCGTATCGAGGTCGATCCGTTCTGGCGACATTCGCTAGAACCTATCGGCTGGGCGGCATATGGTTGGTCTATGGCCAATCTTGTTACCGCAACCGAGTTCAACTCCGCCGAAGGGCTAGCTGACTGGCGATTCTTGTTAGGGCGAGTCGAGGCCCAGTTCAGCGCCAGCTCATTCGATGGGGCCACATCGTTCGCCCACCAGATAGCCGGGTTGGCCAATGCAGCCAATCACCACCCCGACATCGATATTCGCTATCCGGACAAAGTATTCGTGGCGCTGGTAACCCACGCTTCGGGCGGGCTCACCGGCCTAGACCTCGAACTTGCTCGCTCGATCTCGAAGCTGGCCGGCGATTCAGATGTCGTTTGTAGGCCACTCCCGACAAGTAGGGTCGAAATAGCAATCGATGCTCTAGACATCGACGCCGTCAGGCCATTCTGGCAAGCGGTGCTCGGCTATGAAGCACCGCCTGGCGAAGGTGACGGGCAAATCCTTGACATCTTTGATCCAAACCGGATTGGCCCGAGCGTTTGGTTCCAGCAGATGGACGAACCCCGGACCAACAGAAACCGTCTTCACCTCGACATTGCGGTTGCGCACGATCAGGCTGAAGCGCGAGTGGCCGAGGCCATAGCTGCTGGCGGAACGCTCGTGTCGGATTCGCGAGCCAAGGCATTCTGGATTCTGGCCGACGCCGAAGGCAACGAGGCCTGTATCTGTACCTGGCAAGATAGGGACTAGTACCCTGAGTCTCTCGATCAGGAATCTATTCGCGGTTAAGCCGATTGAGCCGGTCTAGCCGCGAAAAATTCGGGCGACGAACTCTGCCTTGTTGTCCCCGAGCGACGCTAGGTCGAATTGGGAGAACGGTTGGCATCTGTCCGCCAAAACAGATGCCAACCGTCGACCTAGTGGTCGGCTCCCCAGTAGTTTCCTAGTGCACGCTTGAACGATACGCCGACACGGAAACCAGAACTTCACAAATCATTTCGAGTCGTCGAGAGCGATCGGTTGATCGTCTTCGGCGCCAAAGGCATCGGCATCATCGGCGAGGTTGGTGAGGTCGAGATCTTCGGGATCGGGCTCTGGCATCACCAACTTCATCACCCGGTCGCTGATTTCTACCATGATCTCGGGATTGTCCT
Source organism: uncultured bacterium (assembly GCA_965524675.1). Lineage (GTDB taxonomy): Bacteria > Actinomycetota > Acidimicrobiia > Acidimicrobiales > SHLQ01 > CALLQB01. The sequence continues at coordinate 20,949 of CBERPN010000027.1, forward strand.
TGAGGAACTTCTTGGCATTCTCGCGGCCTTGGCCAAGCTGCTCACCCTCGTAGGTGTACCAGGCGCCAGATTTCTTGATGATGTCGTGCTCGACACTTATATCGAGCACCGATCCCTCGCGACTGATGCCCTCGCCATACATAATGTCGAACTCGGCAACCCGAAATGGTGGTGCAACCTTGTTCTTGACGATCTTAACCTTTACCCGGTTGCCGACCACCTCTGCACCATCTTTGATGGATTCGATTCGGCGGATATCGAGACGGACCGATGAATAGAACTTGAGTGCACGACCACCAGGGGTCGTTTCGGGCGAGCCGAACATGACCCCGATCTTTTCTCGCAACTGGTTGATGAAGATACAAATTGTATTCGACTTGCTGAGATTGCCCGTTAGCTTGCGCAAGGCTTGGCTCATGAGCCGAGCTTGAAGTCCCACATGGGCCTGACCCATCTCGCCTTCGAGTTCCACCTTAGGAGTAAGCGCTGCGACCGAGTCGATAACTATGACGTCGATTGCTCCCGAACGCACGAGCGTGTCGACAATCTCTAGCGCCTGCTCGCCGGTATCGGGCTGGGAGATGAGTAGCTCGTCGACATCGACACCGATCGCCCGGGCATACACAGGATCCATGGCGTGTTCGGCATCGATATAGGCACAGATTCCGCCGTTACGTTGCGCCTCTGCCACGACATGAACCGCCAAAGTTGTCTTACCCGAAGCCTCGGGGCCAAAGATCTCGACCACTCGACCGCGCGGCAGACCACCCACCCCGAGGCAAATATCGAGCGACAAGGCACCGGTGGGCACGGTTTCGATGGCCATCGACCCTTTCTCGCCCATCTTCATGACGGCGCCTTTGCCGTGGGCCTTCTCTATTTGGCTTAGCGCCATTTCAAGTGCTTTATCGCGTTCCACTGAGAACTCCTTGGGGCAGGGCTAACTGCTGATTGCTGATATGGACATCGTGGCAACTTCTGCCACAACGTAGAACCTAAAGAGGGGGTGTGACACCAACTTTGACAGCGACCTTGACCTTGAGATGGATATTGTCGTTGGACACACCTTGATGATGTGATCACCCTAGTTGCAAGAATGTAGTTTCGAACACCCGTTCGATCAAGAACCCTCGCAATATTTTTCTGTCGCATCTCTGTGACGCAGCGTTAGCCTTACCTCAGCGGGTGGAGTACCGCAGCTATTTCGCGACCCTAGGGTCGCTTTGGGAGGCATAAGTGCCCCGCAATTGGATCTACATTCTGCTGATCTTGTTCGTTATTTATCTGATCAGTCTCAACCCGACCGACGCTGGAGCAACCGCCCATACCTTCTTTGGATGGTTGGGTGGCATGGCGTCGTCCGCCGGGCAATTCTTCGACGGACTGTTCGACGGTCCGGTTGGCGAGACAGTGCCTGTCGACCCATCTCAGGGTTAACCCACCGACGACATGGCGACCGGCACATCACACGCTGGCTCTCGCACCTCGTTGACGGCGCTGCTGTGGCCCCTTCCCGAAAGCGAGATTCTTGTCGCCGAGGAAAAGGTCTACTACCGCGAACGTCACCATTGGGCGTCGCTCTTTAACACCATCATCGAAACCGTCGCCGTGTTCGTACTGCTCATGGTCGCTTTCGGCGGATATCCGGGTGGAGGGCTGCTAACTATCTTGGTGGTGCTCGGGTCGGGGGTTTTGGTCTGGAGGTTTCTTCAAACCCGAACCTGGACTTGGAGCGAGGGCGCGTTACTCGCCATCGTCGCCGTGTTGGTGGTATCTGCTACCTCGGGTGCGCCAAGCGCAATAGGCATGCTGGTCGCGCTACTGGCATCGGTCCGCCTGGTTGCCTTCTATCTGCGGTGGGCCTTCTATGAACATCGCTACATCACCAACCGCCGAATCATTGAAACCAGCGGCTTCTTCGGATCAAGAATCTCCTCGATGCCGCTAGGGCGCGTTACCGACATCAGCCTCACACGCAGCGTGTTCGGCGAGGTCCTCGACTACGGCCAAATGCGAGTCGAGAGCGCTGGACAAGACCAAGCCCTCGGCACGATCTCGTATCTCATAGCTCCAGAGATGTTCCACGAAACCATCGTTCTGTTAGCCACAGAGACCCACGCGTAGTTACTTTTCTCCGCCTTCGGCTCCGGCGCTTCGCTATGTCCCGTCGCTTTGCGAACTCGCCCTTGCTGGCGCGGCGGCGCTATTGCTTTTCTCCGCCTTCGGCTCCGGCGCTTCGCTACGTCTCTTTGCTTTCTAAACTCGCCCTTGCTGGCGCGGCGGGCTGCTACAGCGCTCCCCGAAGCCAGCAGGTTTCCAGTGCGCCGCGGCGGCCTCCGTGGCCCCGAACGGCCTGCACGGAGTGCAGCAATCAGACCCCGCCCACAAAACGAGTTCGACCAAACCCGTTCCCGACGCGGCCACGCACAACACCACAGACCGCACCCTATCGGGCACACCAAAGCACGGAGACCCGAAACAACGCCAAACGCCACCAGGTACCAACTTGCTGGCGTTCCCAGGCCACGCAGGCGCTATTGCTTTTCTCCGCCTTCGGCTCCGGCGCTTCGCTATGTCCCGTCGCTTTGTGAACTCGCCCTTGCTGGCGCGGCGGGCTACTACAGCGCCCCCGGAAGCCAGCAGGTTTCCAGCGCGCCGCGGCGGCCTCCGTGGCCCGAACGGCCTGCACGGCCCGAACGGCCTGCACGGAGTGCAATAATCGGGCCCCGCCCACAAAGCTGGCAGGATCCTCGTGGCATAATACTCCTTTATGGCTCTTACGATCCGCGAAATCTGTCGGTATCCGGTGAAGTCCTTGGGTGGCGAGGTAATCGAGACTGCGAACGTTGGTGTTCATGGAATCGAAGGCGACCGCCAGTGGGGAATTCGCGACCTCGCTACCGACCTAATCCTTACTGCACGCCGTGAACCCGAGCTCTTGATGGCCTCGAGTCGCTTTTTCGAAGGCGGGGTTGCGATTCGGTTACCCGATGGTCGCGACACCGATGACGACGCCGACCTCAGCTCGTGGCTGGGTCGCGACGTAGCACTGGTTCGAGCCTCCAAAGACGCTGGCGGCACGTTCGAGAACCCAATGGACGCCGAGAACGACGCCGATTGGATCTCTTGGACAGGGCCCTCGGGCTCGCTACACGACTCGACAAAGACGATGCTGTCGCTCGCCTCAACTCTGACCATCGGAGGGTGGGACCGGCGTCGGTTCCGAAAGAACCTCATCGCAGAGGGAAGTGGCGAAGACGAACTCGTTGGTCGGATCGTACAGATTGGTTCCTGCTCGGCGTCGGTCACCAAGAAGATCGATCGTTGTGTGATGGTGACCCGGCCCCAACCCGGATTCGAGCGCGACCTCGACGTACTGCGCACCATCAACAAGTCGCGCGACCGACGTTTGGGAATTGGAATGCTAATAACCGAGCCAGGGGTCATAGCGGTTGGCGATCAGGTCATCGCTCTCTGAGCGATCTCGCCCGATCTGGAACCAAAATCAGCTTTGGTCGGTTATACAGGTACCACTAACCATTGGTCGAGGAGACGCATATGGCCGACAAGACTTTCAGCGATGAAGAACTCCGCGAGCGACTCACTCCGGCTCAGTTTCAGGTAACTCAACAGGCTGGGACCGAACGCGCCTTCACCGGCGAGTACTGGGATTGCCATGACGACGGCACCTACCATTGTGTGGTTTGCGACGAACCCCTTTTCTCTAGCGAAACCAAGTTTGAATCCGGCTCAGGATGGCCCAGCTTCTACCAACCGGTCGACGCCAGCAAGGTCACAAATCTCACCGATAGCAGTCACGGAATGGTGCGTACCGAGGCACTATGCGCCGGCTGCGGAGCGCACCTCGGCCACGTGTTCACAGACGGGCCTCAACCAACAGGCGACCGGTTCTGCATGAACTCGGCCTCGCTACGCCTAGAACAGCCCAAAACCGACTAGACCTCGCAAGCCCAACGCCGCGGTGGCCGACCTAGCAGCCTCCCATAGTTCTGCCAGCGTAAATGGGTGTCAGCGCACCGGTTTACGCTGGCAGAAGGGCTTGGGGTTGAACTGCCGCTGGGTCGATCGACCTCTTCTGGTGTCCTTTCGTTAAACGCTGTCCATATTTGCCGAATGCAGGGCGACCAGTAGCTCACTACTCGGAGACCCAATGGACACCTCAGCGGACACTCATGGTGCAGGTACCACCTCCACGACCAGCAAACTTCTCATCGCTGGGCTAGCCAGCCTCGCGTTGCTCGTTTCGATCCTCGGGACAGCGCCGCGATCAGCCGCCGCCGACGAGCCGCTAGCCCTGTACGACACGGCATGGGAGTTGCCGTTTTTCGCGCAGTCTAGTGAAATCGAAATCTATTTCGACCAACTTGAGCAATCGGGTTACACCGGTGTGTGGATCTCGCTGATGAACCACATGACGTCCGAAAAGCAAGACGCGATCTCGCCTGTATTTGGTACCACCCAAGCAACTCTTGACGCCTCGGGAGAATTTGACCTTACGCCAACTTATCGGGCCCGAGTACTGTCAATTCTCGATGAGGCCGACTCACACGGATTAAGGGTAGGGCTAGTCCCAATGTGGGGTGTGGCGTACTTGCACACCAACAATGCCGGAAACTGCTCGGGAACCAACATGGGTCCGCTAACGGTCGACAATGCCCAGGAATGGGGAAACGAGGTCGCGACCGCATTCGGAAATCACCCAGCACTCGAGGCCTGGGTGTTGGGTGGTGACAATTTCTGCTCTCCGAGCGAGGATGTGAACGTCTGGCGCAACATGTCAGCAGGGATCCGCGCGGCCGGAGCATCGCAAGACATCACTTATCACTCGGGCGGCTGGGACGAGCGACAACGCGAGTTCGCCGACGAGAGCTGGATCGACTTTCTTTCACCACAGAACGGGCACTGCAACTCGCCGGCCAAGACCCAACAACAACTCAGCTTTCTCGTAAGCACCTACGGTAAGCCCGTAGTTGCCGCAGAGCTTCGCTACGAAACCATCGAACCTGGCTGGAACTGCCCCGAGCACGGCCCCGGCGACCCGGTACTCGCCGCGGACATCGTCGACGATGCAAACGCAGCGCTCGCAGCGGGCGTCACCGGAATCCTGTACGGCCACAACGAGCGCTGGCAATGGGGTCGTGGCAGCAACGGTAG
>CBERPN010000028.1:0-24982 GCA_965524675.1 uncultured bacterium
CGGCAGGGTCGAGGGCGGCAGGGTAGCGGTGCCTAGGGGATCGGGGGCGACCGTGGAGCTAGGAAGAATGGTTGCCGGTGCTGTGTTTTCGGGTACAGCGACGACGGCGGCGGGTTCGTCCTGATCGATCAGCGCTGGCGTGTCGCCCTCGCCTGCGAAGTCGAATTCCTTAACCTCGGCGCGTCCAACATCAGAATAGGCCACCCACATTCCAACAACGAACAACGCTGCGAGACCACCAGCCAACAGCTTCGATTGGACTCGGGCGCCCGGGCGTTCACCTCGTCGAAACGGATTCTCAAGGAAGTGAAACGAAAGCCAGGCCAAAGCAAAGGTGAAAGCCATGCGCAAGATGAAGAGCGGGGTCATCGATAGCCCGGTGGAATCTTCGTCGACCCAGCGAAAGATCGGCCAGTGGTAAAGGTAGGCGCCGTAGGAGATCTCGCCCAGCCACCTGATCGGCCGCTGACTCAACACCTGATAGACGATTCCCGAGGACTGTGTCGCTCCACAAATCAAGACGACGGTGAGCAACCCGTATATGAACAGTCCGCCGGTGAGCAGCATGTCGTAGCCGAGATCGATCGCCACCCAACTAATCACCGACAGCACAAGCGCTGCCAGACCCAGGATGCGAACGCCCGGATGGGTGGTTATTAGTGAGCGTCCCTTGACGGTAGCGAAGGCGACTGCAAGCAACGCCCCCACCAAGATCTCGGCGGCACGTATATCTGTGCCGTTGTAGATCCGGTCGAAGCCCGACAGCGGCACCAGCATCGCGAGCGATACGATCAGAAACACTCCGAGCACGCCTGCAAACGCTGCCTTTGATAAGCGCAGTATGCTCAGCAGAATCATCGCGATGAGCGGGAAGAACACATAGAACTGCTCTTCGACCGAGAGCGACCAGAAGTGCGCAGCCGGCGAAGGCTCGCCCACCTCGCCAAAGAGGTTCTCGTAGCCTGCACCCTCGGGCGGGAAGGCGAAGCGCCAGTTCGCGACATACACCAACGCGGCAAAGAGATCGCCGTTCAAACGGTCGAGCACGCTGACATCGGTGAAACTTGTGTCGTCCTGCAAGCCTGGAAAGAGCGTCCAGAAAACATAGATCGAGCCGATCGCAGCCACCGCCGCGGGCATGAGACGCTTAAAGCGTCTAACCCAGAAGGCGCCGAGGGCAATTTGGCCTTCGCGCCGCTGCTCTGCGAGCAGTAGCGAGGTGATTAAGAAGCCCGACAGGGTAAAGAAGGTGGAGACTCCAAGAAAGCCTCCGCTCGCCCACGAAAACCCGCCATGGAACACCAGCACCGCGGCTACAGCAAGCCCTCGAAGTCCGTCGAGCGCCGGGAAGTGCGGGAACTTGTCAAAGACCGAGTCGCCAAGCGCTCCGACAGAGTCGGTTGGATGCGACGGCGCAACGGTTTCGGTCATAGGTATCTCGGATCGGCGTTTTGGGGACACGACTGAGGTGAAGTCCCCATCAGACTCGTCGAACACACCATGGTAGAAGCAAAGCGGACGTCGGTGGTGGCACCTGCAACAACTGGTTAGTCGTCGTGTGAGGGACGCTTGCGAGAACTCTTAAGGCTTGACCGACGCCGTTTAGCTTCCACTCGACGCCGTTTCGACGCACGACTTGGCTTGGTCGCGCGCCGTGGCTTTAGCTCCACTCGAGCACCCGCCACCTTGGCTCGCAGCCGCTCGAGAGCGATCTCGCGGTTGCGGTGCTGAGACCTTGTTTCGTCGACGCTCACGATGAGATCGGTTCCGTGTCGATCTAGGAGTTGGCTTGTTTGTGTTGGGCGTAAACCCTCGATGTCGGCTACTGCGATTCGGGCGATGGCGCGCGTGTGCGACCGGTTGGCGTGTTGCCCACCGGGGCCTTGCGAGGTTGTGAAGGTCCACTCGACGGAATCGAGGGGGATCCGACAGCCCGCATCTACCACGAGATAGCTCGGCATTGTCTAAACGATACCCAGGTTCGCCTTGCACACCGCTACATTTAGGGCCGTGTCTACCGTCGATCGCAATCCCGTGATCCTGCTTCATGGGCTGGCGGGCTCGGCGAAGACCACCTGGCAAAGCAATGGCTGGCTCGATCTGCTGAGCGAAGGTGGTCGGACAGCGATCGCAATCGACCTGCTCGGTCACGGGACTGCACCGAAACCTCACGACACCGATGGTTACAGCGATTTCGAAGGGTACGCGCTAGCGCAGGCGCCGCAAGGCCAACTCGACGGAATTGGCTTCTCGTTAGGGGCTCGAACACTGCTGTACTTGGCAGCGTCTAACCCTGGCCGCTTCGGCCGCCTCGTGGTTAGCGGGGTTGGAAGCAACCTGTTCAGCACCGATGACTCGCGTCATCGAAGTATCGCCGAGGCCCTTGCTGGCAACGCTTCACCGGACGATCCGGTGGCCCAATACTTCGAAGGGCTTACCCGAGAGCCCGACGTCGATGCCGACGCACTGTTAGCGATGTTGACAACGCTGAGCGACGGCAACCGGCTCACGCCCGAAATGATTGCAAGCATCGACATACCCGTCCTTGTCGCCCTCGGCGATCGCGACTTTGCTGGACCCGCCGATCCGTTGCTCGAAGCACTCCCCCAGGCCGAGTTCGTATCGTTGGGCAACACCGACCACTTCGCGACACCTAAGTCCTTTGACTTTATCGATGCTGCGTTGGGATTCTTCGATGCTCAGCCGTTCTGAGCGTCGCCTCGAACCTGGCCTAGCGCGAATACCTCGGGAGGCGGTGGGCCCCAGCGTCGTAGTACTGCATCTCGAAGCGCAAAAAGCCGCGCCCTTCCCGACCAGTATTCGGCGCGTGTCGATGGGCGAACCGCGCCAGCAACTAGCTGCCAAAGCGACAAAACAGCACGAATCGCCACCTTCCGCCAGCCGAAGTGATCGGCCAGAAACAGCAAGATGTTTCGCTCCTTCAGGTAGTCGATGATCGGCGCTGGGGTGTTCACGTGCTGATTGCGAACACGTGCACCGCGGATAAGTCCAATCTGCCAGCCTGCGGCCGTTGCCCTCATGCCAAGATCGGCCTCCTCGCAGTAGGCGAAGTAGCGCTCGTCGAACAATCCGATTTCGCTGATGCAGTCCCTATGTGCCATCAAAAGCGTGCCGTGCGGATAGTCGGCTGCCTCAAACCCCTCGCTGACCGTGGCCGGGCCATCGATAGTGCCCAGCACGGGGTCGATGACGGGAGTGAAACCATCGCCCACATCTGCGCAAGCCAGGCCAACCCGAGACCTCTCAGCGATAACGTCGAGCATCGTAGTGAGAGTCCCTGGGTCAGGGTGAGCGTCGTGGGGCGCAACGACACTCCACGCTGGTCCGGTCGGGTTTGCGAGCCAACGCTCCCAACCGCGATTTGCCGCGGGCCCAAAGCCGCTGTTGTGGCCCACCTCGATGAGCTCAACATCGTCGCCTAACCCCGCCCTCAGTACCTTTAGCTCGTTAGGCCTACTGCCGTTGTCCACAACGATGAAGCTTTCGACCTCGGGCTGGGTACGAAACGAAGCAACCGTTTCGAGGCAAGGCTTTGCCTGATTCCAATGAATGACGATGACGACTACCCGTTCCGACACAGCTGACCAGGCTAGTGGTCCAAAGACTACGAGACGGTGGCCAAGCTCGCCTGGGCGATCGCGTGTTGCACCAGCTTGATCAGAACACTCTTGGTCGCGCCTTGTTGTCGTGCATCGGTTGCCACCAACGGAACACTCGGAGCAATCGCCAACGCCTGACGAATTGCGTCGAGCGAATGGCTAATCGTCGCATCGAAGGCATTGACACCAACCACAAAGGGGATCCCGCGGGATTCGAAGTAGTCGATCGCCGCGAAACAGGCCTCGAGTCGGCTGGTATCAACTAGCACCACGGCACCGATAGCTCCTCGGGAAATGTCATCCCAGAGGAAGTGGAAGCGTTGCTGTCCAGGTGTACCGAAGAGGTAAAGGACCAGGTCGCGTCCGAGTCGGACCCGACCGAAATCCATCGCGACCGTGGTTGCGTTCTTGGCGGTGGCGGTTCCTGTGTCGTCTATTCCAGACGCCATTGTCGTCATGACCGCCTCGGTCGACAATGGCTCGATCTCAGAGATCGAGTTGATGAATGTGGTCTTGCCGACAGCGAAACCACCAGCGACCACAATCTTGACCGGAGTCGGGCCAGCGGATCCGAGACTAGAGGTCACGGAGACCATCGAGGACGCTTTCCAAGAACGCAGTGTCGCTGGCATAGAGCGCACTGCTGTCCGGGCGAGCAGTAGCCGAGCCATCAGAGGCCGGTTGGGCGGGCACCGTCGGGCTTACTTCGACTGGAGCGAGGATACCGGTTCTACCCTTGGCGGGCAGGTATGGGCGTAGCCGCGGCGACCGTACGCCGCTCACGGCAGAGCCCGCCCGTAATGGACTTGCTGGAGTTCTACGCGAACTCCCGTGTCGAGAAGCTCGCCAAAGTCTCCGGCCAGAAGCGCCATCTCGTAAGCGATTTCACCCAGGTCGGCGGTTGTGGCAACGACCGAGAGCACCGAGCCGTCGACGATTCCACTCACAACGATCTGAGCCTTCTCGAACTCGACGATCACTTCCGACACCACCCCGCTGTCGAAACGTGAGGAGGCGCCTTTCGCCAAACCGAACAGACCAGAAGCGACAGCGGCGAAGCGATCTGCGGCTGCCGCGCCGAGACCTTTCGACACGACGAGCGGGAGTCCTTCAGCTGAAACGATCGCTGCTTCGCAAACCCCATCAACCCGTTCGACGAAGTCATCGAGAGCCTGGATTAGTTGCTGCGCTGGTGAGAGTAGGGTCCCGTTGCGCATCAATCGAGGCGGCGGTCTAGGCCAGCGCTTCGTCCCGACTTGTATTTGGCTAGCAGCATCCGAACCTCTTCAGGGGAGCGTTTCCCCTGTTCAGGCCCGCTTTTGGGCCGAAGTCCGCTAGGCGACACGCCGCTGGAGCCATTCGGAATTCTGCGAGCCAGACCAGCGGGCGCTTGCACGGCAGCCGCTCCGGCTCGCCTCGGTAGGTTGGCTAGCAAGCTGTCGAGTGCCGCGAAATTGGGATTCGCAACCGTCGAAACAGCCGCCCTAAACGTCGTTGGCGATAGCTGTTCGGTCGGCTCGCGCTCGCTGAGAGGCTCGGTCTCGTTGTTCGAGAAGGTAATGCCCGAGCTGTGAATGGTCGTCTCGCCGACACGGTTCGAGATCGCCTCCCACTCGGCGTCTATTTCGTCAGGGTCACCGGTAACGCTGGCCTCGGCGACTTCGTCAGCTTCGTCGGTTTCGTCGGGGCCATTCTCAAAAGGGTTAGCGTCGAGATCGATCGCAGCAAACACCGAATCAGGTTGGGCTGCCGCTGAGACTGTCTCGATGTCTTTGTCCGCTTGGGGCCCGTCATCTCCGGCGAACTCTTCCTCGTCGATTTGTTCTGCGAAGACCGACGCCAGTAGTGACCAGTCGTCCTCAGCTGATTCGTCGGATTCCTCGGGCTGTTCTAGGTCATCTTCGGCGTTGGTTTTGATGTCGGCAATGCCGGACTCGAACTCAAACTCCGCGACTGGAAGGTTTCTGTCGAAGTCACCTCGCACGTGCTCGGAGAAGATCGGACCGGGTTCACCGGCTGTGACGATGGGAGTAGTGTCATGCTCCTCAACGGCGCTGTCAGGGTCGGCGGAGTCAGGGTCGGACGCGAAGCTCGGCTGAGGTGAAGGCTCCTCGACCTGAGTTAGCCCCTCAACCATCTCTGCAGGAATCGTTACGATGGCCATTAGCCCTTGCGTGGGCGAGTTTGTCAGGCGCACCGTCAGTAAAGCCCGAGCTGTCAACGCGGCCATAGCGGCGAATCCGAGGGTGGTTGCCGACCCAGCAGTGAACTCGGGGTTGCACTCGAGGACGGCGTTGACCGCCTCGGTCTGCTCGGGGCTCATGCCGTCGCCGTCGTCGGCGATCGAGATCACCAGCGAGCCAGACTCGGTCAGATTCGCTACAACGTCGACCAGAGATTCTGATGGAGAATTGTCGAGCGCGTTCTCGATGAGTTCGGTCAGAACGTGTGCGACATCGCCTGCACACAGTCCATCGATTAGCGCCTCATCCACTTCAACAAGGCGAATTCGCTCGCGGCCGCGCGTCTCATCAACCGCTATATCGAGTAGCTCGGCGAGTTCGCGGTCGTCGCCGGCGTCGTGGCCTGATGGGTCACCGGCTAAAGCCTGAAGGCTCTCGAAATCACGCCTCATCCGACTCACGTAGCCGTCGAGGCGTAGCAACAGCTCGAGCCTCTCGTCGTCGGGCTCGCCCACCTCAAGCTCATCGAGGAGATCGAGTTGCTTGACAATCAACTCCTTGTTTCGTACCGCGATTGAGCGGAAGAGCGAGTTCACTGCAAGCTGGTGCTCGGCCCGATCCTGATCGACCACGTACGCTGCGTTTAGCTGTACTTCGTTAAAGGCCGCAGCGACAGGTCCGAGCGGTCCCTGAATCTCCAACAGGTCGATGTTGTCGCCGAGCTTGGTATCGGAATCACTGCTCAGAACAGCTGGCAGTACTTCCTTTGCGAACATTGACATGGCGTCGACAAGTTGACCCGTACCCGTCACGGGGCGGCGTATGCCAGCTGCCATTAGCAGCAAGCTCAAGAGGGCGGCGCCGGTTGCGATCGCTCCTACCTGAAAGGGCAGCTCCGATTCGACTGGAGTTGGTGCTGGCAGCGGCGCGGCAAGCCTTGCTGACACTTCACCGATGGCGCTCTGGCGAGCAATATGGGTGTCGATCCAGTTCGAGATGCTTACCGCGTCGCCTGCAATCAGTGTCGTACGGACATCGCCAGCGACCTCACTATCGCTGCTTACGCTGAGCAAATCGACAAGGCTGTTGTCATCAGCCTCGGCTGCAGCGGTGATGGCCACGTCTGCCACAGCAACCATGCCCTCGATCTGTCGCTTTTGAGCCTTCGCGATCGAGCTCGCAGTCGCATATGGGACACCGGTAACCGCAATCTCTGCATCGGCGCGAGCCGCTATGAGCAGCGGCAGAAGCTGCGTCGGCGCAGGTTCCTTGAGCAAGGTATTCGACCTGATCTGGTCGGCCAGCAGAAGAAGCTCGCGCGCTTCGTCGCGGTCGGGGTCTTCGCTGGCGGCGCGAGCATCCCTTAACTGTGCCCGGAGTGCAATTGTGTTAGCGCCAGCGGTTGTCCAACTGTCAAAAGCGCCATTGGTCGGACCTTGCTGAGCGGAGCGCTGCTCAGCACCACTCGCTGTTTGCGCAGCCAGGATCGCCTCGCCGTGGAGCGATTCGATGACCTGGGAAGCCCCGGGCCAAAGAAAGACTTCTTGAGCCTGCTCCGCTGCAGCGTCCGACCGGGCGCGGTCGGAGCGGTCAACGACTACCGAGACGGCTACTAGACCAAGAATCGATAGCACCAACGCCAGGAGGAGTAGTCCCCTTGCGGTCAGGCGGTCGGCCATTGTGTTTCCTTGAGTGAATCGTCGAACTGAGACCTGATTGGTCACCTTCTCGAATCGTCACGTTTTGCTGGCGCCTTGAGCAGGAAACAACGATCTGCTCTGACCTACACCACCCAACCAAGAGGCGTTGTGCTAACCAATAGACATTGTTGTCGGCTCGACCGGTGACGGAAGCTGGGTTGAGCCCATCAGCATCGTGTCGACCGCGGCGGCGCAGGCCCTGCCTTCGGCAATTGCCCAGACGATAAGCGACTGGCCCCGGCCGCCGTCGCCGCAGCTGAAGACGTCAGCCACCGACGACCGCCAAGAAGCGTCCCGTTCGATGTTTCCTCGCGTATCTAGGGCGACACCTAGCTCAGCTATGAGCGACCCTTGCTCTGGGCCCATGAATCCCATAGCGAGCAGCACTAGCTGAGCGGGGAATTCTACTTCGCTGCCCTCAATCGGTTCGAACGACATCTGGCCGTTTTCGAAGCGTTGTTCGACACGCACCGTGCGAAGCGAGGCCACGTTCCCCGAACTATCGCCTACGAATTCAAGAGTATTGATTGCGAACTCGCGGTCGCCGCCTTCTTCGTGGGCTGATGAGGTTCGATACATCAGCGGCCAGGTTGGCCACGGGGTTTGGTCGGATCGATCGTCTGGGGGTCGAGGCATTATCTCGAACTGGTGCACCGATCTGGCTCGATGGCGATGCGACGTGCCCAAACAGTCGGCTCCGGTGTCGCCGCCGCCGATTATCACGACGTCCTTGTCGGTAGCTGGGAACGGATGCTCGGCCAGCTCGCCATCCTGGACCCTATTTGAGGGTGGCAAGAAGTCCATCGCTTGGTGGATTCCATCCAACTCGCGACCAGGAATTGCTAGGTCGCGGGCCGCCGTCGAGCCCACAGCCAACACGATGGCGTCGAACTCATCACGAAGCTCGTCGGCGGTGACGTCGTCGCCTACGCTCACGCCCGTGCGAAAAACCGTGCCTTCGGCAAGCATTTGCTCGAGCCTGCGGTCGAGCACCTTCTTTTCCATCTTGAACTCGGGTATTCCGTAGCGCAGTAGCCCGCCGACTTTTGCGGCGCGCTCGAATACGACCACATCGTGCCCGGCGCGGGTGAGCTGTTGGGCAGCGGCAAGCCCTGCCGGACCGGAACCGATGATCGCAACCGACTTGCCGGTACTAACCGAAGCCAGCTCGGGGGTAACCCATCCCTCTCGCCACGCCCGTTCGACGATCTCGACTTCGATTTGTTTGATCGACACGGGATCGTCGCCGATTCCGAGTACGCACGAACCCTCGCAAGGTGCCGGGCATAGTCGACCGGTGAACTCGGGAAAGTTGTTGGTGCTGTGTAAACGGTCGATCGCCTCTCGCCACCGGCCGCGATGAACGAGATCGTTCCAGTCTGGAATCAGGTTGCCCAGTGGACAGCCGTTGTTGCAGAAGGGAATTCCGCAGTCCATACAGCGAGCAGCTTGCTGGTTGAGCTTGTCGGCTGGAAAGTCGTCGTACACCTCGTTCCAGTCGAGCAATCTGACCGGTACGGGCCGTCGGGTCGCCATTTCACGCCGGTTGTTCAGAAATCCTCTGGGGTCAGCCACGTACTTGTCCCTGTTGTTCTGGTTGTCCGGCGTCTGGCTCGATCAAGTTGACCTGGCTCATGCTCGGCTGGCGGCCATTACAGCCGCCACCTCGTCGACGCCCTCGGCCCTCGCCGCCGCGATGGCCTCCAGCACCTTTCGGTACTGGCGCGGCATTACCTTCGCAAATGCCGTCGCCTGGGTCGCCGGCCAGGCCTCGATCAATCGTGCAGCCACCAACGAGCCAGTTAGTTTTTGGTGTCGCTCGATCAACTCTCGCAAGAAGACCTCGTCGTCCGCGTCGGGCATCACGAGGTCGACCATCTCCGGGTTGACCAGTCCCGCGAGTTCGCCTTCGGGGTCATAGACAAAGGCGACGCCACCCGACATTCCCGCACCGAAGTTACGACCCGTCTTACCGAGGATCACGGCGCGACCACCTGTCATGTACTCACAGCCATGATCGCCGATGCCCTCGACCACCGCCGTAGCGCCGGAGTTCCGGACGCAGAACCGTTCTCCGACAAGTCCGCGGATGAATACCTCACCCGAGGTTGCGCCATAGAGGATTACGTTGCCAGCGATTACATTCTCGAAGCAAACGAACGCTTGGTGAGTGTGCTCGGGTGGGCGCAGGATCACTCGTCCGCCCGAAAGGCCCTTGCCGACGTAGTCGTTGGCGTCTCCTTCGAGCCTTAGCGTGATGCCCTTGGGAACGAACGCTCCGAAACTGTTTCCGGCCGAGCCAACGAAGTTGATCGAGATGGTGTCGTCGGGCAGGCCATCGGGCCCCCAAGCCTTGGTGACTTCGTGTCCGAGCATTGTTCCGACCGTGCGATTTTGGTTTCGTATCGGCAGGTCGATGGTAACTGGCTCGCGATTGTCGATCGCGACCGACGCCAACTCGATCAGCTGATTGTCGAGCGCATTTTCAAGCCCGTGATCCTGACCAAACTTGTGGTAGCGATATGACCCCTCGGGTACCGGTGGGCTGTACAGGATCGGCGCTAGGTCGAGACCCTCGGCCTTCCAGTGCTCAATCGCCTCGTTAACATCGAGCACGTCGACCTGGCCGATGGCTTCTTCGATGGTACGAAATCCGAGACTCGCCAAAATTTCACGCACCTCCTCGGCGATGAACTCGAAGAAGTTCTCTACAAACTCCGGCTTACCCGTGAAGCGTTTGCGAAGCTCTGGATCTTGGGTCGCAACTCCGACCGGGCAGGTGTCGAGGTGACAAACCCTCATCATCACACAGCCCATCACGACCAGCGGGGCGGTGGCAAAGCCAAACTCGTCACCACCCAAAAGTGCGGCGATAACAACGTCGCGGCCGGTTTTGAGTTGGCCATCGACCTGCACACAGATACGGTCGCGCAGGCCGTTTAGCAGCAACGTTTGTTGGGTCTCAGCTAGGCCGAGTTCCCACGGCGCGCCCGCGTGCTTTAGCGAGGTGAGCGGCGAAGCACCGGTTCCGCCGTCGAAGCCCGAGATCAGCACCTCGTCGGCGTGGGCCTTCGACACTCCGGCTGCCACGGTTCCGACACCCACCTCGGCTACCAGCTTCACGTGAACCCGCGCCGAGGGGTTGGCGTTCTTGAGATCGTGAATGAGTTGGGCGAGATCCTCTATTGAATAGATGTCGTGATGTGGTGGCGGCGAGATAAGCCCAACCCCGGGCGTGCTGTGGCGAACCTCGGCGATCCAGGGCCATACCTTGTGCCCGGGCAGTTGACCGCCCTCGCCCGGTTTGGCGCCCTGAGCCATCTTTATCTGGATGTCGTCGGCGTTGGTGAGATAGTTAGCGGTGACCCCGAACCGGCCAGAGGCCACCTGCTTGATCGCAGAGCGACGCAGGTCGCCATTCTCGTCGGGAACGAATCGGCGCGAGTCCTCGCCGCCCTCGCCGGTGTTGGATTTTCCGCCGATTCGGTTCATCGCAATGGCCAAAGTCTCGTGTGCTTCGGCCGAGATTGAGCCATATGACATTGCGCCGGTGGCGAAACGTTTAATAATGCTCGCTGCCGATTCGACCTCGTCCAGCGGCACCGCCGGACGCAGGCTTTCGCGAAAGACAAACAGCCCTCGAAGGGTCGCCAAGCGCTTCGCTTGGTCGTCGACCAGCGCGGTGTATTGCTTAAAGATGTCGTAGCGTTTCTCGCGGGTGGCATGTTGAAGCTTGAAGACGGTGTCGGGGTTAAAGAGATGCACCTCGCCTTCGCTGCGCCACTGATATTCGCCACCAACCTCAAGCGTTCGATGCGCCCGCTGCGAGGCGACCGCCGGAAACGCTACGCTGTGACGGGCATGAATTTCGGTCGCTATGGCTTCGAGCCCAATCCCTTCGATGCGGGTCGGGGTTCCGGTGAAGTACTCATCGACTAGGTCGCTAGCAAGCCCAATCGCCTCGAAGATCTGCGAGCCGGTGTAGGAGGCCACGGTGGAGATCCCCATCTTTGACATCACCTTGAGGATGCCCTGGTCGGTGGCCTTGACAATGTTCTGAAAGGCCTCAGCGGTGCTCATCTTTGGGTTGAGACCAGCGGTGCCACACTCGATTAGTTCAGCGGCGCTCTCGAACACCAAATAGGGGCACACCGCCGACGCGCCGAAACCAATAAGCAGGCAGAAGTGATGCATCTCTCGGGCATCGCCAGCCTCAGCGACCAGCCCGACCCGGGTTCGGGTTTTATCGGCGATGAGATGATGATGCACCGCCGAGGTAGCGAGCAGGCTGGGTACCGGAGCCAAGCTGGCTGTGGCGCCACGATCCGACAGCACAATAATCGTGGCTCCCGATTCGACCGCGGCGCTGGCCTCGGCTCGAATTCGAGCGATCGCCGCTTCGAGGCCTGCTCCCCCTTCGCCAACAGGGTAAAGGGCGCTGATGACTGTGGTCGACATGTCTTGCACACCGTCGTGACCATCGATTTCGACCAGGCGATCGAGTTCTTCGGTGGTGATGATTGGGTGAGGCAAAAAGACCTGTCGAACCGAGTTGGGCCGAGGGTCGAAAAGGTTGGCTTCGGGACCAAGTCTGGTGAACACCGACGTCACCAGCTCTTCGCGCATGGCATCGAGTGGCGGGTTGGTCACCTGAGCAAATAGCTGCTTGAAATAGTCAAAGAGCGAGCGCGACCGGCTGGACAGTACGGCGATTGGGGTGTCGGTACCCATTGAACCGAGGGCTTCTTTGCCGTCGCGGATCAGTGGCGCTATCAGCAGTTTTAGTTCTTCGTGGGTGTAGCCAAACACCTGCTGGCGCTGGGTTACCGAGCTTTGCTCGTGTCGTTGACGCTCGCGTGGGGCCAAGTCGGCGATATCGACCTGATTCTGGTCGAGCCATTGCTGGTATGGGCGAGCCCTTTCGAGTTCGGCCTTGATCTCCTCGTCGCGAACGATTCGGCCCTGAGTGGTGTCGATGAAGAACATCCGACCGGGCTGGAGCCTGCCCTTTTCGATGATCTTTGTTTGATCGACATCGACAACGCCCACCTCGCTGGCCATGATGACCAAATCATCGTCGGTGACCCAATAGCGCGATGGCCGCAACCCATTGCGATCGAGAATCGCACCTATTACGTCACCATCGGTGAAAGCGATCGAGGCGGGGCCGTCCCACGGTTCCATCAGCGCCGAGTGGTACTGGTAGAACGCCCGTCGCGCTGTGCTCATCGACTCGTGGTTCTCCCACGGTTCGGGAATCATTAGCAAGAC
This sequence comes from uncultured bacterium, assembly GCA_965524675.1. Classification (GTDB taxonomy): domain Bacteria; phylum Actinomycetota; class Acidimicrobiia; order Acidimicrobiales; family SHLQ01; genus CALLQB01. The sequence continues at coordinate 12,775 of CBERPN010000028.1, forward strand.
GGCCTCGGGCATCGAGTAACCACCCATATAGAGCAGTTCGAGCACCTCGTCGAAGCTTGCTGTATCGCTGGCTCCGGGGGTGCAGATGGGGAAAAGCTTCTCGAGATCGTCGCCAAACAGATCGCTCTGTAGCAGCGACTCGCGAGCGCGCATCCAGTTGCGGTTGCCTTGAACCGTGTTTATCTCGCCGTTGTGCGCAACGAAACGATACGGGTGAGCCAGCGGCCACGACGGGAATGTGTTTGTGGAGAAACGACTGTGGACCAGCGCTAGCGCCGAGACGACCCGTTCGTCGCTTAGTTCGGGATAAAACGCCGCTAACTGTGGGGTTGTCAGCATTCCCTTGTAGATCATCGTGCGCGACGACAGCGACGGGAAATACACCCCATCGTGTAACTCGCTCATGCCGCCCATGGCTTCGTTGACCTCGTCGGGCCCGGCATCGAGATGGATCTCGTGTTCGAAGCGTTTACGTAAGACGTAGGCCAGGCGGTCGAGTTCTAGCCCGGCTGTTGATCGGTCGGGGGTAGTGATGAACAATTGGCGAAGGATCGGCATCGTGGTGAGTGCTGCGGTGCCGAGCGAGCTCGAGTCGATGGGAACATCGCGCCAGCCAAGGACTTCGAAACCCTCGTCGAGTGCCAAGCGTTCGACCTCGTTTCGCGCCTCGGCGGCAACGACGGGGTTTTGCGGTAGGAAGGCGATGCCCGTTACGTAGGTGCCGGCGGGAGACAAGTCAAAATCGACTACTTCGCGATAGAACTCATCTGGCACCTGGATTGTGATTCCGGCACCATCACCAGTGTTTATTTCGGCTCCTGATGCGCCACGGTGCTCTAGTGCGCAAAGCGCAGCGATGCCCCACTCGACGATGTCGTGGCTGGCGCGGCCCTTGAGGTCACAAACAAAATTGAGTCCGCAGTTGTCGTGTTCGAAGCGCGGATCGTAGAGGCCTTGAGCCACTGGAAGACCTGGGTTATTTGATGACGTAGCGCCAGGTAGCCGAGAGTCGGCAGACATAAATTTCCTGTATGAGAGTTCGTTCTGGTCGGGCTGATGGCCCCTATGGGAGCCATCTCTGTGACCGGAGGGAGGGACTTGCGAAGAGCCGAGTGTGGCGGGAGCAAGGTTGCTCGAAAAAGCTAAGGGCGTGTCTGGATCGACACTGATCCCTTTCGTTGCACCCACGGGTGCGCCAGGGACAATAGCAGCCGTTAGCACTTAGAGCCGTTCCGGAGCCCGTTGAATAAGACGCAATATTGTGGCATTCGGTTGAAATACACGTATGTCACGATATTGTGTCATAATCCTACATGCACCCATATGACACATATTTGTGTCTCGAATAGAGAGAACCCCTCCAACATGCAACACGAGTTCATTGTTCGGACCGGCGCCGACTTCGGCCAAGCCGCAAGCCAACTGCGGCGAACCCGCGGCCTAACGCAGAACCAAGCAGCTGAAGAGGTCGGCCTAAACCGTAGCTACGTCTCGGAAATCGAATTGGGTCGTACCACTCGCCTCATCGATCATATTCTGCGGATGCTTCGCCGCCTCGGGGCCACCGTTACCATCACCTGGGATTCAGGCACCCTCGACAAAATAAGCCTGTCCGATCGCGACGATTCGCCGACAGCCTCGACTAGCGAGTGACCAAGCGAGCCCCGCTTCGGGTCTGGCTAAACAACATCGAGGTCGCCGCCTTCACTACCCGCAACGGCCTCGATCTCACTTGCAACTACACAGCGGAAGCTCACGATGAGTGGCCGCTCAATACACCGGTGTTGTCGTGCTCGCTACCACTTGGCAAACGTAAAGCTGACGCGCTGCCATTCGCACAAGGCCTACTTCCCGAAGGCCAACATCGACAGGCGATGGCCGAGCGAATCGGTGTTGCTGTCAACGATGTCTACGCCCTGCTCGCCGCGTTTGGGCGCGACGTTGCCGGCGCGGTGGTTATCTCGACAGAAGAACCAGGTATTCGACAACCACACACTGTTCGCTACGACGCTGCCGCACTAGAACAAGAGCTTGCAAACCTCGACGCCAACCCGCTGGGCCTGCACGACGACAGCGAACTCTCAATAGCGGGTCTAGCCGACAAGCTGCTCTTGGTTCGCCTGGACGACGGGTCGTGGGCCCGTCCGGTTCACGGCCACCCTTCCACTCACATTTGCAAGCTTGACGACCTTCGCCGCCCCGGTCTTGTGGCCGCCGAGGCCGACTGCATGAAGCTCGCCTATGCACTTGGCCTCACCACGGTTGAGGTAACCGTAGAGATGATCGGCGACCGCCTCTGCCTCTTTGTATCTCGCTTCGACAGATGTACTACGGCCGCTGGCCAGGTCGGACGGATCCACCAGGAGGATTCCTGCCAAGCGCTCGGAATCGATCCGTCAGGCCAGCGAGGCCGAGCCAAATATCAGGCGTCGGGTGGGCCCAGCTTGGCAAACCTCGCCGATATCGTCGACCGCTACGCATCCGAACCGACCGAGCAACTCGAATTACTGATCCGGATTGCCGCGTTCAACGCGCTCATCGGAAACGCCGACGCTCACGGCAAGAACCTATCGTTCCTACACCCCTCCCCCGGCCAACTGACCCTCGCACCGCTATACGACACCGTGCCCACGATGCTTTGGCCAAAGCTACGCACGGCGGCGGCGATGCAGATCGACCACAACGACGACCTCGCGGCGATATCGATGGCAAACCTAGTAGCCGAGGCCAAGTCGTGGCGCATGAACGGCGACCGAGCGCACCGAGCCGTGACGACCCTGGCTGAAGAGCTCCTGCAAGCAAGCACCAAATTCGAAATGTTCGAAGACCTAGCCAGCAAGATCCAACAACGATGCAGAACCCTGCTCGCCAGCTAACCTCGAACAGGACGGGCACCCACCCAACGAGGCTCAGCTAGGTTGACGCCATGCCCGAAGCTCCCAATCTCGATTTTGCTCGTGCGATGTGTTCGTTTATCGATGCCTCGCCAACTCCCTTTCACGTTGTCGAATCCGCAGCTAAGACGCTGACGGCGAACGGGTTTGGCGAGGTCGACGAGGTTAGCGCCTGGCCCGAGCCCGGACGACACTTCGTGCGACGTGGCGGAGCGTTGGTGGCTTGGATCGACAGCGACACCGAACCGGTCGATGGATTCGTAATAGTCGGTGCCCATAGCGACAGCCCTAACCTGCGAATCAAGCCCCAGCCCGACACTGGAAAGGCCGGATTCAAACAGCTCGGGGTGGAGGTATACGGCGGGGTGTTACTCAACTCTTGGCTCGATCGCGACCTAGCGGTGGCGGGCCGTGTCTTCATCCGAGATGGCCACTCAACCTGCGAGCGCCTCATTCTGGTCGATCGGCCAGTGGTGCGACTCCCCCAGCTAGCGATTCACCTCGATCGAGGCGTCAATGATGGCCTCAAACTGAATCCGCAAACCCATATGTCGCCGGTCTGGGGTCTAGGCATGGCTACGCCCGGAGCGTTCGCCGCTTTCTTGGCCGACGAAATCGGCATCGAATCTGGCGACCTGATTTCCTGGGATTTGATGTTGCACGACACTATGCCCAGCGCTCTAACGGGTCCCGATTTAGAGTTCGTCTCTGCGCCCCGGCTCGACAATCAGTTGTCGTGCTTCGTGGCTATCGAGAGCCTTGTCAGCGTTAGCGACAACGCTAGAGCTGCCATACCCATGGTCGCATTGTTCGATCACGAAGAAGTCGGCTCGGCATCGGCTACGGGCGCGACCTCACCAATGCTTAGAAGCATCATCGAACGCAGCGTATTGGCTCGCGAAGGCGATGCCGAAGCGGTACATCGAGCGCTGGCCGCGTCCTTGGTGATCTCGTGCGACAACGCACACGCGACCCACCCTAACTACGCCGATCGACACGAACCCGACCACCAGATAGCTCTCAACGGTGGGCCGGTAATCAAGATTAACGCCAACGAACGCTATGCCACCGAAGCGGCTACCGCGGCTGCGTTTCAGCTCGCTTGCGAGCACGCCGATGTGCCATTTCAGAAGTTCGTCAACCGCACCGATCTCGCTTGCGGCTCGACCATTGGCCCGCTGACCGCGGCCGCTCTAGGGGTAGCCGCGGTCGACGTTGGTTGCCCCCAACTAGCAATGCACTCAATCCGCGAGCTCGCAGGCTCACACGACCCCGGCTACTTACACGCCGCTCTCAATACCCTCTGGTCACTCACCGAACTCTAAAAGTGCTTTCTTGGTCTGACGGTGCGGTAGATGCGGCGTGGTACTACCAACATCAACAGCATCGGGAACAACTCGAGTCTGCCGACCAGCATTAACACGGCCAGCACCATGCGGGCAGGGCGGCTGTAGCCATCGATAAACGAGGCGGTTGGCCCGGCATCTCCCAGAGCAGGGCCAGTGTTGCCTAACGAGCCGACAACCCCGCCCACCGCCGTCATCAAGTCAGCCCCAAGAGCTGTTACAACAACAATCCCAACGAACACGATCACCGAATACAACAACATGAAGCCAACGACACGCTCGACCAGGTGGTCCTTAACCCTTTGCCCACCAATCTTCACCGGCAGAACAAGGTTTCGGTGGCGAATACCTTGCAGGAAGCGGTGCACATAGCGTCCCAAGATTTGGATCCGCATTACTTTGACACCGCCGGAGGTAGAGCCGGTGCTCGCGCCCACCATCATCAAGATGAGGATTACGAGCTGCGGGCCGGCGATCCAGGTCACAAAGTCGCCGGGACTCCCCGCAGCGGTGGCGTTGCCGAACCCGGTAGAGGTAGCAATAGCGACGGTGTTGAACAGTCCGGAGCGAAGCGAGTCGCCAAAGCCGAGGGCGCTATCGAACCACAGCAACGACACAACGAGGGTCGCGGCGCCAGCGATCCAAAGCAGGTACATCTTGGTCTCGGCATCGCGAAAGTAAGCTCGTGGCTCACCCTGCAATGCGCGATTGTGCACCGCGAAATTCATTCCACCAATGATCATGGCCAGCATGGCGACAATCTCGATGGCGATACTGTCGAAGCTGCCGATCGATGAGTCCTTGGGACTAAAGCCACCCGTCGCCGCTGCGGCCAGCGAATGTGCGATCGCGTCGTAAACACCCATGCCAACTACCTTGAAGCCGGTTGCGATCAGCGCGGTCATTCCTAGGTAAAGCAGCCATAGCCGTTTCGCCATCTCACTTATTCGAGGCACCAGCTGATCCGAAGATGGTCCGGGCGCCTCGGCACCGATTAGGCCTAAACCGCCGCGCCCTAGTGCGGGCAACACTGTAAGAGCGAGCAGCACAATGCCCATGCCTCCGACCCAATTGGTGAGCTGACGGTAGATCAGGATTCCGTGTCCCTGATCGGAGATGGCGTCGTTGTAAGCCCCGAACACTGTGGAGCCGGTGCACGAGAAGCCTGACACCGATTCGAACACAGCGTCGTCCCAATAGCGGAACGTGCCCGCCAACAGGTATGGCAAGGCGCCAGCGACCGACACGATCAACCAAGTCCAGCCGACCACTGCGAAAGCGCCGGCCGTGTCGAGACGATCGACCTTTGAGACTCTTCTAAGAAAGTAGCCAACCGCGCCCAGGATCGCGGCCGATAACAACAACGCCGAGGTGTCGGGGTCTCCATAGCCAAACTCAACGAGCGCCGAAATGGCTACACCGCCGGCAACCCACAACAGGGTTAGCCCGGTGATGTGCATCAGCGGCGAGTCGATCCGGCGATCGCTCGAATCGAGCAGAGCATCTCCGCGCGACGTCGCTCCGGTCTTGAACCGCGGCTTTACCATTGTTCCTGTCGCCTACCGAGGAAGTGGCTCGTCCATCTCAGCCTCGCGTAGATCGGTTCGATCAGGTCGCCAAGGGCCACCAGAGCCGGATATACCCCAAGGCGCCCGGCAATCATGAGCCCGGCTAGCACGAATCGACTGAAACCCGAGAGGCCGGTAACCCCTTGGCTTACCGACTTCGCATCGGTGAGTACTTCATCGACACCGAACACCGGACCAACGTTTGACAAGGCACTGATCGCGGCGATGAACGAAACGTGAAGTTCTGATCCGAAGCTCGCAACCCCGACCGAACCAACCATCGCAAGCGCTCCATACAGAACCGAAACACCGACCATGTTGGTAATCACATACTCATCGAGGGTGCGGCCGTTGGCCTTTACATGGGTGACAATATTCGGATGCACTTGCAAGTAGAGCACTCGACGCAGGTAGAGCAGCAGCAATCGAACCCGTGAGATGTGCAACCCGCCGCCGGGCGAGCCCGACATTGCGCCGACGACCATCAGCGAAAACAACAATGAGTCGAGAAAGGGATGCCAGGTACTCGGATCGACCACCTCGAAACCGGTTGTAGTCGAGAATGACACCACCGTAAAGATCGACCTACGGACGGCGGTGGCGTCACCACCGTTAACTATCGCAGTCAGCAGTGAAACGAAAAATAGCACCGCCAGATATGAGCGCAGCTGTATCGATTTGTAGGCTCGTTTGATCGATCCGCTCAATGCCCACCAGAGCACGGCTATCGACGAACCAGCGACGACCATTCCGGCGATGGCCACCCATTCGAGCGTCGCAGAATCGTAGGACGCAAAAGAGCCTGCACGGTTTGTGAACCCGCCGGTAGACACCGTTGTCAGGCTTAACACGACCGCATCGAAGCCGCCGACACCGGCCAATCCGTATGCCAACACCATGACGATGGTGAATCCCCCGTACATGATGGCGGTGCGGCGCAATACTTGATCGAAGCGCGAACCAAGGATGCCGCTCGGCCCCGGACGCCCGCGCCCGGCCCGCACGAAATAGGCCCCGCCATACAGAGGCAGCAGGCCAAACCCGACCAGAAGCACGCCGAGTCCACCCAACCATTGGCTGAGCGCTCGCCACAGCAGGATAGATCTACTCGACGAAGCGGGATCGATCAGCGAGGTCATGCCGGTTGTAGTGAACCCCGAAGCGGATTCGAACAATGCGTCAGCGACACCGAATTGGCCGGTCGCGATAAACCCGGCCGCTGAGACCGCGATCATCAACACCCACACTGCGGTCACTGCCGACATTGCTTGTCGGCTCGTCAACTGAGCGCAAGGTCGTACTCGCCGTGACCACACCAATCCGACGACCATCGAGACCGCACCGGTTACGAGAATGGCCACACCATCATGGAGTCCTTCGTCACCCGCTTCTCCAAGTCCGGCAAAGCCAGCGAGCACCAAGCCAGCTCCAATGGCCATGAGGGCGATCGCCAACGGGTACCCGAGCCAACTGCTCTTACGAACAAAGCGGTACGGATCCAACTCCGAGTCGCGTGGTGTCGGGCGTTCGGCGGTTGCGGTCACCCGAACAGGTGGGTCGCGTCTTCGATCTGGCCCGGCATCGCCACAGCCACGATATGGTCGCGCGCTCTCAGCGTCGAACGCCCCCGCGCAATCTGAGCATTGCCGTCGCGAACGATCGCTCCGATGAGGACATTGTGATCAAGGTGCAGGTCGCGCACCTTGGTTCCATCGGCGGCGCTGCCCCGCTTCACCTCGAACTCAACCACTTCTGCATCGCCCTCGAGGAAGGTCGCGACCGAGGCGACGTCGCCGCGCAAGACGCGAAGTACGCCGTTGGCTGCAGCGATTCGAGGCGAGGTTGCAGCGTCGATTCCGACCTCGTGCAGCAGCGGCACCAGCTCGAGACGATGCGCCAGCGAAATAGTTTCCTGCGCCCCCTCGGACTTAGCGAACAAACAAGCCAAGATGTTGGCATCGTCTTCGCCGGTCATTGCGATTACCACATCGAAGCTGCCTACTTGAGCATCGCGGAGCAGTTCGCTGTCGGTTATGTCGCCGTTGAGAATTAGCGCACTGTCCAAACGCTCTGCCAACTCGTCGCAACGTTCCGGATCGCGATCGACCACCACAACCTCGGCCCCGCGATCGTCGAGCAGGTCGGCGAGAATTCTGGCGGTTCGTCCACCCCCTAAGAGCATGATTCGCCTGGGACGATCACGCGCCAGACCCAGCAGGGTTGCCACCTGTTTGCGTGCGTCGCGACGGGCGATGAGGCGCAGCCCGTCATCGGCCTCGAGCACATGATCGCGGCGCGGTATCACGGTATTTGACCGCCGGGTGATCGCACCCACCATGAACTGCCAGTCGGGTTCGAACATCGCCCCTACTTCTGACAGTTGCATCCCGACCAGTGGAGCACCTGGCTGAAGGCGCGCCCCAAGCACAACGACCTCGCCGCCGCACATCAGGACGACTTCGCTAGCACCGGGATACTCGAGCAGGCCGAGCAGTTCGTGGGCCGTTTCGTCGTCGGGGTCGATCACAAGATCGACCTCCATGGCATCGCGAACAGCCGCCGCGCTTCTACCGCGCAGTTCCTCGGCCTCGATTCGAACAATGGTTCGCTCGACCCCTGCCTGTTTGGCCAACTTGGATGCGACCAGGTTCACCTCATCGTTGGTCGTGACCGCGATCAACATGTCGCACTTGTGCAGGCCTGCTGCCTTGAGCACAGATGGGTGGGTGCCGCTTCCGGCAACAACCTGGACGCTCGTCTCGGTTTCGAGAATACGACGGGCGCGCGCGCTTCTTTCGATCACGACCACGTCGTGTCCTTCTTTGCCCAGCGTCTGCGCTACGTGAGAGCCGACTTCGCCTGCCCCAACAACGATGATGTGCATCGCCTAGCAGTCTTGCCGCTCCGGCGTCGAAAACCTGCCATTAGGAGAATCTTTTTTGAGCTGGGCATGGTCGTCATTGCGCTTTTCATTGCTGTGGAAATGGCCCGTGCAGATCGGTCTCGGTAACCACGTAGTCGAGAGGGACATCCCATCGCTGTTCGGAGACGAGCGGCACATGTTGCACTGAATGGGCGATGCCAACCAGCAGCGGCGGTTGAGCGGTGACCTTCCTGAACTCGAACGCACGGTCGTAGTAGCCGGCTCCCATTCCAATGCGAAAGCCTCGATAATCAAATGCAACCAGAGGCACGAGCACAACATCGAGGTCTTCGGCGGCAACGCTAGGCGCATTAGCTGGTGGCTCATCGGTACCAAAGGAGTTCCGAACAACCGGGAACCCTGAGGAGAACAAACGGAACGCCATAGTGAACTGGGGGCCGATGACCGGCATGTAGATCTTGGTAGTCAATCTGGCAAGGGTCGCTTTTGGATCGAGCTCGCCGGGCATAGCTAGGTAGGCGGCCACCGTGTTGGCCACCCTTAGCGCCGCTATCGAATGCGCCCTTGTCGCAACCCGCTCAGCATGATCAGCTTGGTCAGCAGCGGCAATCTTGCTGCGAGCGGTTTGTTTGGATTGGCGAATCGACGAGACATCACCCATCTCGGTCGCTTTGTCAGACATCATTGCATGTCCCTATCAGCTAGCAGCTGCAAGAGGCGAACCATCCGCCCACAAGCGGATGTCCATTTTTGGTGGCGCTGTGTTTGTACCGCCTCGCCTCCGACATTATCTTTGATCTGTTACCGCCTTAGCGATACGCGGCTACCGTCGCCCGTCCCAGGCCTGTTGAAGGAGACCTGTTCTTGAGTTCCATCCCCTACCTTGCGTTGATTTCAGCGCTAGCGGCCCTCGGCGTCGCCTACTTCTACTATCTAGATGTCAAGAAGGCATCGCCTGGCGACGAGCGCATGGTCTTCCTGATGACCGAAATCCAAAAGGGAGCAAAAGCCTTCCTCAAGGCTGAGTACACCTGGGTTTCGGTATTCGTTGTGCTGATGATGGTGTTGCTCGCTGTGGTAATCGATCCGCTCGCCTCCGTGACCTACTTCATCGGTGCAGTCCTGTCGGCCACCGCTGGCTACGTCGGCATGACCGTGGCAACAATGGCCAACGCTCGCACCACCGAGGCCGCTAAGGACGGCCCTGGCAAGGCGCTATCGATTGCATTTCGCGGCGGCGCAGTTATGGGATTCTCCGTAGCTGGTCTCGCGCTGCTCGGGCTCATGGCGGTCTATGTCATCTTCGTAATGATCGTGCAGGTCGATGACGCATTCGAAATCGTCACCGCCTATGGCCTCGGTGCATCATCGATCGCCTTGTTCTCACGTGTCGGTGGCGGAATCTTCACCAAGGCAGCCGATGTCGGCGCCGACCTGGTGGGCAAGGTCGAGGCCGGAATCCCCGAAGACGATCCACGCAACCCTGCAACCATTGCCGACAATGTCGGCGACAATGTCGGCGACGTCGCCGGCATGGGTGCGGACCTATTCGAGAGCTACGCCGGCTCGATAATCGCGCCGATTTCGCTAACCGCCTTCGCTCTGGGCATCAACGCCGAGCAGGCCGACAGCGCAGCAGCTTTGCCGTTGCTGGTGTTCCCAATGGCCATCGCCTTTGCTGGAATGCTCGCCTCGATCATCGGCTCATTCATGGTCAAGGGTGGCAGCTCCACCGATTCGAAGGTGCTTAGCAGGGCCCTTCACAGAGGCACAAACGTGGCGATGGCAATCACCGTCGTCGCCACGATTGGAATTGCCTACTGGCTATTCGGTGACGACGAAGTCTTTGTCGAAGGCGCTCCTTACGGCCTAGCCATCTCAGTCGTCGGCGGTCTTCTCGTTGGTTGGGCACTTGGCAAAACCGCCGAGTACTACACCTCCGATCACTTCGCCCCGGTGCAAAAGATCGCAGATCAAACCAAAACCGGACCAGCCACCACCATCCTTGCCGGAATCAGTGCTGGCATGATCTCGGTAGCGACTTCGGTGCTCTTGATCGTCGTTGGTGTCGGAATCGCATTCTGGGGCGGCGAGATAACCCTGGGCGCTGGCAACGAGGCGTTCAACGGAGGCGGCGGCATCTACGGAATCGCGGTGGCAGCTATCGGAATGCTTGCGACGACCGGCGTGGTCGTCTCGGTCGATGCCTACGGGCCAATCGCCGACAACGCTGGCGGAATCGCCGAAATGGCCGAACTCGACCCATCGGTACGTGAAGTCACCGACGCCCTCGATTCGCTAGGCAACACCACCGCCGCAATCGCCAAAGGTTTCGCCGTTGGTTCGGCTGCACTTACCGCCCTCGCTCTATTCAAGAGCTTTGAGTTCGCGGTTGGGCAAGCCGGCGGCGAACTCAACCTCAACATTGGCGAAGTCGACGTGTTTATTGGCCTGTTCCTCGGCGCCGGGTTGCCCTTCTTGTTCGCGGCGCTCACCATCGACGCGGTCGGCCGGGCTGCGGCCGAAATGATCGAAGAGGTGCGTCGCCAGTTCCGAGAGATTCCTGGGCTGCGCGAGGGCAAAGAGGGAGTCATCCCCGATTCGGCCCGCTGTGTTCAGATTTCAACCACGGCATCGCTCAAAGAGATGATTATTCCGGGCGCTCTCGCCGTCGTCGTGCCTTTGGTCGTCGGATTCATCGACGTCGACGCGCTCGGTGGGCTACTCGCCGGTGCCCTGGTTACCGGCTTCGCGCTGGCGATCTTTATGGCCAACGCCGGAGGCGCTTGGGACAACGCTAAGAAGTACATCGAGGCTGGAGCAATGGGCGGCAAAGGCTCCGATAACCACAAGGCCGCGGTCGTTGGCGACACCGTTGGAGACCCCTTCAAAGACACGTCTGGCCCGGCGATGAATATCTTGCTCAAGGTAATGACCATCGTGTCGCTGGTATTCGCTTCAGCATTCGTCTAGGGATCAGGGCCTAGCGGCCCGCACGGTTAGGGACGCCCACAAGCCGTTCCTAACCGTGTCACACCCCCTGTTCATAATGGGGTCATGAGCACTTCACCCCCCTCAGCACTCGCCGAACGGGTTGCGCCACGCGACTCCCTTAGCACTCCAAGTCGACGCTTTCGTCGCCAGATAATCGAGCGTTGTTTCGCTACTGGGGTCATCGTCGACCGCAATGTTCTCACGGTAATAGTCGCAGCCAAGGCGGCCCGGGCCGAGTCTCTCGACGCTTGGTCGCCAACCATTATCCGCGAACTGTTGTGGGTCGACATTGTCGAGTGGTGCCTGTTAAACGGCGTCGATACCCCGGGCGATGTTCCAGAAGCCATGTGGGCCCTGCTCGGCTCGCTCGATCTTACTAGCGAGAGCTTGGCCGAGCTTCGAGAGCCGCTCACTAGCGAGGCGGGCCTCGATTCGGCCGGACGCCGTCGCAAGTTTTCGAAATCTCGCCATCCCACCCGAAAAAGGGTTAGCTAGCGACTGTCGAGAAACTCCAGCACGGCT
>CBERPN010000029.1:0-24273 GCA_965524675.1 uncultured bacterium
GTCCGAAGTCGAAGTCGGGGCGCTCGACGACGTGGCTGGATGCGACGTGGTCGAGCTGGGTTGTGGCACTGGTTATGTCTCGGCCTGGTGTCTGCGCGCTGGTGCGAAATCGGTGGTTGGCCTCGACAACTCTTCGGCCCAACTGCGCTCGGCACTGGTACTGCAAGGTGAATTCGATTTATCGTTTCCACTCATCTGGGGCGACGCCGAACTAACCCCATTTGCCGACGACTCGTTTGACTTTGCGGTCAGCGAATATGGAGCAGCGATATGGTGTGACCCGCATAAATGGATTCCCGAAGCTGCCCGAATCTTAAGACCCGAGGGTCGCCTAGTTTTCTTGGGCCAGTCGTTGCTGCTCAGCTTATGTATGAGCGATTTCGAGGGCGATCCGACTACGCCGACAATGCGCCGGCCCCAACGCGATATGCACCGCTTTGAGTATCCCGATGTCGACTCGATCGAGTTTCACCTCAGCCACGGCGAGATGATCGGCGTTCTACGTTCGGCCGGGTTCGAAGTGCTCGACCTCATCGAGCTTTATGCCTCCGACGGCGGACCGGACCGCTATTCGTTCTACGACGCTGCCTGGGCGCGACAGTGGCCCGCGGAAGAGCTTTGGGTGGCTCGACTAGCCCCTGGCTAAATCAGAACGGTCAATACCCAGATAGCCCAGGACCCAACCATTACTAGGCCGAGGCCAAGATCGACGACGGCACTTTTGCCGAAACCGCGGGCGACCCCCTTTGTCGCTCTCCACGCCGAATTGAAATCACCTGCGCGGAGGTATTCTGCGCCCAGGATCCCCAGCAGGGCTCCAATGGGTAACCCGAGCACGGGAATCACGAAGAAGCCGACGACTCCACCCACCAGACCAGCCAGCTGGGAAGTGCCGGTGGCACCCGATTCCTCGGCTGCCTGTTTCGGGATAACAACACTTGTCACCAAGCTCACAACGACCCCAACGGTCATTATGGTCATCACCAGCCAGCCCATCGGGCCAAACCCAACTACTAATCCGTAGACGAGGGCGGCAACCCAGATCAGCAGGATCCCGGGCAGTATTGGCAGTAAGACTCCCAGTAAGCCGATCGCCATGGTCAGCGCAACCAACACCGTGAGAACCGCATCATTCACCAACCCAATCTTACTGAACCAAACCCCTTCCCCGAAATTGCGGCGTTGGTGCACACAGAAGGTGCACCAGCGCCGCCAGAACGCTGTAGCTGACGCGTAGCGAGTCGAAGACTGTTATGTTCCCATCGATCCCAATCACATGGAGCCCTCATGAGTACCCAACCCCTAGAGCAAGCAATGGCGGTAAGCCGCGGCGTACTGGCCGCAGTGACCCCTGACCAGATGCAGGCGTCGACGCCTTGTGAGTCATGGGATGTCGCAGCCCTAATCAATCACATGGTCGGTGCCCAGAACTTCTTCACCGCGGGTATGGAAGGAAGTCCTCCTGGCGAAGAACAGGACTACGCCGGTGGCGATTACATGGCTGCGTTTGACGAAGCGGCAGCCAAGACGGTCGCTTGCTTCCAGGCCGACGGAGCCCTCGAACGCACCGTCTCGTTGCCGTTCGGCGACATGCCTGGTGCGGCATTCATGGGGCTTGCCATGACCGACACTTTCCAGCATTCATGGGATTTGGCCAAGGCGACTGGCCAAGACACCGATCTCGCCCCGCAACTGGCCGAAGGGCTTCTCGCCGCATCGCGTCAGAGCATTAGCGATGGGTTTCGCGGCCCGGAAGGCGCCCCGTTCGGTAGCGAGAAGCAGTGCCCTGACGGCTCGTGCAACGCCGATCAACTAGCGGCGTTCCTTGGTCGCGACGTCTGATTCGTTGGCATGGCATTAGCCCATTCTGCTTGAAGATCTTCCCACTAGAGGGCGCGAATCTTCGAGCACAATGGTGTTGGCTACCACTCCGGTCGGTGCATCGTGGTGGTAGCCAGGGCCGCCGTGCTCCATCACATCGAGGCCTGCGATCTCTTCCTCGGCACTTACACGTAGGCCCACGGTGTTCTTCAAGATGGTGAACAACAGGCCGGTGGTGGCAAGAACCCAGACGGCCACGATCAGTACGAACACAGCCTGAACGGCGAGCTGCGACAAGCCGCCTCCGTAGAACAGTCCAGCATCGGCTCGACCAAGGAACGCGTCGTCGTACTTGGCAAAGAAGCCGACGGCGAGAGTTCCCCACACTCCGCACACGCCGTGCACTGAAACTGCGCCAACCGGGTCGTCGATTCGAATCCGGTCGAAGAACATCACCGCGCTCACGACGATGCAGCCTCCGATAAAGCCGGTGACGACCGACCCGAAGGGTGTCATCGCGCCAGCGCCAGCGGTGATGCTCACCAACCCGGCAAGCACGCCGTTCGCGATCATTGCTACGTCGGGCACGCCAGATTTGTACCAGATGACGATTGTGGCTCCGGTAGCACCTGCCGCCGCGGCCAAGAGCGTGTTCACCGCAATGAACGGAACCAGTTCGTCGGCCAACAGTTCCGAGCCCGCGTTGAACCCGAACCAACCGAACCAAAGAATGAACACACCAATGACGGTGAATGCGATGTTGTGGCCGGGAAGCGCCCGCGGGTTGCCATCGGCATCGTATTTACCAATCCGCGGCCCGAGAATCATCGCTCCCATCAGCGCAGCCCAACCGCCAGTCGAGTGCACAATGGTCGAGCCTGCGAAGTCGCTGTACACGGCGTCGCCGATGCTGAGCTCGGAAATGAAGCCTCCGCCCCAGGTCCAATGAACAACTAGGGGATAGATGATTGCGGTCATCACGGCAGAAAAGATGAGGTACGCGTGGAACTTGGTTCGTTCCGCCATGGCGCCCGAGGCAATGGTTACCGCGGTAGCGGCGAACACCACCTGAAAGAAGAACAGTGTGCCGTTGGTAAGACCCTCGGTTTGGTCGGCTCCGATGACGTTGGCGTCGTTGAGAAAGAAGAACTGAGTTCCAAACCACTTGTTGCCGTTGCCAAATGCCAGGCCAAAACCCACCGCAAAGAACGCCAAGGTGCCAATCACCATGTCGGCAAGGTTCTTCGCCATGATGTTCGCAACGTTCTTCGACCGGGTTAGGCCAGCCTCGACCATGCCGAAACCAGCCTGCATCAGAAACACCAACACCCCGGCGATGAACACCCAAAGGTTGTCGAGAACGAACTTGTTGTAGGCGGCAGCGTCGGCCTCTTGGGCAGCCGCTGGCGATGCCAGCACTACTACCAGTCCGGCTATAGCGGCTGCTCCGAATGCGATCTTGGCTTTCACGTAGTTTCTCCCGTAGGCGGCGTGCAATCGATTGCACGCCGTTTCTATTGTCGAACAGGTACGACGGTACGGGAGCTGTGTTTCACCGAAGTGAGGTGGGCGTTACACGCTGGTGTGCATCATGTTTCGGCCGTGTTAATAGTGCTCGGTGTTCAGCTACTCACAGGGAGCGACTAGCTGAAGGCGGTCACCGCGCAGGCCTCAGTTGGCCTCGAAGCGCACCACTAGGGTAGGCGGCGGAGTGAATGTTGACATAATATCGTCGCGGATGAGCGAGGATGTCGGCTGCGGTTACGCCATCAGCAAACACGCCTTCATCAGCTTCGCTCACACAGCCAGCAGAGGTTCCGTTGGCTGGGGCAGTGAGCGCTACAACCACTGAGCCGTTCGTACCTTTTCGTCCGGAATGAATATGTGCAGCGGTCGGCGCGCCATCGGTCTTTCTTGTGCTCAGGACATAGCAAAGGGTGGTGGAATCGTCTTCGAGGCCAAATACGAAGGCCGATCCGCGCCCGGCGCTGTCGCCGCCACCAACCTCGGACTTGCCGCGAAGTCTGGTCTGAAGGATGAGTCCGTCGTTGGCTGCCGACGCGGTTCCAGCTGCGATCGTGACGCTAAGACCGAGCAGAGCCGCAAGCAATACGACGAAGGCTTTTCTGTAAGTATTCATTCGTTCTCCTAAAGCGGTATATGTCAACAGACACACTAGATCGCCTAGCTGGGCTACAGGCGTATTCCTTGGGTCGGACCCCGCCAAGAGGTGCAGCGCTTGTCCTGGTTGGTATTTCTACTTAAGACGACAGATACAAGATGTCACCTGTGGGTTGAGGTGAACCGCCCTCCGGCTCGACCGTGATTCCCCACACGGCATCGGCGGGGGCATCGGTGGCGAGAGCCTCGATGACCCCGCCTGAGTCGTCCGGGACGAACAATCCAACCGGCTCGGCGCCGCTGGCGGTGATGGCCCAGAGTTCGTAGGTCTGCGAATCGTCCACCGGGTTGAGATCGCTGGCCCGAACCACGACCGCGCTCGCCTCTTCGGAGTAGACGATCGTGACCTCGCCCGCGACGGCTGGAGGCTGCTGGTTGAGGGTAATGGTCGTGGCGTCGCTGGCTTGGTACACCACGGCCACCTCGTCAGGTACCGGGTCGTCGTCGGATAACACTGCGATGCCAGCGACGATGAGGACCGCAGCGGCTACCGAGCCGAGCGCGACTTTGGCGAAGCTGCGACGATCCCGCCACTTCGACAGCTCGATAGGCGTATCGGAACGAGAGACTTCGGGGGGTAGTTGGCGGGTGTTGTGCACTTCGGTGAGCACCTGCTCACGAAGTCGCACCGGAGGAGCTGTTGTTTCTGCCGAGGCCAGAGCTGCGGCCGTTTCCCGGAACTCAGTGAGCTCGGTTGTGCACGAATCGCACGAAGCCAAGTGAGCTTCGAAGGCCGATGTTTCGTCCGGTTCAAGCGCATCGAGTGCGTAGGCGGCAACAAGGTTGTGAATGTCGTGTTCGGTCATAGCGACACCCCAATCTCGTCGCGCAGGCGTATTAGACCGTCGCGTATGCGGGTTTTGACCGTTCCTTCGGGCACGTCGAGGACGATCGCCACCTCGCGGTAGGTGTAGCCACCGTAGTAGGCCAGCTTCACGGCGTCGCGCTGCACTTCTGTGAGTGATTGAAGTGCCTGACGAACTCGCTGCCGCTCCATCTCATCGCCCACAGCTTCCTCGACCTCATGGGTAAGATCGACCGTCGCCCCGGCCGCTTCACGTTCTTCGCGGTGACGGGCCGCCTGTTCGGATCGCACCCGGTCGACCGCCCGGCGATGGGCGATTGTAGCTACCCAACTCCGAACGCTGCCGCGTTTGCGGTCGTGGCGGGGAGCCTGCCGCCACACTTCGGTGAAGACTTCTTGGGTGACTTCCTCGGCCAGTGCCGGGTTTCGGACCACCTTTAACACGATGCCATAAACCAATCCAGCGAGTTCGTCGTAGAGCTGGGCGAAGGCGGCTTCTTCGCCGCGGGCACAGCGTTCGATGATCGGCGAAAGTGCGTCACCAGTGGTGTCGCTCAGGACTGATTGAAGTCGACGAGATGCCTTCAAGGGGTCCATCTTCGCAGGATCTTCCCAGAAATGGTTGGCCAAGTGGTCACAACTGTTCTTCGGAGCAGACGCCTGCGCTGGATTGGATCTGTTCGTTGCGCCCGTTTGGTAGCCCAAAGAATTTCTCCGAAGTGGCAATCCAGAACATCGGTGGCTCCGAACCATCGGCATCAACCAACCTCCATGAGGGAGAGAGCAAATGTCCAGAACGTTCCGAAACCGAATCACCAGCACGATCGCTCTGTGCGGGTTATTGGCCTCGCTAGTAGTGGCCGGAACCCAAGCGCAGGCAGCGGATCATCTAGAGGCCCCGGCGGCAACCGTCGATGGTCGAACTGACATAACCGACCTTTATGCGTTCCAGTCGCCTACAAATGCCGACAACACGGTCATCGTGCTGGCGGTGAATCCGCTAGCCGGGGTCGAGAACACCACAACGTTCAAGCCCGGCGCCTCGTATCAGGTCTTTGTTGGCGACGAAGTTGGCAAGGGAACGAAGTTCCGCTGGCGCTTTGGGCGGGTCCGTAAGAATGGCCAGCAGAAGATGGGCATGTGGGTCGACGGCAAGAAGGTTGTAACCGGTCGCACCGGCAGGACGTCGCGTGCGCCTGGCGGCATCAAGGTAAGAGCCGGTCTGTACGACGATCCGTTCTTCTTTGACCTGACCGCCTTTGGCGATCAGGTAAAGGGTGCCGGAGGCAGCAGAACCTTCTGTGATGGTCAGGAGAACGACTTCCTGGCGGGCTTGAATGTGAACGCGATCGTCCTCGAGGTCCCGAGCGATATGTTCGACGGCACCAACGTTGCGATCTGGGCTCGTACCCGTACCAAGAAGGGTGTTATCGATCGAGTTGGCCGCCCGGCCATCGCGACCGTGTTGATTCCCGACGGTTCAGAAGATGCTTATAACCGCACCAAGCCACGCCGCGACAATCGCAAGTGGGGCGCCGACGTAAAAGCTTCGCTGCTCGCATTGAGTGGTTTGGATGGGACGCCCTATAGCGATGCCGAAGCGCAAGGAATCACCGATTTCTTGTTGCCGGACGTCATGACGTTCGACACCAGCTCGACCGATGGCTTCCCGAACGGTCGCCAGCTTGCCGACGACGTGATCGACGCCGAGCTCGGCATAGTCACCGGCGGGTTCTTCGGTGACTCAGCGGTGCTAACCAGTGACTGCGTCGATGGCAACGACGTTCCGTTCCGCACCAGCTTCCCGTACTTGGCTCCAGCCCAGTAGTCCCCCCGGCAGCGACCGGGGCGGCCTCGCAGGGCCGCCCCGGTCCTACTTTCAGAGAAGAAACGAAGCACATGACCACCATCAATTCAACCCTTGGTAATGCTCACGAACCGGGTTTGGCCCGGCGGCTTGGTGACAAGCTTCCGGTGGCTATTCTGGTTGTCGCGGTTCTGATGGCGGCCGCTTCGGTGGCGGTTAGGGCCGGTAATTCCGAACCTGCTGTGGTTCTCCCCGATCCGGTCATGATGCTTGAGAACAGCTACGGAAAGCCTCCGGCAGCCGAGCTTGTGGACTACTGGCGCGAGCGGGCGGCGGCCACCCCAGCCGACGTTGTTGTCCTCACCCGACTGGCTGCGGCACAGATGATCGCCGCCTCGGAATCGGGAAACCTAGAGCTGTACGAGGTCGCCGAGGTCAACTATCGAACGGCGCTGAAGGAAAACCAAAACTCCGATAGTGCCATGTTGGGTTTGGCCCGAGCGCTGGCTGCACAACACGGATTTATTGCGGCGAGGGATCTCGTTACCTCCAGCAACTCTGCCCCAGCGAAGCAGCTAGCGGTCAAGACCATCTTGGGTGATCTAGCAATGGAGCTCGGCGATGTCGAGACTGCCGGGCGCCTGTACGCGGAGGTCGACGCTGCCAAGCCAGGGCGACCCGAGATCGGGTCGCGGCTAGCTCGTTTGGCATTCCTAGCCGGCGACACCGACCGGGCGATCGAGCTTTCCACCCAGGGTCTAGTGGCGGCGAGCTCGTTAGACCTTCGCCCGGCCAGCGCTGCGTTCTACTGGTTTCAACTGGCCAATTACCAGCAGAGTTCTGGAGAGAGTGAAGCCGCGTTTGCAAGCCTAGAAAACGCGCTGATTATCGATCCGAACCATCTCGGTAGTCGTGAGCTTTATGGGCACGTGCTCGTGAGCCTCGACCGCTACGACGAGGCACTCGACAGATTCCTAAGCTTGATCGAAGCTGGCCCCGCCGCCGATCTTCACGGCGAACTCGAGAAGCTTTACCGGGTGCGCGGTTCACACACCCTTGCCGACGACCAGGCATCGCTGGGCCTTGAGCTGGCGGCAGCTCAGGCAGAGAGATTTCCGGCCGAGCGGCGCCACGTCATTGGGTTCTACGCCGATCACGATCCACTGGCCGCTCTCAGCTTGGCTGAACTCGATTTCGAGCAGCGACAGGACATCTATAGCCACGATGCTCTTGCCTGGGCACTGCACGTCAACGGTCGTTCCGCCGAGGCGGCAGCGCACGCTAAGGCTGCGCTATCGCTTGGGACCCAAGACGCACGGCTGCTCTATCACGTCGGAATGATCGAACTCGCAAACGGTGAGGTGGAACGGGCCGAGCAGCATCTGTCCGCAGCACTGCAGCTCGATTCGAACTTCGATGTGCGGCACGCGCCGTTGGCAATCGAGGCCTTGGCCAGTTTGGGATAGGACGTCACCTAAGGTGGCGGCTAATGACTACAGCTTTGATCACTGGGGCCAATTCGGGCATCGGTCGCCAGACGGCGGTCGATCTTGCTGGCAAAGGATGGAACGTCTACGGCGCGATGCGCAACCTCGACAAGGGCGCAAAGCTGGCCACGTTGGCCGATGACGCAGACGTCACGGTTCACCCAGTGGTCTGCGATGTAACCGACGCGGCGTCGGTTAACCGGGTCGTCGCCGAAGTGACCGCGGCGGCCGGTGGAATCGATGTGCTAGTCAACAATGCGGGCATTGGCGGCAACGGAGTCCTTGAAGAGACACCGATTAGCACCTACGAGCAGGTCATGGATGTGAACTTGTTCGGTGTGATCAGGTGTACTCAAGCGGTGCTTCCACAGATGCGCGAGCGGGCGAGTGGCACGATCGTCAACCTCAGTTCGATAGCGGGTCGAATCGCGGCGATCGGGCAGTCGCCGTATTCGGCGTCGAAGTGGGCCCTCGAAGGCTTGAGCGAAGGGCTTGCTCAAGAGTTGGCGCCTCATGGAGTGCGTGTGGTCATCATCGAACCGGGGATCGTCAAGACAGCAATCCTCGCCAAGAACACCGACACCCCCGAACAGACAGGGGCATATGCGACGGCTTACCGTCGTATGTTCCAGTTCTACACCAAGGGCCTCGAGAATCCCGGTGCGCCGTCCGATGTCGCCGACATCATCTACCAGGCCGTTACCACCGACGATCCGAAACTCCGTTGGACGTGCGGGTGGGGCGGGCCAGAGCTATTCGACCGACCTATCAAGATCGACGACCAAGACTGGGTTTCACTCGCCGCAATCGAAAGCGACGACGAGTACGCAGCTCGGTTCACCGAACTCTTCGGCCTACAGCTCTAACCAAACCCGCAACTCGTGTCAGCTCTGGCGGTCCCGGCAGCCAGATCTGACACGGGTACGGGTTACTGGGCTGACTTTAGGAAGTTGAGCAGGCGGTCGAGAGCCTCGGCGTACCCGTGTTGTGGTGGTCGGGTGTAGCCGAGAACCAACCCACAATCCGGTGCCGAACGAAGGTAGTGCTCGCTAAGGCCGAATAGTCCGATCGACAGTTCTCTAGCGCGTTGAACGAGCTCGCATTCAGAAATTTTGGTGGTGGCCTCGTCGAAGGTTGCTGTGAGGTGAAGCCCAGCTTGGATGTCTGGGACGCTTAGCCATTGCACATCCGAGCGGAGCCGCTGTACCAACTCGATCTGGCGTTGCTGGTAGACACTGCGAACATGACGGACGTGGCGATCGAGTTCGCCCCTATCGATGAAATCGGCCAGCGCGCCCTGATCGATTGTCGACACGCCAGCACGGAGGTGCTTCACCCGAGCGAGCGGGCTAGCGAGCTCTCGAGGAACCACCAGCCATGAGATTCGTAGGCTGGGTGATAGTGACTTGCTGGCCGTTCCCATGTAGATCACCCGTTCGGGATCCAGGCCTTGCAGTGCTCCGATCGGCTGTCGGTCGTAGCGAAACTCGCCGTCGTAATCGTCTTCGATAATCCAGCCATCGCGGCTGCGCGCCCAGCCAATGATCTCAGCCCGACGAGTCGCAGACATCGTGACACCGAGGGGGTATTGATGGCTTGGGGTCACCACTACGGCATGAACCCCTAGCCGGTCGAGCGCTTCGACATCGATGCCCTCGTCATCGATCGGTACAGGTAGCGGTGTGATGCCCACCAGCTTCCAGACATCGCGAAGAAATGGCAATGTCGGGTCCTCGACCGCCACCCTCGTAATGCCCAGCGTTTGGAACATCTCACCCAGGAAGCCTACGGCTGAGGTTGATCCGCCAAAGATGCTTATTGCAGCAGGGTCGGCGAATACGGCTCGTGATCGACCCAAGTATGTTCCAAGAGCGGTCCGCAAACTTGAGAGACCCGTCGGGTGACCGTAGCCGAGTAGTGAATCGGGCGAGCCGTTGACCACTCGCCGGACCGACCGGAGCCAGGCAGCACGCGGGAAAAGGCTTGCGTCCGGCTCGCCCGGTCGAAAGTCGGCCGCCATCGTCGGGCCAAGTCCTTCTTCGAGCGGTGCCTCGAGTGCGGTTGACGGGACCTCCGAGACGATTGTTCCGACCCCATGTCGAGACACCAGATAGCCCTCGACGGTGAGTTGTTCGAAGGCGGCCACGATGGTGGCGCGTGCCAGTCCGAGGTCTTCGGCCAAGGCACGTGATGAAGGCAATTGCGAGCCGGGAGTGAGTTGGCCGTCGCGAATTGCTTGTCGCAGGGCTCGTTCCACGCCAACGCGCCGGCCGAGCGAGCGATCGAGCTGAAGCACCAAGTCTCTCACTGGTATGAAAACATACCAAGGAAGTGGTCTAAGTGTTCGGTCCACTGTCGCCGTAGTCTTGAGTTATGACCTACTCTCGTTGGCTTCGAGTTGCGCTCGGTTACCTAATCATCATTTCGCTCCAGATCGGAGTCTGGGCGCTGTTGGCGCCGCGGTCTTTCTATGACAGGTTTCCTGATTTCGGGAAGGGCTGGGCGTCGGTAGATGGGCCCTACAACGAGCATTTGATTCGTGATGTCGGGGCACTCAACCTCGCCCTAGCGGTAGTGCTGGTATTCGCTGCGGTGAAACTGACTCGCCAACTGGTGATTTTGGCGGCGCTGGCCACGTTGGCGTGGGGTGTGCCGCACCTGATCTATCACCTGTTCAATACCGAAGGCCTCGATAGCTCCGAAGTCGTGGGAACAATAGTGAGCCTGGGGCTTTTCGCGGCACTGCCGTTAGCGCTAATCGTCAACAGCGGAAAAGCGCAACAAGACGTCGGAATCTAGAGCTGGTCCGCCAGCCTTGCGATGGCTGTACCACTCAGGACCTTAACGGCCTATGGTTTGGCCATGAACTTTGAGGTGAACAAGGCCGACCTAACAACGACTCGACTTGTCGATAGCGACCCGGCCGAACTGGTGAGTGGTGAGGCCCGGCTACAAGTGAAGCGGTTTGGCTTCAGCGCCAACAACATCACCTATGCGGTGTTCGGCGATCTGATGGGCTACTGGTCGTTCTTCCCAACCGAGGAGGGCTGGGGCCGCGTACCGGTCTGGGGGTTCGCTGAGGTGCTCGACGCGAACGGCACAGGTCTGGCCGACGGTGAGCTCCTCTTTGGATACTTGCCAATGGGCTCGGAACTGGTGGTGACGCCGGCGGAGGTAGGCGACAAAGGATTCTCCGACTCGTCTGCCCACAGGAGTCACCTGTCGCCGATGTACAACGGTTATGTGCGCTGCGCCGCAGATCCGGCATACGACTCGGCCACCGAAGAACAACAGATGTTGTTCTGGCCGCTGTTCATGACCGACTTTGTGCTCGACGACTGGCTGCACGACAACGAGTGGTTTGATGCCGAGACGATCGTGCTATCGAGCGCTTCATCCAAGACCGCGTTTGGGTTGGCGCATCTGCTGTCGAAGCGTTCTGATCGACCCGAGATCGTCGGGCTCACCTCGCCCGGCAACCGCGATTTCGTGCGGGGATTGGGTAGCTACGATCGCGTGCTCGGCTATGGCGATATCGGTCAACTCGCTGGAGAAACACCGGCGGTATATGTTGATATGGCAGGCGATGCCGCGGTCCGCTTGGCCGTGCACACCAACATGGTCGGTTTGACCGCCAGCGTTCAAGTGGGTGGCACACACTGGACCGAACTGGCGGGGGATGAACCCCTGCCTGGCCCCGCACCAGCGCTGTTTTTCGCGCCGGATCAGATCATCAAGCGCCGCCAAGACTGGGGGCCCGGCGGTGTCGAGCAGCGATTCGCCGAAGCTTGGACCGGTTTTCTGCCCACGATGACGAACGCGGTCGCGATGGTTGAACGCTCAGGTATCGAAGCGGCGGCCGAGACCTATCTGGAAGTACTCGAAGGCCGTGCCGACCCTCGCCACGCATTCGTTCTGTCGATGAACTAGCAGGAAGTTGCGGTACCGTTTTCTCAAGGGTGATCCATGAACCCGTAGAGTTTGCGCTATGCGCATCACTCTGCTCGGTACCGGCGGCCCTCGACCTGATCCGACGCGGCAAGGTCCAGCGACTCTGGTTCAGGCCGCTGGATTGAATCTGGTGTTCGACGCGGGCCGCGGCGTAGCGACCCAGTTGGCGGCGGCCGGGGTCACAACAGATGCCATCGACGCAATCTTCATCACTCATCACCACTTCGACCATATTGGCGGCCTTGGTGATCTGATCATGGCCGCTTGGAATCTTGGGCAACGTGAATCACTCCCGATCTACGGTCCGCCAGGAACCTCCGAGATCATCACCACCCTGCTCGAGGGCGTTTACTGGCGAGACATCAACTATCGAATCGTCGAGGAACGAGCGCTCGATCTAGTTGTCGAACCGCCAGGCGCGATGGTGGAGGTTTGCGAACAGATGACTGGATCGATCCAGCTCTCGAACGATGTGCAGGTTCTAGTCGGGCCCGTCGAACACGGTGGCGCAGCCCTGAGGTTGGCTGTCGAACAATGGGCGACGGTGGGGTACAGAATCTTAGCCGACGACAAGAGCGTCGCCATCTCTGGCGACGCGGTTCCGGGGTCTGGTCTAAATGCGCTAGCCGAACGAGCTGACGTGCTCGTTATGTGCGCCTACCTAGCCGCCACCGAAATTGAGTCTGCAGAGCAGCGCTTTCTCGTCGAGCACATCATCGCTGGTGCACCGCAGGCCGCATACGCGGCGAGAGAGGCCCAAGTCGAGCGACTGGTTCTAACCCACATCCGTGAGAAGTCCGCCGACCTGGTAGCACGAATGTGTGTCGAAATTGGCGAGATGTTTGACGGCGAAGTAATCGCAGGTTCTGATCTATTGCAGATCGAGGTCTGACGTGGTCCCTTGTGAATGGCAAGGTACGTGATGATCGAGTTTGAATACATCGTTGTCGGAAACGGAATGTTCGGCAGTGCGGCAGCCCGATACCTGAGCCAAGACAGTCCGGATGTGGCGGTAATTGGCCCCGATGAGCCCGAGGACGAACTCACTCACGACGGCGTTTACGCGAGTCACTACGATGAGCGGCGGTTAGTGCGGGCGCTCGGCCGTTCGATACTTAGCTCGACGATTGGCCGAATGGCGATGGCCAATTACCGAATGCTGGAAGCGACGTCGGGAATTCACTTCTATGACCCGGTCGGCTGCCTGATCGTAAACTCGGACGACGTCGAGGACAACAACGTTGAATCCCCTGCCGAGGTTGTAAAGGCTCTGGACATACCGCACACCCTTTTCGAGGCGGGAGTTCGCTCGTGGCGAACAGAGTTCGGGGACTTTGAGTTTCCGGAAACCCATTGGGTAATTCACGAACCCGACCCGGCAGGCATGATTGACCCTCGCGCCATGTTGAGAGCCCAAAACGCGATTGCGGTTCAGCAGGGAACCACCGTTATTCGCGACATAGTTGTCAGCATCGAAGAGGATGACTGCGGTGTTCAGGTTGAAACGCGGTCGGGCATTCAATACAGGGCTGGCAAGGTTCTCGTCACCGTGGGCTCGTTCAGCAACTGTTTCGACTTGTTCCCCGACCAGCTCCCGTTGCAGTCAGAGACCGAGACAATCGTCCTGGGGCAAGTCTCAGCCCAAGAAGCGGAGCGCCTCGGGTCGCTGCCAGCCTTGGCCTACACGATTGATGACCCGGTCCTTCACGACATCTATATGGCGCCGCCAGTGCGCTATGGCGACGGTAACTTCTATTTCAAGATGGGCGCAAACACGCCTAGCGATTTCAACCCGGCCAGCCTGGCTGAGATTCGAGACTGGTTTCAGAACGGGGCCAGCGACGACCATCTCGATGATTTTGAACGAGTGTTGCGCGCCATAGTTCCAAGAGCCGAGTTTCTCTCGTTTCAGACCAAACGCTGCATCCTTACCCGGACACCCGCCAAGTACCCAATTATCGATCAGGTGACTCAGCGAACCTTCGTCGCATCTGGTGGTAATGGCAGCGGCGCCAAGAGCGGTGACACTATTGGGATGTTGGCAGCGGGATTGGTGGCGAACGATTACTGGCCGTCGACTATCCCGCGTCAGCACTTTCGAGTAGCGAAGTGAGAGCGTCTACTCCAAGAAAATGATTAGGGACGTTCCATTAGGGACGTGTCTGACACCATTGGCTTTAGATTATACGACGTCGACGGGTGACCATCACAAGCGCCCAGCCAGCCATCAGCAAGACCGTGGCGAGGCCGAGCATTATTGCCAGGCTAGAACCTGTGAACGCGAGCCCGCCCGAGACGATGATCGCCGCTGCGGTGTCGGTTTGTAGCAAGGCGTCTGGGTTGTCGATCCCGAGAGCTGAAGCGAGCGCTGGATTCGTCTTGATCGTCTCGATGATGTCAGCGAGGGTCTTGGGGTCGAGCGGTATTCCGTTCACCTCATTACCTCCGTCCACCGTGGCCGTGTTGACCAACGAAACTCCAACCGATGCCGTGACGTTCACGACGAGTTCGATCTTGAGATCAGAACCCTTGGTTAGATTTGGCGTGCCAACACAAGAGACCAGTTGGCCGACGGCGTTGCAGCTCATCGATGTCGAGACAACGGCCGACTTGAATGTTAGGCCTGCTGGCAGGTCGTCGATGATCGTGACGGTGCCTCGTGTGGTCGACGGACCCTCGTTGGTAACCGTCAAGATGTAGCGGCCGTCGCCGCCGTTGCGCAGCGAACCGTCGATCGATTTGTCGATGGTGAGCAGCGACAGCGGAACCGTGGTGGGGTCAGAGTCGGAATCGTTCCCGGGTACCGGGTCGACCGTTTCGTGATCAACGGTGGCTGTGTTGGTAACGCTTTGGTTCGGGTTGCCGGCGATTGCCGTGTCGAGCGTGACAACTATTTCGATCGAACTGGTCGCTCCGACGGCGAGATCGGCAGCGGTCGATGTGGAGCCCTGATAGGTACAGGTCACCGTCTGGCCCGATGCAGCACAATCCCACTCGCTGGAGTTGCTGCGCACAAAATGTGTTCCCGTAGGCAGAATATCGCGTACAACGACTGGCCCATTCGCAACGCCGGGCCCGTTGTTGACGATCGTCAACGTCCAAGTGTTTTCCTGGCCGAGAACAAAGTCGCCCGAGTGGCTCTTGGTGATACCAACGTCAGCGGTTTGCTGGTAGCCGAAGTCGGCGTTGAGAATCGATTCACCCGCTCCGAGCGTCAACGTGGTCGTGCTGTCGGCTGGCGAACTCGGCGAACTGTCGCGGTCGAAGGTTGGTGCATAGCCTTCGGGCAGGGTCGAGGGGTCGACGGTAACCGTGTAGATTCCTGCTGGTGCGTTCGCAACGCCCCATTGGCCGTTGCTGTCGGTCGTGGTAGTCCAGGTATAGCTGGCGTTGGTGACCGGGTCGGTCCAGACCACAGTCACCGTTACGTCCGAGATGGGCTCTTCACCGGGGTCGATGACCCCGTCGGCGTCGCGGTCGTGCCATACGGTGTCGCCCAGTCTGCCGGTTCCCGTGATCGAGAAGTCTTGGTCGAGATCTTCACGGTCGCCCGCCGTCAGGGCTGTGACCGATACCAGATCGGCGCCGCCATCGACGTCGAAGACGGGTGCGATACCTGATGGAAGGGTCGCGATATCGACTGCGATGCTGAAGTCGCCGTCGGGAAGATTGTCGAATCGGTAGATGCCGTTGGAGTCTGTGATGGTGGTGAGCACCATGTCGGCGCCACCGCTGGTGTTGGTCCAGGTGAGTTCGACGGTCACATTTGGCAGGCCAATGTCGCCGGTCTGAGGGGTCGACTGCAACGTCGCTTCCCCCGAGCCATCGACATCGAGCCAGATCTGATCACCGATCACGCCAACGCCCCGATAGCCGAAGTCCATACCCAAGTCGATCGGAATAGCGGCCGTAAGTGTGGTGGTTGCGGTGTGAGGTGTTCCGGCGGTCGGTGAACCTGCAAACTCATCGCCATCGAAGGTCGCTACGAGACCTGACGGGAAGTCGGGATCGGAGATGTCGACCGTGATCGTGATGGGGGTGTCGAAGGGCATGTCGGCTATGAAGTACTCGCCGTCAACGTCGGTAGTGACGGTCACCGAGATCGGCCCGCTAGGTCCGGTGTAGGTGGCGGTAATATCGACATTGGCGATTCCGACTTCGTCGGGACCCAGCACGCCGTCGCCGTCGAGATCGATCCAGAGCGTGTCGCCCACACCTGCTCGACCCTCGTACGAGAAGTCGATGTCGCGATAGTCTTCGCCCGCTGCCAGGGTGTGATTGCTTGTGCCCGTGAGGTCGGCCGGGTTCGCGCTAGCGCCAAACTCATCTTGGAAGGTCAGAACGTCGATACCGAGGGGCAAGGTGGTGGCGTCGACCGTAACGGTGTAGTCACCAGCCAAAAGGTTGGGGATTAGCCATTCGCCAGCGGCATCGGTGGTGACCGTCCAGACGAGATCGTCAGCAGTTCCGTCAACTCCGTCGAGACCATCCCAGTCGATGGTCAGGTCGACGCCCGCCAACGGCTGATCTTGTCCGTTAGCGGTGGCTGTACCGCTGGAGTCCTGATCGAACCAGACCTGATCGCCAAGAGTGCCGGTACCGGTGACGCTGAAGTCGAGCGTGTCGCGGCTCGGGTTCGTGCCGTCGAGGGTGGTCGCGGCTGTGTTGTCGCCGCCGCCGTCGAGGTCATAACTAGCGGTCGAGCCGACGGGCAGGCCGTTGGTTAGCGCAACCGTGTAGTCACCGTGGGGCAGGTTTGGCACGTTCCAGTTGCCGTTGCTATCGGTGGTGGTGACGAAGACGAGGTCGCTGCCGCCTGGGTTGGTCCAGGTGACGGTGACTTCGACATTCGCGATAGCGGGTTCGGCTGGAACTCCAGGCGAAGCCGGGTCGGCGGTTGGGGCGCCGTCGCCGTCGATGTCGTAGAACACTGTGTCGCCGAGCGACCCGAGGCCGCGGTAACCAAAGTCTTGGTCGAGGTTGATTCGTGCACCGCCGGTGAGCGTCACTGTCGAGGTATGGGCTGACGAAATCCCATCGTCATCGTGGGTTTGCTCTAGGCCTCCGGGCAGTGTGGAGTCGTCGACGGTGACCCTGAACGGGCCATCGGGCAGGTTCTCAAAGAGGTAGTTGCCAGAAGAATCGGTGATGTCGGTGAAGACGACGTCGTCGCCACCGCCGAACACACCGTCTTCGCCCGGCCAGGTCAGCTCAACTGTCACGTTGGCCAGGCCCACCTCGCCGGTGTCGATTGCGCCGTTGCCATCGGTGTCGTGCCAGACCGTGTCGCCGATCGTGCCGACACCGGTGTAGCTGAAGTCTTGGTCGAGGTCATCGGGGGCGACTGCGGTGAGCGTCACCGAGCTTGTGCTCGGTGTCGCGATGCCATCGTCGTCGTAGTTGGCGGCCAAGCCTGGCGGAAGCGTGCCCTCGTCGACCGTAATCGTGTAGTCGCCTGCGGGCAGGTTCTCAAAGAGGTATTGACCAGAGCTGTCGGTGGTCTGAGTCTCGCTATAGATGGTTCCGTTCGAGGTCCACTCGAGGGTTACGTCGACTCCGCCCAGCGGGTGGTCGGCGCCGTCGACTACACCAGAGCTGTTGTCGTCGGCATCGTAGAAGATGGTGTCGCCGATAGTTCCGGCACCTCGGTAGCCAAAGTCCTGCGCTGTGTTCGACGGTGTACCCGACGTCAGTGTTATCGCCGAGGTATGAGGGGTGCCGGTTCCGTCGAAGTCGAAGGTCGGTGCAACACCGACGGGCAGCGTCGCAGTATCGACCGTGACGGTGTAGTCGCCCAATGGGAGGTTGCTGACAGACCAAACGCCGGTTGGTGAGGTGGTTGCGGTGAAGGTGATGTCGGCGCCGTCAGGGTTTGTCCAGACGACGTTGATGTCCACTCCGGAGATTCCGACTTCACCCGTGTCGATCGTTCCATCGGCATCGAGGTCGAGCCAGACGCGGTCGCCCAGCGAACCTGGTCCGCCGGTGTAGGCGAAGTCGACGTCAATTTTGTCTTCTGGTGCGGCGGCCGCTCCGAGGGTGAACTCTCCCGAGGTATGGGCCGTCGCCACGCCGTTGAGATCAAAGGTCGGTGTGGTGATGCCATAGCGAAGGGTTGAGCTGTCGAGGTCGACGCGGTATTCGCCATCCGGCAGGTTCGCGAACAGGTAGGCACCTGAGGCGATGGTGGTGTCGACTGGGAAGGTCACATCGTCGGCGTTGCCAAAGGTGCTGTCGAAGCCAGCCCAAACGAGGGTCATGTCGACGCCTACTAGCCCGACGTCGCCAACCGCGGGCCCGCTAGCGCCATCGGCATCGATGTCGTACCAGACCTGATCTCCGACCGAGTTGATACCGCGGTAGCCGAAGTCGACGTCGAGGTAAGACGTAACCGTGTCGCTCAGGCGAACACCGGTGACCTCGTGATCGAGCCCGGTAGTTTGGCCGTTGGCCGCCTGGGTATCGGTGTTGTCGGGGTTGTCGGCCAGTTCGAAGGTTTGGATAACACCGCTGGGCAGGTCGGCGCTGTCGACCGTAACCGTCAGGTCGGTGTCGACCGGTAGTCCGCTGATGGAGTAGTTGCCGTCGCTGTCGGTGGTGTCGGTTGCCGACTGGTTGACTCCGCTGGCAT
The DNA here is from genome assembly GCA_965524675.1 of uncultured bacterium. GTDB lineage: Bacteria > Actinomycetota > Acidimicrobiia > Acidimicrobiales > SHLQ01 > CALLQB01. The sequence goes on from CBERPN010000029.1 coordinate 18,684, forward strand.
CGACCCATGTAACGGTGACGTCGACATTGGGAATGCCTATCTCGCCAACATCTTGTACGCCGTCGTCATCGAGGTCTAGCCAGATGCGGTTACCGAGGTCGGTGGTGAGGGTGTTGATCGAAACGACGTCGATGTCGTCTTCGGATGGCGGGCCGCTGCCCGGTGTCGAGTCGGGGTCCCACTGGTCGGCGGTGATTACTTCAGCCGTATTGGTGATCGGCCCGGCGATGTCGAGTTCGACCCGCAAGGTGAGGGTGTGGGTGCCCACGGGAACCGAATCGCCGGGGTTGGGGGTTAGGTCCCAGATGCCGGTCACGCTGTTATACGTGCCGAGATCGGTGCTAACCGTGCTCACGTAGGTGAGGTCGGTGTCGAGCAGATCGCTGAGTGTTATGCCGGTTCCGGCATCGGTCCCTTGGTTGATGAGGTCGATCTCGTAAGTGACGATGTCGCCGTAGTAGTGCGGTGCGGCGTCGACAATTCGCTTGTCGACCGCCAGGTCGACCTGGCGGATGATTACCGAGTCAGATCCGCTATCGGTGTAGGTGGTGCCGCCACAACAGCCGGTGGCACCGCTGGAATCTTCACCGGCGGTCGAGACGTTATTCTGGTGTGGGTTTGTCGTGCCGGTATTGCTGATGCCGGTAGCGGCATCGGGAGCTAGCACCGAGGAGTCTGGGGTTGCCTGGAAGCTGATGACTATCGAGTCGGTTGGATCGAGCGGCTCTGCCGACCCGCTGACCGCGTCCGCCCAGGTGAGCACCTGACTAGCGATGGCCGGTTCGACCGACGTAGTGCCGTAGGGCGTGGTTACCGATGCCGAGTTGGCGACGTAAACCCATCCGGTGGGCAGGGTGTCGACTACGTCCACATTAAAGGCGGCCGCCACCGAGTTGGAATTGGTAACCGTAATCTCCCAATTGAACGCTTCGTCGAAACGGGCGTCGGTTGGGTCGCTGGGCGAGAGGTGGGTCTTGGCGATGCTGAGTTGAGGGAAGTGAACTTCGACGCTCACCACGTCGGGCAGGAGACTGCCGCGGCTAGCGGTGACGCCGTTGCCGTATTCGGGCACGTCGCCGTTGCTGATGGCGGCCCGTTCAGCGGTAGTGAATGCGTAGTAGCTATCGATATCCGCGGTGTTGACCAAGTCTTCGCCCTGGGTGAGCAAGTTGGAGGCCGCGATTACCGCTTCGTAGCTGAGGGTTACTGCGGTGGCGTTGCTGACCGGGCCGGTGATGTTCCAGGTAATGGTGCGAGTTCCGGCGACGTAGGTTCCGCCGCTGCTGATTGAAGAGATGTCGACGTTGAGTCCAACGGGAAGTACGTCGGTTACCACCACATCGTGGGCATCGGTACTACCCGAGCCGCTTACGGTGAGGGTGTAGCCGAGGCGTTGGCCAGCGGTGACATCGCAGCCGTTGGCGGCGCTGCCCTGGTCGTCACCATCGTCGCTGCCAGTCGCATTGTTTCCGGCGACGTTGTCGCACGGAGGGTTCACCGAAATGCCGGAGACGGTCGTTACATCCTTGTCGATCTCGAGTTGCGGTTCGACCACATCGATCGACTCGAGTTCGATTCCGGTGCTGCCGTCCCAGCTAGCCGAGCTTGGGTTGTCGAAGCCTGCGGGCATCGAGGCCGGTGAGTCGCTGGCGATGAGGTTGGTCTGATTGAAAGTGAGTTGAGCGCGGTTGGTGAGGGTGGCGCCGTCGACCGCCGCGGCTACGTCATCGACGTGGGCGGTGTAGGGGGCCGTGATGGTACAGGGGGCTCCATCGGCCACGATGTCGCCGAGGAACCAGGCTTGCCGACCGGTAACAGCTACGTCGGTCAGGGTCTCGATGTCGCCCGCCACCAGGGCTACGCCCGAGCTGGTGCCCGATCCGTTGAGTAGGAAGCAGGCGCCGGTGACGACGGGGGTGCCGAAAGTGTCGAATTCGAACCCGGCGGGAAGCGTGTCGAAGATTGTGCCGTCGTAGATGGCCGTACCGGTGGTTAGGGTAGCTTCGGCTTGGAAGTCGATGGCCTCGCCCACCCGGATGGTGGCTTGGTCATCAGCGTCGTCGGGTAGGGGGGCGATGTCTTTGCTGATGGTGGGCTGTCCGGGGATGAGGGTGTCGTCATCGCTATCGGAGTAGGCCCGGCCGTCGCCCTGGTTCGGGTCGCTGGCGGCGAGGGAATTGCCGGTGAGGGCGACCGTGTTGGTGATACCGATACCAGCGATGACGGGGTCGTTAACTAGCGCCTGATATGTGAACCGGATGGTGGCGTCGGGGTCTAGAGACGTCAGGGCCGCTTGGTCGCTCGGTGTCCAGGTAATGGTTCGGGCGGTGTTGTCCCACGTGCCGGTGAAGGCACCGGCAGGAGTCACGCCGGTAGTCGCAACGAGCTGGCCGGTCACGGTTACCGGGTTCGAAGAACCGTCGAGCGGCAGGATGTCGATCGGCACCGTGTCGATGAGTTCTAGGTCGTGCAGGACCGATACGTTGGCCGGGTTCGCGTTGGTAACCGTGATTCGGTAGGTCACGGTGTCGCCCGGGTTCACGTTTGCTCCGGCCGGAACGGTGTGATCCTTAACGACGTTGGGGTTGGGCTCGACCACATCGGCGGTGGTCTGGTTTGAGTTCTGGTTCTTGAACGATGCGCCGCTTCCGGCATTGGCCTCGGTGTGCCAGCGGAAGCTGAAGTCGTTATCGAGGGCGGTCTGGGGGTCGCCCTGGTTGCCCGTCACATCGGTTACCTGGGCGTAGAAGGTGATCGTTAGCTCGTCGTCGACATCGCCCACCTCGTTCTTATAAAGGGCGGGCAGGTTATAGCGAATCTGGCCGGTGCTACCCACCGCAGGAACGGTCAAGGTTCCGCTGTCGAGTTGAGTGCCGAACTGGTCGGTCTCGCTCGAGGTAACCACCGCAGCCGGGTGGGTTCCGTCGACGAAGTAGACGAGTCCTGCGGCTAGATCGTCGAAGACGAAGCCGTCGTAAACGGTGGTGCCTTCTGGAACCCCGAGGGTGAGGTCGTAGCGAACGATCTCACCGATGGTGGCTTGACTACCAGCGTCATTTCCGGTTTCGGTGATGTCGGTTGCTTGTGCCTTAACCGCGGTGGGGGCCAAGGTAACGATCCGGGCGGTGTCGCTCGCCGCGTCGGTGTTGGCGGTCTGGGTGGGGTCGATATTGCTGGCGGGAATGTACTCGTAGCTGCCCGAACCGGCGTTTGTCTCGGCTTGGTAACGACGCACACCAGCGGTATTCACCATGTTGGTGTTGGGGTCGATACCAGCAGGGACGGTGATGCTGTAGTTGAGTTCGATGGGTGCGGTGGCCACCGTGTCGGGGGTGGTGTCGCCACCCGCGGTGTCGAGCGACTTGGGAATGGTGAGACCGGACCATTTGAGGGTCGCGCCGCCGCCGCCATTGTTAGTACAGGTGAACGCGGCCGTTACGGTTACGTCGGCGCACGAGAGCGGCGCGGGGATGGTGTCCCACACTTCGGTTAGGTCGGCATCGACGTTGCCGGTGTTCCAGACATCGATGCGGTACTCGACGTCGGAGCTAGCCTGCACCGTGCGGGCGATGTTGTCGCCGGTGAGCGAGTCGTCGTAGTCGGGGCCCGGTGCGGTGAAGTCGATCGAGTTATCGGTTGAGTCGACGCTCTTAACGCCCTTGGCCAGTCGAACCTGAGGTTCGGTCCATTCGGCCTGAACCTGGTCGCGGTACTGATAGACGAGGCCGCCGTTGTTGTTGTGCACAAGCTTCATCAGGTTGGCGTTGATGTCGGCCGCCGCCTCGGGCTCGTTGCGCACGATTTCTGCTGCGATCACCCAGTCGAACTTTTCGCCACCGTTCGGGACGGTGCCGCTGCTTCCCAGCGTGAAGGATACGAGCGAGTCAGATTCCAGGCTGACCACTGTGCTGGCGAGGGTGTCGCTGGCGAGGCGAGCGGCCGAACCGTTGATGTATCGGTACGCCGGAGGCAGCAGGTCTTGCACGACGGTGCCCTCGTAGTCGAGGCTTACCGGGAAGTCGACCGTGAGCCGAAAGCAGACGAGATCGCCGGGGCCAAAGCCGTATTCGGCCGGTGTGGCGCTCGCACCGCTGAGGTGCCAGGTGATTGCGGGGTCGACGCAGTCGGCAGCGGTGGCGCCAGCGCCCGGGGCAAGAGGCCCACTTCGTTCAGATATTTGTTTGTCTAGAACTGGGAACTCGTTGGAGAGCGATGCGCTGGACGTGTCGCCATCGACCCCACCATCTGGTTCGGGGTCGAATCCGCCAGAGTTCGCTAGGCCTTGGGCGACGAAGCCTGGCCCGCTTACTTCGACCTCATTGGTGACCTCATCGCCGGCTAGTACCGGCTGACCTGTGTCCGACGATTGTCCCACTCGGTGATAGCGCCGGACGGTAGCGGTGTACTCGATGCTTACGGTGCTGTCGCGATCGACGTCGGCGAGCAGAGGGTTGCTGAGGTAACTCCACACAGCCTCGAAGCGGTCGAAGCCGTAGTCGCCGCCGCCGGTGATGTCGCGAACCGAATGCACCGGCTGGGTCGCCGATCCGGTACTGGTTCCGGTGACCGTTATCGAAGAGCCACCGGCGCTGCCGCCCGAACAGTCGGTGGAATCCCAATCGGATCCGGGCGTGAGATCCGTGACGTAGCTGTTGCGGAAACACAGTGCGCTAGGGAGAAGATCGCGCACTACCAGGTTGGTGTAGTCGCGGTACTCACTGGTTTGGATTGTGAGGGTGGTGGGTACACCGCCGCTTTGGGTGAGCGTGCCCGTATGGGCCTTGTAGATGACGAGGTCCTCGGCTTCAGAGGTGAAGAGGTCGTCGTCGGTGACCGTGCTGCTCAGGTATGTACCTGAAGCGTCGACGGTGTTGGCCGCCTCTTGTTCAGGAGCGTCCAACAATTCTGGGTCGGCGTTCGTTGTGCGGCTCGGTTCGCTGGTGATTGGTCCAGCGTTGTTGTCGAGGTTGCGTCCATTGCCGAGAGCGCCTGTAGGAGCGGTGGTGAAGGTGGTGGTGTTCATCCGCATCGCAATTCCGGCCTGGTATTCGATGGTTACAACTTCGGCGGCTGCGAGGTTGACGGGTGCCCAAGCGACCTCGGTGTTGGCGAGGTTGCCCGAGCCGGTTCCTACGGTGGCCACAGAGGCTGGGGCGGTGCAGTCGCCGGTGGCAGGCAGCGTGTAGATCGGCCCTGAACCGACGAACTCTTCATTGGCCGCTGCGCCGTTTTCACGAAACGGTACGTCGGTCGAATTGTCGGCCGGGTAGTAATTGGAGCAGCCGAGAAACTCGAATTCTGGGCCGAGCACGTCGCTGAGGGTTACTGCGGTCACTGGATAATGGGGGTTGTTGGTAAGGGTCAGCGTGTAGGTTCCGCCGACGGTTCCACCGGCTGCTCCTTGCACACCAGCTTGGTGTACCCCGCGGAGCAGTTCGCCGGGGCCGTCTTTTTCTACCTTGAAGGCCAGGATGTCGATGTCGTGTGTGGTGTTGGCTCGACCGTCGGTGTCGAGGGTGAATGCGCCGGTTGCCGGGTCGATGTCGGGGATGGCGAAGGCGTCGGTGCTAGCACCAGCGTCGGCGGTGTT
>CBERPN010000030.1:0-23860 GCA_965524675.1 uncultured bacterium
TTTCGCGACATTGATTAGGGACACATTATTAGGGACGTGTCTGACACCATTAGACAGCCGCTGTTAGATGTGGAGTTCGAAGGCTTTGTGGAGTTCTTGGATCGCTCGTTCCGCATCGGATTGTCTTACTACGCAGCTAATGCGGATGGCCGAGGTTGAGATCATGTCGATGTTGATGTTGGCGTTAGCGAGGGTTTCGAACATGGTTGCTGCCACGCCCGGGTTGCTCTTCATGCCAGCACCGATGACGCTGACCCTGGCGATGTCGTCATCGCCGATCACCTCGTCTACCCCCATCTTCTGACAGCAAGCCGCGCTGACCTCAAGGGCAGCTGGCAGATGATCGGTTGGAACAGTGAAAGAAATATCGGTCTTTCCGTCCGCTGAAACGTTCTGCACGATCATGTCGACGTTGACCTCGTTTTCGGCCAGATCGCGGAACAGTTTGGCAGCGATACCAGGCTCGTCCGGCAGGTCGATGACGGTAACCTTTGCCTCCGACACGTCGTGGGTGACGGCAGAGATGATTGCATTTTCCATTGTGGGATTCTCCTCGGTGACCCACGTTCCCTGCTCCCAGGTAAACGCAGACCTGACGTGCAATTTCACGCCGTGATTGCGGGCGAACTCGACCGACCTCATCGCTGGCTTAGGGCATCCGGTAGCCGTCATCTCGAGCAGTTCGTCGAACGAGATCGATTTCATCTTTCGAGCCTCGTGCACAACCCGCGGGTCGGTTGTAAATACCCCGGACACGTCGGTGTACAGCTCGCAGGCATCGGCACCCAAAGCGTGAGCTAGTGCGACCGCGGTCGTGTCCGACCCGCCACGTCCCAGGAAGGTGACGTCGCGATCGAGTGAAACACCTTGGGAACCTCCGACCACTGGAACCCGACCAGCTTCTAGTGCGGCCTTGACCCGATCTGTGCGGATCTCGACGATCTTGGCATTCGTATGGTTGGTGTCGGTGATGAGTCCGGCCTGACTGCCGGTGAACGAGTCGGCTTCGACTCCGAGATCGTGAAGCGCCATACACACCAATGCGGACGCCTTGCGTTCGCCAGCCGTAATGAGCATGTCCATTTCGCGGCCTGGACGAGTGCTCGAAACAGCGTCGGCAAGGCGAAGAAGTTCGTCGGTTTCCTTGCCCATCGCGCTGATGACCAGGATTATTTGGTCGCCGCCCTTCACACAGCGCGCTGCATAGTCGGCCACCTCGCGAATACGGTCGGGATCGGCGACCGAAGTGCCACCAAACTTTTGTACCAAGAGAGCCACGGCGACCGATCGTAATAAACAAATCCCGATATCGCGCAGCGAGTTTCTAGCTGGCGCGCCAAACTGGCAATCGTGCGCCTAACTCACCGGACCCTAAGCCAAATCCACTCACCCATAGGCGCGGCCAACGCTCTGCGCGAACTGCGGGGTGCACAGCTTCCGCTGCTCGATCTCTCCCAGGCCGCACCTTCCTTTCCGACCGCTCCCGCGATAGCGGAACACGTGGCCGCTGTGGCTCATGAACCCGACGGGGGTCGCTACTGCCCGCAGGAGGGCCTACCCGATCTTCGCCAAGCGTTCGCGACCGAACTCAGCAGCGACTACCGCGGGACGGTTCGCCCCGACCAGGTGTTGATCACCGCAGGATGTAACCAGGCCTTCTGTGTGATCTCCTCGGCGATCGCCGCTCCAAACGATGAGATCATTCTGCCTGTTCCGTTCTATTTCAACCACGATATGTGGATGGAGCTCGACGGGCTGGTACCGGTGTACCTCAACCCGACCAGCGGCCTCGAACCAAAGCTCGCCGAAGCCGAGGCGCTGGTAAGCGAGCGCACCCGAGCGGTAGTTCTCGTTACACCAGGCAATCCCACCGGAGCGATCTTCTCACCAGCGACAATAGAAGACTTCGCCGACTTTGCGGCCCGGCACGACTTGCTGCTAATCATCGACGAGACCTACCGGTCATATCGACGCACCGACGAGCCAGCCCACGGCCTGTTCGCTCGAAGCGACTGGGACGACCATGTGGTGAGCCTTCATTCGTTCTCAAAGGACATGGCGATCCCTGGCTACAGAATCGGGGCCGCTGTCGGGCGACCCGACCTGCTGGCCGAGGCAATGAAGCTGCTCGATTGTGTGGCCATCTGTGCGCCGCGAATCGGCCAGGAAGCCGCCCTCGCCGGGCTGACCAAGGCAAGCGATTGGCGCGCCGAACAGGCCGCCAGAATCGGCGCTGCTCAAATAACGTTCGAGGCGATCATGAGTTCTAGCCCCGGCGGGTTCGACTTGGTTAGCTCGGGCGCCTACTTCGGATGGGTGCGCCACCCCTTCGCCGATGAATCGACCGATAGCGTCGTACGTCGATTGCTGCTCGATCACGACATTTTGACGATTCCAGGAACAGCCTTTACCCCCTCGGACGAGCGATTTCTACGGCTGAGCTTCGCCAACCTTGACCACGACCAACTCTACGAACTCGCCACGCGACTCGAAAACTGCACCTCATGACCGAGGATTCGGGTTCGCGGCGGAGTACGTTTTTTGGTCATGGCTACTAGTAGCAACACCAGAATTATTCGCATCGTGGCGATTCTTATCGTCGTGGCAATGCTTGCAAGCCTCGTAGCCGCTGTTATCGCTCTGGCCGCAGGAGGCTGAAGAACCCATGCCCACCGACAAGAGGGAACGCCAGCGCGAGAACCGTGCTCGCCGGGTCGCCGAAGCCGAAGAAGAAGCTAGCGCCGCGGCCAGTAAGAAGCGTGCGACCACGATCGGTGGCGCTGTGTTGGCAGCCCTAGCCGTCGTCGGAGGACTCTTTCTGATCACCCAGACCGGTGATGACGACATCGTCGACGTAGCCGCACCCTCGACGCCAGCGCCCCCCGACGCCGAACCCGACGTAGTCGACGAGCCCGATATCGAGCTGCCACCGGTAATCACAGTTCCCGCGGCTGGCGGAAGCATCGACGGCGCCGCCGAGTGTCCACCAGACGACGGTTCGGGCGAACGGATTACCAGCTTCGGCGATGCCCCACCGATGTGTATCGATGTGGCAAAGGACTACACGGCCGAGATCAAGACCAACAAAGGGGTGTTTATCGTCGATCTCGACGCCGAGGCTGCCCCGACGACGGTCAACAATTTCGTTACGCTCGCCCGGTACCACTACTACGAGGGCGTGGCCTTTCACCGAATCATTCCTGGTTTCATGGTTCAAGGTGGCGACGCGGTTGGACCACTCCCCGGTACCGGCGGCCCCGGATACCAATTTGACGACGAGCTGCAAGGTGGCGAGGGCCCCTTCTATGAGGTCGGCTCGATCGCAATGGCTAACAGCGGTGGCAACACCAATGGCAGCCAGTTCTTCGTGGTGACCGGCGACGCCGGGGTGGGCCTGCCCGATCAGTACAACCGGTTCGGTTCGGTCACTACCGGACTCGATGTAGTCCTCGGCATCGAAGCCGCCGGCTCGCCCGACAGGTCTGGTCAACCGCTAGAAGAAGTAGTAATCGAGTCGGTCACGATCATCGAGTCTTAGCGAATGGGCTCACCTACTAGCGGGCGCCCCCAACCTGGCTGTTGAGCCGCCAGCGACGCCGTGGATCTTTCCCGAGATCGATCTCGACGACGATCAGGAGTTGCTTGCAATCGGCGCCGACCTAGAGCCAGGAACGATTCTGGCCGCGTACCGCCAGGGCCTGTTCCCGATGCCGGTGCAACAAGGCGGCGAGATGGGCTGGTGGTCGCCCGAGCCTCGCGGCGTACTACCGGTGACCGGACTGCGAGTAAGTCGCTCGCTTCGCCGCAGCTGCGCTCGCTACCAGGTCACGGTAGATAGTTGCTTCGAGCGGGTCGTCAATCTGTGCGCAGACCCCTCGCGACCTCACGGCTGGATCGATCAGCGAATCATCGATTCCTTTCTTGAACTCCATCAGCTCGGTTGGGCACACAGCGTCGAAACCTGGCGCGACGAGGAGCTTGTCGGTGGACTGTACGGTGTGGCGATTGGCGGGCTATTCGCCGGTGAGTCGATGTTTCATCATGCGACAGATGCATCCAAAGTCGCTCTTGTCGCGCTCGTCGAGCTTCTCAACGACGGCCAACCTCGACTCATCGACGTGCAGTGGAGAACCGATCATCTCGGCTCGCTTGGGGTTATCGAAGTTGCCCGTATCGACTATCTGCGCGCATTGGTGGTGGCACTAGGCACCTCTCAACCAGCGGGACTGCGAAGTTGATGCCGATGATGACCACGACCAGCGTCTTTCGTGGATAACATTGCTGGCTCAACTGGTGCGCTGACCTGCCGATGGGGACCCTAATGAAACCTAGATCACTCATTGCCCTCGCCTTGGGTATCGTCGGACTCGTTCTGGGCGTGGTTGCTGCCGCAGCCGGATCCGGAGTTGTAGCCGTATTGGCCGGAGTCGCAGCGCTAGCTGCCGGTGGTGCTGGTCTACTTCCCGATGGGGCTCCAGCAAAGCCTCCCGAGGGTTCTGACGCAGCGAACATCGCCGACCTCGAAGACGCCCTCGCATCACAAATTCAAGCCCGAGTCGCGGCCGAGGAGGCCGTGAAGAGTCTCGGGTCACAGCTCGCCAAGGCTCAAAATCCTACGGTTGGAACACCAGCGGCTGCCGAATCGGTGGTCAACAGCACCGCAGCGTTGACCGATCCCGAGACCGGCCTGTTTGGTGAGGACTATTTCAACGTCTCGATCAACGCTCGCATCGCCGCCGCTCGGCGTCACCTACGCCCGGTGGCTATTGCGGTTGTTGAAGTTGTTCGTCTGCACGAAGGCGGCTCTGAACCAGCTAACGCAATGATCGTCTCTGAGGCGATCACCAAGACTCTTCGCGAAGCCGACACATCATGTCGCATGTCCGACGGTCGTTTCGGCCTAGTGCTCGAAGACACGCCCGAGAATGGCGCGATCTGGACCGTCGAACGGATTCGCCGCGAGATCGGCCTCAACGACGACACGCTCACAATGTGGGCCGGTGTGGCTTGCTACCCGAGCCACGCCTTCGATTCTGCAAACCTGTTGGCCCAAGCGGTGGTCGCACTCGACGGTGCCCGAGATTGGCACCAAGATCGAATCGAAGTGGCAAACCCTACATAGTGGTGCAACGCAGTGAGTGGCGAAAATGGGTGTCGAGCGGAGCGCTCTGGGTTTCCGACCAGGCTCCTTAGGACCAGCGCGACGAAGGTTTAGCCAAGTCATTGGCGAACCATCGACCGCTGAACCGCCATGCGGTCGACACGGGTTCTGACGCCGTTACTTCGACCGGTTTCGGCCACAAGGCCCGGTAGGCGGCCATGATCGCCGCTAGCTCATCGGCTGTGGCAACTGGGATAACTACTACTGCGCTGGGCGGCGGCAACCCATTCGATTCGTCGTTCATAGCGGCACATTGCCGTGCTTGCGCTGCGGTAGCTCGTCGCGCTTAGAGCTGATCATTCGAAGCCCAGCCACCAGCTTGATGCGAGTTTCGGCTGGGTCGATTACGTCGTCGACATAGCCCCGCTCGGCCGCTAGGTAGGGGTTGGCGTTCTTTTGGGTGTAGTCCTCGACCAACTCGGCGCGGCGCGCCGTTGGGTCGGCTGCAGTCTGTAGTTCGCGCCGGTGGATAATCTCAACCGCTCCCTGGGGGCCCATCACCGCTAGCTCGGCAGACGGCCAAGCCAACGAATAATCGCAACCCACGGACTTTGAATCCATCACCACATAGGCACCGCCATATGCCTTTCGGGTAATAACCTGCATCCGCGGCACCGACGCCTCGCAGTATGCGTAAAGCAGCTTCGCGCCATGACGGATAATGCCGCCATGCTCCTGGTCGACTCCTGGTAAGAATCCGGGCACGTCAACAAAGGTAATAAGCGGAATGTTGAACGCATCGCAGGTTCTGACGTAGCGAGCCGCCTTCTCCGATGACTCGATGTCGAGCACGCCAGCGAGCACCTTTGGCTGATTGCCGACGACGCCTACCGCCCGACCATCGAGCCGCGAAAAGCCGCATACGATGCTCTTGCCCCAAGCGGAGAAATACTCCAGAAACTCGCCTTCGTCCATCACCGCCGATATGACCTCGACCATGTCGTAAGGCACGTTCGGCGAATCCGGAACCATGTCGAGCAGTTCGGGAGTGAGTCGCTCGGGGTCGTCTGTGCTCGCCATTGTCGGCGGCTCAGCCAAGTTGTTTGAGGGTAGGAATGAAAGCAGATATTTCACCTCGTCGAGCACGCTCTTTTCGTCGTCGCCAACAAAAGTGGCAACGCCAGATTTAGACGAGTGGCTTCCGGCGCCACCCAATTCTTCGAGGGTCACATCCTCACCCGTGACGGTCTTGACTACATCGGGGCCGGTGATGAACATGTGCGATTTCTCGCGAACCATGAATATGAAGTCGGTCATCGCCGGGCTGTAAACAGCGCCACCGGCACACGGTCCGAGGATCACGCTGATCTGAGGGATCACGCCCGATGCCGCGACGTTGCGGCGAAAGATCCCGCCGTAGGCGTCGAGGCTCACAACACCTTCCTGAATTCGCGCTCCCGCACCGTCGTTTAGACCAATCATTGGTGCCCCGACCGAGGCTGCCAAATCCATAACCTTGTGGATCTTCTCGGCAAACACTTCGCCGAGCGCCCCACCCATGACCGTGAAATCCTGGGAGAATAGGAAGACTTTTCGACCATCGATGGTGCCCCACCCGGTAATAACGCCATCGGTATACGGCTGGGTTTCTAGCCCTGCGTCGTGTGCTCGGTGGCGCGCCAGCATGTCGAGTTCGTTAAACGACCCAGCGTCGAGAAGGTAGTCGATCCGCTCGCGAGCAAGCATCTTGCCCTTCGCGTGCTGTCGCTCGACCGATCGCTCCGACCCTGCATGGAGCGCTTCCTGCTTGCGCCGTTGCAGATCGGCAAGCCGCTCGGTTAGAGGAATCTCAGACATAGGGCGCGAGGCTACAGTCCCGCGCTGGGCCGTTCGTAGTTCGGATCGATCCTCGCTAGTCGAGCTAGAGTCCCTCGATGCGAGAGCTAAGAGCAATCAGCGTCTTTTGTGGTTCGTCCTCGGGAACCAACCAGTCCCACCTGGACGCCGCGCGCGAACTAGGGCTGCTGATGGCGGCCGACGACATCGAGTTGGTCTACGGCGGTGGAGCGACCGGCTTGATGGGCCTTATCGCTGACACCGTCCTGCAGGCGGGCGGCCGAGTTGTGGGCGTCATACCATCGGATCTAGGAACCGAGGTTGGTCACCGCGGTCTCACCGAGTTCGTCGAAGTCGAAACCATGCACGAGCGCAAATCGCTGATGTACGAACGGTCCGATGCCTTTATTGCCATGCCAGGCGGGTTCGGGACTCTCGACGAGTTCGCCGAGATCAGTACCTGGCGACAGTTGGGGCTGCACGACAAACCAATTGGACTGCTCGACAGCGATGGCTACTACCAATCGTTGTTGGAGTTCTTCGATCGCGCCGTAACCGACCAGCTACTCAAGGAACAGAACCGCATGTTGGTCGTTTCAGGAGCCACCCCATCGTCGTTGCTCGAACTACTGCGAACCGACACTGCAAGTTTCGAACCCAAGTGGCAGTAGCTACCTGGTCGTCGCTTTGTTTCGGAAGTCTCTGACAAGAGCAGCCTCATGCAAGTGGGCATGTGCCACAGCTTCGATTCGCTCCACCAGTTGTGGGACCGCCACGGTCAGCGCGTCGTAGCTGCTGCGATCAAACTGGAGAATCCGACAGTCGGTTTCTGCGGTCACAGTGGCTTTGTTGGTCTGCCATGGCTCCAGCAATGAGAGTTCGCCGAAGGAACTTTGGCGATGACGTACCACGAACGGTCGACCGTCGACCGCGATCTGAGTGTCGCCATCGATCACTAGGGAGAGCCCAGGCGAACCAGTTCCCTCGACAACGAGCTTTGTTCCCCTCGCGACGAAGTTGAGGGTGCCGAGGCGAGCCGCACGACGCAGACATCGTTCAGGGAGATCGAAAAAGAGTGAGTGGGTTCGAAGATCACTAATGACCCGTCGTAGTCGTCTGACCTCGTCGTTTCTAGCCATGTCAGATCAAGCCGCCTTTGCATACTAAGTCCGCCATGGACAAGTGAAGCGCGAATCCGTCCGGCGCACTATCGCCCATACAACAGACCCAGCGTGCCCACCCACACACAGATCGTTCTGGTCGGGCAGGTGGCCCCTATAGGGGCCGTCTGCCCGACCAGTTGGTGGATGAAATGGGAGGGTTGCGACTTCGAGCGTTAATGTCGGCGCGGTCAAGTCGATCCGACAATCCAGACAACAATCCAGACAAACTTCAAACGAGGCCCAGAAACATGTCCGACGAAGCAACAATCCTCACCGAGCGCCGCGGACACGTGTTGCTCATCACGCTAAACCGTCCCGAAGCCATGAACTCGGTGAACATGGATCTGGCCAAAAACCTTGCAGTTGCACTCGATGAGCTCGATGGCGATAGCGACCTTCGGGTAGGAGTTCTTACCGGCAACGGTCGCGGTTTTAGCGCCGGGATGGACCTCAAAGCGTTTGTGTCAGGAGGAATGCCCATCGTCGAGGGTCGCGGATTCGCGGGCATCACCCAACGCGCCGCAGACAAGCCTCTGATCGCAGCGGTCGAGGGTTTCGCTCTTGCTGGCGGCTTAGAGATAGCGCTGTCATGTGACCTGATCGTGGCATCAGAGGGCGCCAAGCTTGGAGTCCCCGAGGTCGGAGTCGGCCTGTTCGCCGGGGCCGGGGCGCTGCTTCGTCTACCGAAGGTACTGCCCTATGCCAAGGCTATGGAGATGGCGCTCACCGGCAAACCCATAACCGCCCAAGAAGCCAATGAACTTGGAATGGTGGCTCGCGTAACGGCCAAGGGAGAGGCTCTCGCCGCGGCGATGGAGCTCGCCGAGACCATCGCCAAGAACGCACCACTGGGTGTCGCCGCATCAAAGCGAATCATTCGCGATATGTCGATGCTGGCTCCCGAAGAGTTCTGGGAAGCGCAAAACCAACTGATGGGTAAAATTTTCGTATCCAAAGACGCCATCGAGGGTGCGACAGCGTTCGCCGAGAAACGCGACCCAAACTGGACCGGGCAGTAGTCGTTCTGCCAGCGAGGATCGCCCCTCTAGGGGCGATTTCGGTGGCAGAAGGGTATCTGGGACTAGAGAGTGTCTAGGAACTGGGAGATTCCGGCGTTGACGAGTTCTGGATCGGTCATGTTCGGGGCGTGGGCAGCGCCGGGCACCCGAACCAGGCCGCGCCCATCGCTAACGGCTGCCTGAATCTGTTCGGCCATCTCGATGGTGATCGCCTGATCGGCCTCGCCGTGCACGCTCAGAACCGGCATTGCAAGTTCTCCCAGGCGGTCGGTGATGTCGTCTCGATCGAGCAGGGCACCTGCCGCGAACTCCATTTGCGGGCCGCGTTGCTGCTCCCACTTTGCGATCCACTCAGCACTCAGTTTTGGATCTCCCAGAATCATCCCCGCCACCATCTCGGCGACTTCTCCCAACGGTTCATCGCCTATCCAATGGCCGATCATGCCGCGATATCCATCGAGGACTTCCTGCTCGTCAACACCACTTTGGGTGTCGATCAGCACTAATGCGTCGACGCGATCGGGGTAGCGTAGCGCCGCCCGCATCGACAAGAATCCACCTTGGGACATGCCGGCCAGAATTGCTGTTTCGACCCCGACGTGATCGAGCAACGCCATGGCGTCGTCGGCCGAATCCCAATAACTGAACGAGCTCGTCGCAGGGGTTGCGCCGAACCCTCGCTCGTCCCAAGCTATGCAGCGGTAGTCCGCCCCGAAGGCGGCGACCTGACTATCGAACATGGTGTGATCCATCAAGAAACCGTGACTCCACAGAATCGCTGGACCGTCTGTTTGGGTATCGGAGTAGTTGATCTGTTGACCGTTTACTTCTGCCACTGGCATAGCTGGTTCCTTTGTTGTTACCGGGTGATTGGGAGCAGCGCCTTCTTAGACAGGCCGCATGGCTCGAAACCCATTGCGTAGCTCTTCGACAAAAACGTCGGGCACCTCAAAGGCTGCGAAGTGTCCGCCAGCAGCTAGTTCGTTCCACGAAATGATGTTGGTGTAGCGATTGGCAGCCCACCGTTGGCTGGTTCGGATGATCTCTTTCGGAAAACTGCTGACTGCAGTCGGAACATCGACGGTGCCGTCAGCGAAGTTTCCGAAACTCTCCCAGTAGAGCCGTGCCGACGAAGCGCCCGAACCGGTCAACCAGTAGAGCATGACGTTGTCGAGCAAATCGTCACGGCTGAGCGCATCCTCGGGGTTTCCTTGGTTGTCGGTCCAGGCCCAGAACTTCTCGAGTATCCAAGCCATCTGCCCGACAGGCGAATCGACCAGGCCATAACCCAAGGTCTGGGGTCGAGTGCTCTGCTGCTTCGAGTAGCCCGAATCCCATTTGTCGTAGTGCGCGAACGCGTCGAGTGCAGCCAGTTCGGCGTCGGACATATCGTCCATCTGTTCTGGATCAGGAGCGGCGACGGGCATGTTCGTATGGATGCCGAGACAGCCTCCTTCGCTGAGCATCCCGATGTTGGTGGTAACCACCGAACCCCAGTCGCCGCCTTGGGCGACAAAGCGGTCGTATCCAAGTCGCCTCATCAACTGGTCCCACGCCACGGCAGTTCTTCCGACACCCCAACCGGCTTCGGTTGGTTTCGCGCTAAAGCCGTATCCGGGAAGCGAAGGGCACACCACATGAAACGCATCGGCCTCATCGCCGCCGTGCGCAGTGGGGTTGCGAAGCGGCTCGATGACCCTCAAGAATTCGACAACCGATCCGGGCCAGCCGTGGGTCATCACCAACGGCATAGCGCCAGCATGGGGCGACGGAGCATGAATGAAGTGAATGTCGAGCCCATCGAGCTCAGTAGTGAAGTGATCGAAGTTGTTGAGGCGAGCCTCGCACGCGCGCCAGTCGTAGCCGTCGGCCCAGTAAGCGGCAACCTTCTTTACGTAATCGAGCGGAATGCCTTGCGACCAGTCCTCGACCGGTTCGGCCTCGGGATACCTGGTTCGCGCCAATCGACTACGAAGGTCGTCGAGGTCGGATTCCGAAACGTCGATTCTGAATGGCTTGATCGCGCTGGACATAGTCTCTCCCACCGGTTCGTCGTGTGGCGTACGGTAATCAGCAATGGATCTACCGGTCAATCCTCCTGTGAAGCCCATGCTCGCGAAACCGCTCAAAGCAATACCCGATGGCGAGCTGTCGTTTGAACCGAAGTGGGATGGTTTTCGCTGCATTGTGTTTCGCGACGGAGACGAGCTCGAGTTGGGTAGCCGCAACGAGCGACCGCTTACTCGCTACTTCCCCGAGCTCGTCGAGCCGCTGAAGGCTCAGCTACCCGGCCGTTGCGTGATAGACGGCGAGCTGATTGTGGCCTCGGGCGACGCCCTCGATTTCGATGCGCTTCAGCAAAGAATCCATCCCGCCGAATCACGGGTGAACATGCTGGCCGACAAGACTCCCGCCGAGTTCATGGCATTTGACCTTCTGGCACTCGACGACCGCGACCTCACAGACAAGGCCTTCTCAGAACGAAGAGCACTGCTCGAGGGGATCGCGTCCGATTTCACCGCACCGATTCGGTTGACCCCAACTACTACCGAGCGAGACACCGCACTCGAATGGTTCGATAAGTTCGAGGGCGCCGGTCTCGATGGGCTAATCATGAAGCCGCTCGCAGATCCTTATCTCGAAAACAAGCGGGCACAGTTCAAGCTGAAACATACCCGCAGCGCGGACTGCGTGGTCGCCGGGTACCGCACCCACAAGAGTGGTGACGGGGTGGGGTCCCTCCTCCTAGGAATGTACGACGACGAGCACAATCTCAACCACATGGGGGTGGCGGCCAGCTTTACCGTCAAGCGACGTGTTGAACTCATCGATGAATTGGCGCCGTACCTTCTCACCGACATCAGCGAACATCCCTGGTCCAGTTGGCTCGAACAAGAAGCACACGCGGCCACCGACGGGAAAATGCCGGGAGCCCCGAACCGTTGGAGCCAGAGTTCGGGTCGCGATCACTCATGGACCCCTGTACGACCCGAACTGGTGGTCGAGGTCAGCTACGTGCAGGTCACAAATGGCCGTTTCCGAGGTACTACCCGGATGGTCCGTTGGCGACCTGACCGCGATGCGAACGATTGTCAGTTCGATCAGCTGGAAGAACCGATTCCGATCCGCTTGAGCAAGGTTTTTGAGCCATGGCTCTAGAATTGGCTGATGACAACCGCTCTCCAGACAGCTGACCGCACAGCGATTCCGATCTTGGAGTTTGGGCGGGCTTGGATGCTCGCTCCCTCCACCTCAGACCACGCTGATGATCTGGGGCTCGATGGCCTTTTCGGCTTCTGGGTTAACGGCCGTGCAGGAGTCATCGGCGATGTCGATTCCGATATCGCGGCAGCCGCCATCGCAATAGGGTCGCCATCGTTCGTTCGCCGCTACTGGGAGCACCGACCCGACACGATGGGCTCGCTCGATTGCAGCGCCGCCTACGCCGAGACGGCCGCCCAGTGGGGTCGCGAACAGCTCGACAGCATCGATACCATCAGACTGGAGCGACTAGACGAGCTAGCCAAGAAAGTAGTGATGGCCGCCGACGCCTCTGTGGGAATGCTATTCGCTGGTTGGCGGGCTCTCTCGCACCCTCACGATCCGGCTGGTCGAGTGACGGTGCGGTTGAACGTGCTTCGCGAGCTTCGAGGTGGTGCTCATATCAGTGCAATTCACGCGGTCGGGCTCGGTCCTGTTGGCGCGATCGTCTCCACCGACGACCCGGTGCGAGGCGGCGAACAGGGGGCGACCCGATTTGGTTGGACAGGCCCCTTCCCGAAACCCGATCTTGTCGCCCGCGCTAAGGCAGAGTTGATTACTTCACAAATCGCCGCGGTGCCTTTTCGTTCGCTCGGCGACGCCGAGCGCGGCGAACTGGCAGATCTAGTCGACGAAGTACACGCCTCGCTGTAGTGCCCTGCCCACATGGTTGTGGCGGTGCGCTACCTGCTCGCGCTTAATGAGTTGATGCGATCGAGTTGCCCCAAGGCGTCGGCGGTGGCGAGAACATCAGCAACGTTGGCGGAAGGGCCAGTCCAGCGCAACGATTCGACATCGTCGAGCTCTATCGCCTCGGGCTCAATCGTGGCGATCCGCCGAAACAACAATGCCTCTGCGAGATTGTCGCGCAATGTCTGTGCCAGCTTGGCCGCGCCGCGGACGTTCACATCCCAGTCGGCCTGGTTGCGAGGGATGTTCTCGATGTGGCCCCAGCGCGCCAGGACAGTGGCGCTAGATTTTGCGCCCCAGCCTTTGAGACCTGGGAAACCATCGGCGGTGTCGCCTACCAAGCCCAGGTAGTCGGGTATTGATTCGGGCGGTACGCCGAACTTGTCGATCACACCGTCGCGGTCGTACCAAATCCGCTTGCGGCGATCGAACTGCACAATCCGCCCATCCGGGGTGACACATTGGGAAAGGTCCTTGTCGGGAGTACAAATAATCGCCCGTTTCACTCGCGGATCGGCTGCGGCTTGAACCGCGGCAGAGCCAAGGGCATCGTCGGCCTCGTACTCAACCATTGGCCAAACGGTAAAACCGGCGGCTTCGAGCACATCTTCGAGCAACTGAAACTGGCCCTCTATCTCAGGATCGATCTCGGATCCGTCCTTGTAGCCCTCGTACAACTCGTTGCGAAATGAGGGGATGACGTGGTCGGTTGCAACACCAACGTGAGTTGCTCCCTCTTCGATCATCGACAGCATGCTCGACAACACGCCGCGAACGGCCCCGACCTCAAGCCCATCAGCCCGAGTGTGGCCGGGGAGCGCAAAGTGATAGCGGAACAACTCGTAGGTCCCGTCGACTAGATGAATATCCACTTCTAAGGACTCCCCTGTTGACGACTTGGCTACGAACGCTAGCGGCACAAGTCTGGTGCAATATGAAAACGCCCACCTCGAACGATTGCGAACACTGATCGCAATTTGTGCTCGTCACCGCTAACGTGACTGACATCTCCTTCGCAGCTGGTCATAGCGGGTCGGTAGCGAGGAAGATGCCACTATTGAAAAAGTTTCAAATGGTGTCGTTTTTACAGCGAATGCCCACCAATCCACATAGTGTTGGTATTCGAGGCTAGCTAGACGCACAATGGCAATGGCGGGCCAGTATCACAAACGAGATTCTGAGAGAGAGAAATATGGACTGGGGATTCCTTGGTGGGCTTCCGGAAGAGGAGCGGCGTGCCGTTCATAGTCGGATGGTTAGAAGGCGGTACCGGCGACGCGAGATCGTCTTTCACGAGGGCGATCTCGGTGACCGGCTGTACTTGGTTGCAAAGGGACGACTGCTCGCGCGGGTCTTAACATCGGACGGCGACGAGTCGGCGCTAGCGCTACACGGTGTCGGCGACGTTCTAGGCGAAATGATTATTCTCAGCGGCAACGACCGCCGCTCCGCCACAGTGGTAGCGCTTGAACCGGCCGAACTCATGAGCCTTTCGGCTGCCGACGTCATGGAGCTGAGACGAGAGTTTCCATCGGTCGACACAGCGCTCGACCAGATTGTCGCCGAACGCAATCGGGCACTACTGCAACTGCTGCAAGAAGCGCGGTACCTTCCGGCCGACAAGCGCGTGCTCCGCCGAATCATCTCACTGGAACCCTATTTCGACGCTGGACCAACCGGTCAGGTCGAGATTCGGATCACCCAAGAGGACCTGGCAGCAATGGCCGGCACGACACGACCAACGGCCAACCGCGCTCTTCAACGCGCCGAAGTGGCTGGTGCTATCTCGATCGCTCGGCGACGGTTAACCATCGTCGACCCCGAGTTACTAGCAAGACTCGCTAAGTAGCCCCAAAGGCTTAGGACCCGCGCCGATAGTCGAGAGTCGGCGGTTCACTCTTGGACCAATTCGATCAGCGTTCCGAAGGATCCCTTCGGGTGAACGAACGCGACCATGGTTCCCCGCGAGCCTGGGCGCGGCCTTTCGTCGATGGCCCGACCTCCTGCTGCGACGATGGCCGCTAGCGCTTCTGCGCAGTTATCGACCCGATAGCCAACGTGGTGGAGCCCCTCGCCGCGGGTCTGTAGAAACTTCGCGATAGGCGAATCGTCCCGGGTGGCGGTGGTGAGCTGGATATAGGAATCTGCAACCCTGATCAGAGCCTCCTCGACACCGTCGCTTTCAACGATCTCTCGATGAGCGACCGTTGCGCCGAAGGCATTGCCGTAGTAGTCGATAGCGGCTTGCAAATCATGAACCGCAATCGCGATATGGTCGATCTCCGTAAGCAACATGTTTCCTGTCTGTACTCCTTGTTGTGCGTTTGGTCGTATTGTTACTTCCTAGATTGGTTCGCACAGCGGTCGAGTACCGCAATTGCAGTGAAGCGCCCAAATGGAATATCGAGAAAGAACCTGAAAGGCTACGTAGATGACGGTGCTACCTGAAGAACTTGAATCAACCTCATTCGACGTAGTTCGCAAGGGATACGACCCGACCGAGGTTCGCTCATTCCTAATCTCGCTAGCTCGCCAAATCCGGCTCGACGACCAAGAACGTCGCAGCAACCGCAGCGAGGCAAACTCAGCGGCCACTCAAAGTGACGCGCAATCGATCTTGTCCGCCGCCCAACAAACCGCAACGAGCATCCGCGCAGAAGCACGTCGCCAGGCCGATGACATTCGCGACGCCGCTAGCGTTGCGGCGAAACGGCGCCTAGAAGCAGCGGCAGCCGTTCCGCGCCGCCCCGCCACGGTTGCGCCGCTTCCTAGCGTCACCGAGCGCCAAGTCAGCGACTTGAAGGCGGCTGAGCGCCGAATTGGGGATCGTGCAAAGCAGGTCGAATCGCTTCACAAGGAAACGGCGCGGCTTCACCAGCAAGCAGGCGAGGCCGCAAGCCTCGCTGCCAGCGATCGCCAGCAAGCCGAACTGCTTCGTCGCGAATCGCTGGAGGAGGTCGCCCGGCTTCGCAGCGAGCTCGACGCTCTCAACGCGACAGCAGCCGAGCAAAGCAATGGTCCGAACTTTGGTATTCCTGGCCAGCTGGCCTCATCGCAGTCAGTGATCGCCCACAGCGAAATTACTGTCATCGATAGCTCGACCCGTCGCGCCGACCCTCTCGCTGAAGCCGTGCGCTCGGCGGTCGGACGTGCCTTGCGTAAATCCGGATAAGGGTCGCACAACCGGATTTCCGAAGAAATCTCGCTTCCTGCTATTGTCACGAACAGATTACGGTGTAACATAACTGTAACGAAGCGACTGGGACTCCCCCGACTTGGTCACTACGTCCGAGGTGCCGCCTCGGTCGATTCGGCCATACCGCCCGCGCCCGGATTGACCCAGGCGGCACCAAGGGTTTTGCTGTGCAATACCCTAAAGTTCAACCTCGCGGCGGCCCGACAGGGCACGTCCTAGGGTTAACTCGTCGGCGTATTCAAGATCGCCGCCAACCGGTAGGCCACTGGCGATCCGGGTAACGCGAATGCTCATTGGCTTGATGCGACTAACCAGGTGCATCGCCGTGGCCTCGCCCTCGATATTGGGGTTCATACACAAGATCACCTCCGAAATCCCTTCGGGTTCAAGGCGGCTCAAGAGTTCGCGAATTCGCAACTGGTCGGGGCCGATTCCGTCGATTGGGCTGATCGCTCCCTGAAGAACGTGATAGCGACCTCGAAACTCTCCGGTGCGTTCTATCGCCACGACATCGCGCGGCTCCTCGACCACACAGAGCATGTTCACGTCGCGCCGTGGTGCCGTGCATATCTCGCACTCACCGCCGATTTCCGCGATGTTGAAGCAGCGACCACAGAACCCGATCTTGTCCTTTACCTCGACCACAGCATGGACCAGGCGTAAGGCTTCGTCTCGCGGCACCAGCAAGAGATGAAACGCTATTCGCTGAGCGGACTTTGGACCAATGCCCGGAAGTCGACCCAGGGTGTCGATTAGTTCTTGGACTGGCGCAGCGTACAACGTTGACTACTCGAGCTCTCCGCCACCGAGCAGACCACCCAAATCGAGCCCGCCAAGATCCATTCCGCCGAGCGCGTCGGTTTGGCCATCCGCCAACTGGGTCGACGCGTCGCGCAGCGCCGCCAGCACAAGATCCTGCAGCATCTCGACATCGTTGGG
Organism: uncultured bacterium; assembly: GCA_965524675.1. Lineage (GTDB taxonomy): Bacteria > Actinomycetota > Acidimicrobiia > Acidimicrobiales > SHLQ01 > CALLQB01. The sequence continues at coordinate 17,206 of CBERPN010000030.1, forward strand.
ATCGACAGCACCAGCAGCGATAGACACCGACTGGAACTCGTAGTGCCCGTTGACCTCAATCTTGACCATGCCGCCACCAGACTGACCCACGACCACAGCGTCGGCAGCTTCTGCCGCTCCTGCCATCATCTGTTGTGCCTGAGAAAGCAGCGCGCTCAGGTCGGGCATTTGTTGATCGCCGCTCATGGCCATCCTCGTTTCGTACACTGGCCGATGGAAATCATCGAGTGCCTATCTTGGCCCACTCAGTCGCCATCGACGAGTTCTGCTCCAGGGAAGGCTTTGGTGAGTTTATCAAGCGCGCTTCCGTCGGCGCTCGGCGCGTCTTCTAGCTCGCTCACATCGACCACCTCATCGGTTAGCTCGTTGGGAATGTCCGGGCTTGTCGGCGCCGATTGCGATGGCACCTCGGTCTGAGACGCTGGTGCATCAGAACCCGCCGGAACCTGGCCACCCGTCTGACCCGAGGTGAGTTGAAGCACAACCTGCCGGGAGAAGTGAGCGCTAAGCGCTGCCTCTACCTCGCCTCTGACCTCTTCACAGCGACGTTGGTGTTGTTCGTTGGGAAGGTTGATGACGACTTCGCCACCGTCGCAAGAGACAATCTCGGCGATGGAGAATCGTGAACGCGCCTTGCCCGAGACATTGGAGAGGATGCTTTCTTTCCACGCGCCCGCCACTTGGTCGACCGAAAGAGGCTTCTCTGGCGACGTCGCAGCGGCCTCGGCCGTCGCCGGGTGCGGTTCGTCGTCATGGTCGGGCTCGGTGGGTAACGGCGCGTCATCGTCGAAACCGTCGGCAGCGGCCTCTGCAGACGCCACCGGTGGTGGAGCTGGCGCAAAGTCGCTCGGTGGAGGTGTTGGCGCCTCGACAGCCGTCGGCTGCGGCGGGGTCTGAGCAGAAGCCGCCACGCCTCCTCGCCTTTGAGCCAGCGCGGCGCGCGCCTCGGAGGCTGGCCCAGCGCGACCTGCGGTTTCCGGTACCGTCTCGGGGGGGGCCTGAGGCGCACTCGGGACAGGAGGCGGACTAGCGGCAGGCGCTTGCGGCAGGCTGGCCGGCGCGGCTGAGACAACCGGCCCGGCGCCCGCAGCGAGCGCCTGCTCAAGCTTGGCTACCCGACTAGCAAGCCCGTCGACAGAAACGTCAGCCTCGGGACGGGTGAGCTTAACCAGGGCAACTTCAAGATCGATTCGCGCATCTGGCGACTGGCGCATCTCGACGAGAGCTGTTCCGACCAATTCCAGAGCACGGGTCAGTTGTGGGGCTGCCAATCTACTGGAGTAACTCTGCGCCCGTTCAGCGTCGCTGGCCGATAGCTGCGGAAGCTCGCTTCCCATAGCGAGGAGGAAAACGTCTCGCAGCGCTGCTATCAGCTGTTCGCCAATCACACGTGGGTCGGTGCCGCGGTTCGTCGCGTCTGCAACCGCTGCCAAGGCTCTGCCTGTGTCGTTGCTAGCGAGCGCCTCGAGTAGGTCGCCGGTGGAGCTGTCGGTGCTTGTCACGCCACCAGCGGAAACCACCTGATCGAGTGCCGAGAGGGTATCTCGAGCCGAACCGCCACCGGCACGAATCACGTACTCGGTCATCTCTTCATCGACCGTTAGACCAGCGTCGGCCGCGATTTCAGAAACCAGTTCGCGGAGCTGCTCGGCTGGCAAGAGCGTGAGTTCAAGGTGTTGTGTGCGACTGCGGATCGTGGGCACGACCTTGTGCGGCTCGGTGGTAGCCAACACAAAGGTCACGTGGGAGGGTGGTTCTTCGAGAGTCTTCAATAGTGCATTCTCGGCGCCGGGCGTAAGCATGTGAACCTCGTCGAGGAGATACACCTTGTTGCGGCCCGGTGTACCCAGTGCCACCTTCGAGAGCAGATCGCGGATGTCATCGACCTTGTTGTTCGACGCCGCATCGAGTTCGTGCAAATCGAATGAGTTTCCCGCCTCCATCGCCAAGCAAGAATCGCACTCGCAGCAGGGTTCGCCATTCCGCGGGTCTTGGCAGTTAAGTACCTTGGCGAGCAGTCGGGCGGTGGTGGTCTTGCCAGTACCACGAGGCCCGCTCAGCAGGTAGGCGTGGCCAACTCGATCCTCGCGCACCGCGTTCTGAATGGTGCGTAGGACATGCTCTTGACCCTTGACGTCAGAGAATTTGCCAGGGCGGTAGCGACGGTAGAGAGACTGATACTCCATGCGACGCGCGATGGTAGTCGGCCTCAGCGACACTCGAAACCGCAGCGACGTTTGAGTGGGCGCCGAAGCGACTATTCGGGCAGAACGAAAAAGGCGATGGCGACGTAATGCAGCGCTGCGCCAGCAATGACCAGCACGTGAAAGATCTCGTGATAACCGAACCATGTCGGCCAGGGATTGGGGCGATGAAGCGCGTAGATGATTGCGCCAATGGTGTAGCAGGCGCCACCCACCAGCATCAGTACAAAGCCAGCAACGCCCATGCTGCGCCACAAATCATCGATGACGAAAACGACGGCCCAACCGGTAACAAGATACGGGAGGGCGATCACGGGGTAGGGGGCGGTTCTCCAAACGAGTCGCCCGGCGATTCCCAGCAATGCCCCCGCCCAGACCACCGTGAGCAAGATCACACCCGTACGGCCGCCGAGCTCGAGCAGCGCAATTGGCGTATATGTGCTGGCGATTGCGATGAAGATCATCGAGTGATCGAGTTGACGCATGATGGCGACCGCTCTGGGCGACCAATCACCACGGTGATAGAGGGCGCTAACCCCAAACAAAGCCGCGATTGCGATTCCGTATTCGGCCGCCACAAAGCGTGGCGCGATGCCCGGTGACACCACGATCAGAATGGGAGCGAGCGTGAGGGCGGACGAGAAGGCGAGCAGGTGCGACAAGCCCCGCAACTTTGGCTTGTCGCGCACTGGCGCATCGGGCGCCCTAACAGAGGTCATATGATCAGGTTAGTGGCACAACCACTACTCGTCCCAGCAGCCGACGGCCCCTGGCAGCCGCTCTTAGTCACACCGCAGCGGCTCGGGCTGGCGTCGCAGAAAGATGTCGCCAACGTAGGGCAACGCCCCGCTGGCGCACGCTCGCCGCGCTGCCTTGCGGGCTCGTTTACTCGAGTCGCGGGCGGTGTAATCGGTAGCTGTGACAAACAGTCCGGCGGCTTTCATCTGGCGAAGGGTGGCTAGGCTCTGGCGGCGTTCGGCACGGCGAACTCGTCTATAGCGCTCGCTATCGAAGTCATAGGTTGCGCTCACATCCTCGCGGTTCCAGCCATCGAGATACTGCAACATCGGCCCGATTACCTCTTCACCATTCTGCGCGAACAACAGCCGTTCGGCGCCCAGTAGATCTCGAAGTTCTGCCAACAAAATGGCCATCCCTTCGCTCTGGGCTTCGTGCCCGTCGATCATGTCGACGTTGTCCAAGAACAAGCCATCGAAGCCCTTAGCGAGCATCGTGGTGGCGACATCGTCGACAAGAAGTGCCCGAAACTCTGCACTGTCGACATCGGCAAACCACTCGCCCCAGTCCTCCCACAACTCCAAACGATGAGGCTTAGCATCGTCAAACCATTCTCGGCCTGCTTCGATGGTGCCGACGCTCAAGTAGGCGAGCACCAGGGTGTTACCACGTTGCAGACGAGCTACCTTTCGCGCCGAAGCCTGCTCTCCGTCGACGATCACCAGATCGAATCGTCGGAGTCGACGGGTCGAAAGACGTCGCAGTTGACCCGTACCAATAGCGAACGCCCAACTTTGCACACCATCTAGTCGCTCCTGTGTCGACCCGGCGACAAAGGGCGCTTGGTGGCTGTCGGAGGTCGAGGCCGAACTAGGGGTACTCGACAGCAGAAGCAGAGCAACTACGACGAGGACGAGTCTTTTCACAACTTCTGATGGTACCGCTGGTCGATGCTCAACAAGCCTTGGCTAGGAGTTGCACATCGTCGAAGTCGTAGAGTTAATCGAATGAACTGCACCCCGGACGACATCGCCGACGCGGCGCGACGCATAGCAGGCAAGGTCCGCTACACACCGATTCTCGAGGTGGCGGGCGCAGAGTTGGGACACGACACACCGCTGGTCTTCAAGCTTGAATACACACAGTTCAGCGGCACCTTTAAGGCCCGTGGGGCCACGAACTTTTTGGCGGCTTCAGACATCGGCCAGGCTGGAGTCGTCGCCGCTTCGGGAGGCAACCATGGCGCAGCGGTGGCCTGGGCTGCTCAACGCGACGGACTGACGGCCAACATATTCGTCCCCACGATCTCGGCTCCTGCCAAGGTCGATCGGCTAAGGACCTACGGGGCCATTGTGCACCAGGTAGGCAACGTCTACGCCGAATCGCTCACGGCCAGCCAACAGTTTCAAGCCGCCACCGGTGCCACAGCTATTCATGCCTACGAGGATTCATTGGTTCTGGCTGGGGCTGGAACGACCGGGCTCGAGTTCGAAGCTCAAACGGGTCAACTCGACAGCGTCTTGGTCGCAACCGGCGGCGGCGGCTTGGCAGGCGGAATCGCAACCTACCTCGGCGACCGCACAACCGTGGTGGTTTGTGAAACTCACCACACGACGGCGTACGCAAGCGCTGCGGCCGCAGGCGGCCCGGTCGACGTAGAAGTGAGCGGCATCGCTGCCGATGCGCTCGGAGCGAGCCGAATTGGCGACATTGCTTGGGAGGCGTTGTCGAGCAATAGCGCACAAAGTGTTCTCGTTGGCGACGATCACGTAGTCCAAGCCAAGAACTGGCTGTGGGACAATCTTCGAATCGTCGTAGAACCTTCCGCTGCTACCGCCCTTGCCGCGCTGCTCAGTGGCAACTACCGACCGTCGCCTGGCGAGCGAATCGGAATCGTCCTATGTGGGGCCAACACATCCATCAGCTGATCCATGCTCAAGTATTGGCAACACACGACCGATAATGGCGCGATGCGCGCTCTCGTGGTCCTCATCGTTCTAGCCCTGTCGGCAGCGAGCCTCGGGTCGACGGTAGGAGCGGCGCCAAAGAGCGATCGTTGCCGGCTGTTCCCGCGTTCGAGCTTCTGGCACGCCGACGTCTCCAAGCTTGCGGTTCACCCACGCTCCGATGCCTGGTTGGCAACATCGGGCCTCGATCGCTCGGCCCACGCCGACTTCGGAAGTGGACGCTGGGACGGTGGCCCAATCGGTATTCCCATCACCAAGGTAAAGAAGAGCCAGCCTTTGGTGGATGTCGACTTTCGCTACGACGACGAGAGCGACTCGGGGCCGTACCCGATTCCAGCAAACGTGAAGATCGAAGGCGGCAGAAACGGTTCGGGCGACCGTCACGCCATTGTTCTACAGCGCAGCACGTGCACCCTGTATGAAGTGTTCGACGCCCACCCTCAAGGTGATGGCAACTGGTCGGGCGGCTCGGGCGCAGTGTACGACCTGCGGTCGAACGATCTACGGCCCGATACTTGGACCTCGGCCGACGCCAGTGGCCTGCCGATCCTGCCGGGCCTAGTTCGCTACAGCGAGGTGAAGCGCGGCCGGATCAACCATGCGATACGAATAACGCTCCCGACTACCCAGCGGGCCCATGTCTGGCCTGCCCGCCACGATGCCGGGTCGACCAACAGCCGAAACGCTCCGCCGATGGGCGCATGGCTGCGATTGTCCGCTGACATAGAGCCGAACGACTTTCCGCCGCAAGCTCGTGTGATTGTCAAGGCATTGCAGAAACACGGCGGGATCGTGGTCGATAACGGCTCGGCATTCTTCTTGACAGGTACCCCGAGCCGTCACTGGGACAACGACGACCTTCACTCGCTACACGATCTAGACGCCTCAGACTTTGAGTTCATCCGGTCTGGGCGAATGAAGGTCAGCAGCGACAGCGGCAAGGTTCGCAAGCGCTATCGCTAGGCGAGTTGGATCTCTTCGCAAACATCCTGGGGATGGGTCCAGATCAGCAGGTGACCGGCTCCGGGAACCTCTCGCGACACGGCTCGATCGATGCCGTTGACGATTCGGCGATTCTCAAATATCGGTGTCACGATGTCGCGGTTTCCATAGATCAACCGCACTGGTAACGCTATGTCGCCTAGCCGCTTCGAAATGTCGTATGAGCCAAGGGCGATAGCGCATGATTCGATCGCTTCCCTATCAGCACGCAGCGCCGACGCCTTCGCAGCGGCTACCAACTTGGTGGAGCCAAATTTTCCGAATAGTGAATACGCCGAAACCGGACGACCAATCGCAATATCGTTGCTGGCTAGTGGCAAGAGATCGTCGAGCAGCCTCAACCCAAAGCGCTGGTACGCCCGCGAGGTACGAGCGATTGTTGCTACCAAAACCAAACCACTGACCCGCTCGGAGAATGAAGCGGCATGGTCAATCGCGTAGCTCATGGCAGCAATTCCACCCATCGAGTGACCCACGAGCGTTACGTCTTTGAGGTCGAGTTCTCGCAGTACCTCTTCGAGATCGGCTCCTAAGCGATCGGCCCCAAATCCGTCACCGCCAACCGTAGAGTCGCCGTGGCCGCGCTGATCGACACCTACGACGGTGTAACCCTGGTCGACCAGTAGATCAGCAACGGGCCCCCAATCGTCGCGGCTGCTGGTGATTCCGTGAACCAGAACAACCGCCGGACCGTCGCCCGTCAACTCGACCTTGGTCGCGGCGGCGCTGAAGTCAGATTTCTTT
>CBERPN010000031.1:0-23365 GCA_965524675.1 uncultured bacterium
CGAGCCGAGCGCCCTGCCCACCGTCATGATCTGCGCCTCGCTGCTCTCGGTCGCTACTGCGGCCGTGACTGTCTAAAGACCTCAGCAGGCAGCCGAGTTCTTTCTACGGAAGCCGTTGCTTACCACTCCTGTCGCCTGCAGCGACGGGGCCGTTCGGCCCGCGGCACCAACTACCCGAAGAACTCTTTGGTCTCGTCGATTCTGAATCGCTTTATCGTAAGCCCGGCGAGTACTACTGCTGCTCCGAACAAGATTCCGACCGAGGGCGCGACGTCGGCGAGCCCCCCGCTTTCCAGAAACACCGCCCGATGACCCTCCATTGCCCAGTAGGTGGGTGTGAGCGGCGAGATAGCCCGCGCCCATCCGGGTAGTTGTTCTACGGGCACGATCGCTCCACCGAGCCCACCCATCACCATCGCGCCGAGGTTCACGAATGCCTGAACTTGGTTGATGGTGCGAAACGTCGCAGTGAGAAACAGCACCAGTGCAATAACGCAAAAAGAATAGGACAACACCACTAAGAGTTCGGCGATCACCGAACCCTTCAGGCGCAGGCCCACCAGCAGTGAACCCACAACCAACAGTGTCAATTGGTAGGTGAAGTGGATTACTACCCAAGGCAGCGCGAAACCGGCCAGCAGTGCATGAGGTGGTGCCGCCGAGGCTCGCAACCGGTCCCAGGTGTTCCAGCCGTGTTCACGAAAGATCGAGAATGCGGCCGAGCCCGCCAGCATGAAGCCGAACAGAACCACTTGGCCGGGTACGACTTGTTCGGCCCCCGATGCGTCAGCAAACCCTTCGGCGTGAAGCGACAGGCCGATCGCATCGACGAACAACGGCATGACCACCAGTGGCATTCCGAACATGATCACTAAGAACCAGGGGTCTCGGCGAATGATGCGAAGTTGAACGGCGATGATCGCTTTGGTGGCATCCATCAGGAGACCTCTTCGTCATTAGCAAGACGATCGCCGGTCACTTCGAGAAAGACTGTCTCAAGATCGGGCCGGAGCATTTCGACACCTAACAGGCTGTCGGCCACCGGGCCCAGCCGTTGGATCAACTCGCCGATCGATAGATCGTCAGATGTCCGGTAGAGCAGCGGCGATACTTCTACAGCTGCTAGTTCCGATCGGAGTACGGACTCGAGAGCGCTCTCAAGGCGGAACTCGAGCCCTTTAAGCCGATGAGCCTGAATCAGTTCCTCACGCGACCCTCGAGCCAAGATGGCACCGTCGTCGATGATCACGATGTCGGCGTCGAGCGACTCAACCTCGGTGAGATAATGGGTGGTGTAAATGACCGCCGCACCCTCATCGGCCATCTCTCTCACCGTTTCGATGAGTTGAGCTCGGGTTGCGACGTCGGCGCCGACGGTCGGCTCGTCGAGCATCAGCAACTGCGGCCGATGGACCAAAGCGCACCCGGTATGTAGCCGTCGCTGCTCCCCACCCGACAGCTTTCCGGCCCGGCGATCGAGCAGATGGGACAGACCCAGACGTTCGGCGACCGCAGCAGAGGCCGATGCTCGCTCGCGCCGCGCTATGCCGGCCAGATTGGCGAAGAATTCAAGGTTCTCGCGTACCGTGAGCACCCCGTAGATGCCGGTGTCTTGCGGGGCGATACCAGTCTTTTTGGCCGCTGCATCGAGATTGTCAAATACATCGAGCCCATCGATGTGAACGCTCCCTGAATCGGGGGCTAACAGACCAGCGATGATAGAAATCATGGTGGTCTTCCCTGCACCGTTCTTACCGAGCAGCGCCACGATTTGGCCCGACTCGACGTCGAGGTCGGCGCCCCGAAGAGCTTGTACATCATCGTATGACTTGCTGATTGCCCGAACCGACAGCATCGCGCCATCATTGTCGATCTGAACCAATGAAGCAGGTGATTTACAACAAAGCCGCCACCCGCATCGCTACAAAGTCTCGGAACTCCGACGCCAGATTGGGCTGGGCCTCAGCTGAGAATCTGTAAGAGGGGCCGTACAACGATGCGACGGCGATGACTTCGTTATCGAGTTTGATAGGGGTGGCCAACCCATTCACCTCAAGGTCGAGTTCCTGATCGGTCCAGACGAACCGGTCGCGGCGAGCCTGGCGAAGTCGTCGCCGAAGGGCGGTCTTGGTGACCACGCTGTGAGTGGTGACCGCCACGGGCGACTTAGTGAGGTACTCCGCTAAACGTTCGGCATCCCATTCGGCCATGGTGATCAAACCCGACGCAACCAAATGAAACGGATAGGTCTTACCACTGCCATCGGGCACTTGGACCGCCCCCGGCCCGGGTTCGGTAGCCAGATATAAGAACCCCGTTCCATCATCCAGCCCTATCGCTGCACTCTCGCCAAACCGCTGCACTAACTCGGGAAGTAGTTGTCGGAACCGCTCTCGAAGCATTGCTACCGAGGTAGCGGGCGAGTCCGACAGTGTGGCCAGAGCCAGCCCGGGAACCGCCCTGCCGTCGCTGAATCGCTCTATCATTCCAAGCTCGGTGAGCGTCGCCAATAGTCGACCAACCGACGACTTTGGCAACCCCGTTCGGCGGGCCAACTCGCGCACACCAACCGGCTCGCCAGCCGCCACGATCGCCTGGAGCAAGCCAAAGGCACGGTGCACCGGACCAGTAGCCCTTGACGTCGAAGCAGAGTCGGCCATACCGTGGTAACCATACGCCAGTGGGACGTCCCAATCAACGGGACAAGAGGGAAAGGGTCATGATGAACGCTGTCGGTGAACCGGCAACACCCGACTTCTACCAATACCCGTGGCGCCCAATCACCTCCTGCACGTTGCGAGATGGCTTCGCAATCGTCGCTTGGGCCGATGGGGTCGAACTCTCCTGCTATTGCCTTTGGTTAGCCGAGAACACCTATGGGATCGAGGCGGCCAGCCGCGAATCCACACTCGATCCTGCTGACCTCCCCGACCCGGCCCATCTCGTGCACGCTGCTGTCGGCGACTCGGGCGATCTCGTCCTGAGATGGGGCGACGGCGAATCATCGCAAGTGCATCCAGGTTGGCTGCGCCATGTCGCCGAAGGGCAACACGAAGCTCGGGCCTTCCTTCCCGAGCTAAGGCCATGGACATCCGCCACGATCTCGGCCCCGCCTACCGTCGACGGTGCAGACGTTCTAAGCAACGACAAAACCCTTCGCGAATGGCTGAACCTGCTCTGTGAGTTCGGCATGGCACGCCTAACCAACGCCCGAGCCGACGAAGGTCTAATGGGCGAACTGGCGGCACGTATCGGCCCCATCCGCGGATCGAACTTCGGCGACGTATTCGACGTACGCACCAAGGCACAACCCGACTCCACCGCCAACACAGCGCTCAACCTTGGCCAACACACCGACCTACCCACACGCGAGACACCGCCTGGCTTCCAATTCTTGCACTGCGTCGAAAACGAAGTCGCGGGTGGGCTATCGAGACTCACCGATGGCCTATCGGTAGTCGCCGAGCTTCGCGAGAACCATCCCGCCGACTACCAAGCTCTAACCACACTGAAGTGGACCTTCTTCAACCGCTCGACTTTCGCCGATCACCGCTGGACTGGGCCAATCATCGACAACACCAATTCGCCGTATCCGCTGACCCTGCGGGCCTTCTATCCCGTTCGCGGGTTCCCGGCCATGGATAACGCCGATGTACCGCGGGCATACGAAGCCATGCGTACCTTCTCGACAATCGCTCACGATCCAGAGTTTCAGATCAGCTATCCGTTTGCCCCTGGCGACTTGGTGGGGTTCGACAACCGCCGAGTGCTGCACGGCCGCGATAGTTTCGACGCTGGCGCTGGGTCGCGTTGGCTGCGCGGCTGCTACATCGACCAGGACGATGCCTACTCGCGACTCCGCATTCTCAACCGCAGCGAACAAGAGCGGCAAGCAACCACTACCACCCCCAACCTTTAACCACCCCTAAAATCTGAAACAACGATCGAGAGGCCATCAGCTCATGAGTTCTGTATTTATTACGTGCGCGGTAACCGGCAGCGGTGACACGGTCGCCAAATCCGACAAGGTACCGGTTACAGCCGCCGACATCGCCGACGACTGTATTGCGGCAGCCCAGGCAGGAGCGGCCATCACCCATATCCATGTTCGCGACCCGCAGACGGGAGCCCCGGCACGGTCGGTCGACTACTACCGCGAAGTGGTTGAACGAGTCCGCGAAAGCGACACCGATGTGGTCCTAAACCTCACGGCCGGAATGGGCGGCGACCTGGTTCTAGGCTCGGCCGAGAACCCGCTTCCGCTCGACCCCGAGGCCACAGATCTTGTTGGGGCCAGCGAGCGGCTCGACCATGTGCGAGCACTACTGCCCGAAATCTGCACCATCGACTGTGGCAGCATGAACTTCGGCGAGGGCGACTATGTAGCCACCAACACCAGCCAGACGCTGTTGGAGATGGCCCGCCAAACCCAGGAGCTTGGGGTCAGGCCCGAGATCGAAGTCTTCGATACCGGCCAGCTTTGGCAAGCCAAAAGCCTGGTGAAGGCCGGGGTTATCGACGACCCGGTAATGGTGCAGTTGTGTATGGGTATCCCATGGGGTGCTCCACCCGACCTCAACACGTTTATGGCGATGGTCAATAACGTGCCCGACGACTGGACCTTCAGCGCCTTCTCCATCGGGCGCGATCAGTTGCCATACGTGGCTTTGGCCGCAATCGCCGGAGGTAACGTCCGAGTAGGGCTCGAAGACAACATATACCTCGAACGCGGAGTGCTGGCATCAAACGCCGATCTCGTGAAGCGGGCGGTGCAGATTCTCGACAGCCTCAACATCTCAGTCATTGGACCCGAGCAAGTCCGCTCCGACCTCAAGCTCACAAAACATGGCTGAGCGCCGACCGGCACCGGCTAGCCCAACGATCGAACCCATCTGTCCGACGCGAGCAGCGGTGATTGGCTGCGGAGTCATAGGGGCAGCGTGGACTGCAAGGCTGCGACTACATGGGGTGGCCGTGCGTGTCTATGACCCGTCTCGCGACGCGCCACGAATTCTCGATGAGGTCATGGCCAACGCTGTCGCCGCTTGGGAAGACCTCGGGCTCTCGACCGAGCCGCTAGGAGAACTGGTCATCGCCAACTCGATCGCCGACGCGGTCGAGGGCGCAGAGTTAGTGCAGGAGAGCGTTCCCGAAATCATCGACATCAAGCGCTCCACTCTCGAACAGATCGATACTCACGCAACAGCCACAGCCATCATCGGGTCGTCGACCTCTGGGTTCAAGTGCTCCGACATGGCAAAAACGCTTCGCCACCCAGAGCGACTAGTTGTAGCCCATCCGTTCAATCCGGTATACCTGCTTCCCATCGTCGAGATCGTGGGCGGTGAACACACCAGTGCCGCCAGCATCGACAGAGCCATGGCCCTCTACACGGGCCTCAGCATGAAGGCGCTGCACATCAAGGTCGAGATCGACGCTCACATTGCCGATCGACTTCTCGAAGCGGTCTGGCGCGAGTCTTTGTGGCTCATAAAGGACGGTGTCGCCACCACCGAGCAGATCGACGATGTGATCCGCTACGGCTTCGGGCTGCGCTGGGCTCAGATGGGTCTGTTCGAAACCTATCGAATCGCAGGCGGCGAGGGCGGCTTCAGGCACTTCATCGAGCAGTTCGGCCCGACGCTTTCGCTTCCCTGGACGAAGCTGATGGACACGCCCGAACTCGACGACGACTTGGTGGCGAAACTCGAAACTCAGTCGGACGACCAGTCTGGGGCCTATACGATTCGCGAACTCGAGCGGATACGCGACCGGAACCTTGCCGCCATGATGAAAGCACTCGAAAGCAATGACTGGGGAGCAGGTCAAACCGTCGCCGCCATGCGCAAGCGGGGTTAGAAGTCTCGCCTAGCGAACGCGCATCGAACCCAGTTCGCAAAGCCGCAACGCTCGACCCGGCCGTTCGCCGGTCGATTGTCCTTCGGCGACGATCACGCGACCATTCACCATCACGGTGTCGATGCCCTCGGCGGGAGCGATCGGATCGGCAAAGGTTGCCTTGTCGATGACTCGCTCGGCGTCGAGCACGACGATGTCTGCGAATGCGCCCGGACGGATTACGCCGCGATCGACAAGGCCGAATCGTTGCGCGGGCAGGCTTGTCATTCGCCTGATCGCTTCCTCGAAACTCATCAAGCCAAGGTCGCGAGCGTAGTGACCCAACACGCGCGGGAACGTACCCCACAACCGCGGATGTGGGTGAGTGTCGTGGGGAAGCCCATCGGACCCAATCATGGCACCGCTGTGGGCTAGGACTCGTTGAACATCGGCTTCGTCGATCGTGAAGTAAATGGCCCCGGCTGGAAGCAATTGCTCGACGGCAGCGACCGGATCGCAGCCCAGTTCGTCGGCTATTTCGCTTAGATCACGGCCTGCCAGATCGGGTCGCGCTTGTGACCATGTGACTATCACGCGTTTCGAATCTGCAATCATCTCAGGCATCAACACCGTTGAGGCCGCGTTGTATGGATAGACATCAAACGTCAGCGATTGCTCTGAGGCAGCAGCATCGATCAGGGGCAGCGTCTCGACGGTTCGCCCGTGATTCGACATGCCAGACGTCTTGTGGTGCGAGATCACAACCGGAACGTCGGCCTCCTTGCCGATCCGGAAGGTTTCGTGCAACGAGTCGACCACCCGATCGCCTTCGTCGCGCATGTGAGTGCTGTGGAATCCGCCGTGCTCACCTGCAATGCGGGCGAGCGCAATGACCTCCACGGTCGTCGCTGCCTTCGCTGGCTGGTAGTAGAGCCCAGTGCTGAACCCGGCTGCGCCAGCCGCCATCGCGATCTCCAACTCGGCTTGCATGGCGCGCAGCTCTTTTGGCGTCGCTTCTCGGTCGAGGGAGTCCATTGCCCCTACGCGCAGCGTCGAATGCCCCACCTGGCACACCGCGTTCAGCGCCGCCGGTTCGGCGTCGAGGCGGTCGAGATAGTCGCCGAAGCTGGCAAAGACTTCGTCGCCACTCTCGGCAATAAGGTCGAGTGGGGGTGGCGGGGCGCCGCTGATAGTCAGCGGAGCAAGGCTGATTCCGCAATTGCCGGTGACGACGGTTGTGACACCTTGGCTGGTCTTGCAACGCATCAGCGGGTCCGCCAGCAGTAGCCGGTCGTCGTGGGTATGCACATCGACGAATCCGGGCGTCACCGTCTTGCCCGCGGCAGCGATCTCTTGACCGCCAGCATCTTCGGGAACCTCCCCCACCGCAACGATGCGGTCGTCGCGAATCGCAACGTCTCCCGCAACGGCAGGCCCACCCAGCCCGTCGGCGATTTGTCCACCGCGAATGACGATGTCGTAGTCCATAGCTTCCCCTCTTCCCGAAATTGCGGCGATTATGCATACCTGATGTGCACGAGGGCCGCAATTTCGGTTTTGTCGGTTGTCATACGAAGCTGCACCACTGGTCGAGCGGTAGCCGTTCGCTCACCAGTGAGTTGATTGGCGCCTGTCGGTCGGCTTTGCCGATGGCCACGCCGCAGAACAGCATGAGTTCAGCGGGTGCATCAACGAACGCCCCGACCGCGTTCTGTCGAACTGTCCAGTATTCCTGCGGACAGGTGTCGAGGCCGGTTTCTTGGGCCAACAGCATAAAGGTCTGAAGAAACATCCCAAGGTCGCTCCATTGTGGCGGACCCATTCCTCGGTCGATGTAACAAAATATTGCCGCAGGTGCGCCAAAGAAATCGCCATTGCGGGCGAACTGCTCGAGACGACCAGCCTTGTCGTCGCGACCAATACCGAGGGTGGCGTACATCTGCTCGCCCAACCCGTAGCGGTTGCTGCGGTACGGCTCCCACAGTTTGGCTGGGTAAATATCGTAGCCCGGCTCCTCAAACGGCTCGGACTCGACAAGATGCGCTCGCAACCGAACCATCGACTCACCGTTCACAACATAGATTCGCCACGGCTGAACGTTGCCGCCAGAGGGAGCACGAGCCGCTTTATCGAGCAGAGAACGAAGCGTGTCATTCGTAACCGGATCAACAAGAAACGCCCGAACCGACTTGCGAGAGGCAACAGCGTCAGAAATATCCATTCCAACGGTCTACCTCACACTCACGCCAAATTGCGGCTCTGGTGCGCGCCTGGTGTGCAGGATCGCCGCAATTTCGGGTTCTTTGGGCTAGTTGATGACGGCTTGGAGTTGGGTGACGGTAGCGATCAGTTCGGTGGTGTCGCCTTGGAGTTCTTCTTGAAATACCAGGTTGGGGTTGGCTGAGGTTTGCAGGTAGACGGCGTAGCTGACCACGGCGGTGATGGTGTAGGTGGCGCCCGGGGTTTCGTCGTTGTTCGAGGAGTATTGGTAGGCGTAGCGAGCACAATCGGGGCGTTGTGATTCAAGATCGATATAGCGGTCGAATGGTGCCACGACCTCATCGCAAGTGAACACCGAATCGGGTTGATCATCCCCAGCATCGAAATCGGTGAACGCTGGCTGGGCGGTAGCAGTCGCCCAGAGCAATCCGGCCGACGCGGTTTTAGCTGTAGGCACCGGCAACGCTGGTCGGCCGTCGATGGTGTCGGCGTTGTGGAACCAGGTCTCGAACCCGACGACTAGCTTGTCGACCGGCGGCGAAGTCTCGATGCCGGGAGCGTCGAATTCGAGGTCGTTGCGAGCAGCCTGATCGACCTCGGGTTGGGTGACGATTAGGTTCCCGTCCGGGTTGGCCGGATTGTAAGGCAAGATGATGGGGGTGTTGAGAGCTAGCTCGTCTTCGCCTTCGACATGGCAACGTAGAACGTAGTAGTGGCCGGGTATAAGGCCGTATGCGGGGTCGGTTCCGACTCCGTCGTCCCAAATAAAGAACGAGCACAGATATTTTGGTCCGTCACCGCCTGTAGCAGGGCGGCCCGGGCCGTCGCTGTGAACGATCGGTGTCTGATAGCCAGCAAACACTCCACCGCCCTCAAAGTAGCCCTCCACCCCAGAAACACCCGGATCGCCATCCCCAGGGTCGCTGTCGGCACCGCCTTCTGCCAGAGCAGTAGGAGTTTGGAGTCCAATCAGGGCGATGCTCGCTATGAGGATTGAGATCCAGGTCCTTCGCATGTTGGCACCACCCCCTCCCATCTTTGAATCCGGTCCGTAAGGGTGACAGCCCAATACCCTTCGAATTTTTCTAACGTCGAGAACCAGAGACCCGTCGCGATTTCGTCGTTGGAGATCTCCCCGGTTTGGATATTCACCTCGTAGCCATCATCGGTAAAGCAGTCCCTAACGATGGCCACATCGCCTTCAAAGCCAATGAACTCGGGGCGATGGACTGCGACGCCCTCGGGAGGGAATGCGATCTTGCCGCCTCGTGCTAGAAGTTTCTCGCGAAATGCCAAGGTCACCTCCAGCGCTACGTCTTGCCGGGATTCCTCAGCGAACGCCGGGTCTGCTTCGGGGTCGGCGGCTACTTGGAAGAACACATCCCAGCCAGCTAGGTAGGCGTCGATTATTTCGGCCTCGATCTCGGCGGCGGTCTTGGCCACCGTGGTTGAGGGAGCGACCGTGGTGGTCACCGCCACCGTGCTCGCTGGGACGGTCGTTGGGGCTACGGTCGCGACCGGCCGAACGGACGAAGTCGTCGAAATCGGCACAGGGTCAGCGACGGGTTCCTCACCGCCGCAGGCGGCCAGGAACAACCCAGCCACAACTACTACCCCAACGTACCGCATTACATGAAAGTCACGGAAAGATACTGTAAGCACAAGGCTCGCCGTGACTACGAACACCGATAGCAACGCCAAGAACGAATCAGGGGACATACCCAAAGGCTACGCGCAACCTCCATCAACTGAAATTGCGGCTCTGGTGCACACTGGGTGTGCACCAGAGCCGCAGTTTCGGGTTTTCCGGGTTAGCCGTGGCCGGCTGCTTCTACCTTTGCTTGGGCTCTGATAATTGACTCGCGCAGGCGGGAGACGATTAGATCGACGTCGTCGGTGGTGACGACCAGCGGTGGCGACATCACGTTGAGGTTTACGATCGGTCGCACGATTAGACCCAACTCGTCGGCCTCGTTCGACACCCACTTTCCAATATCGATCTCTTCGGGGAAAGCCCTTTTGGTCTCGCGATCGGCGACGAACTCGACACAGGCCATCAGATGTGAACCTCGCACATCGCCCACCATTGGTAGGTCGCGTAGCGTTCCTAGCTGCTCCATGAAGTACGGGCCGATCTCCTTGACATGGCCGAGAATGTTCTCGCGCTCGAGGATTTCAATATTCTTCAGCGCCGCAGCGCAGGAGACAGGATGACCTCCATAGGTGAAGCCAACAGCAAAGTATCGACCATGGCCAGCCTCACTGATTGTGTCGAATATCTCGTCGGTGAGCAGCACGGCGCCTAGCGGAAGATACCCCGAGGTGAGGCCCTTCGCGCAGGTGATGATGTCGGGCTGAATCCCAAATATCGACTCCGATGCGAACCATTCACCCAGACGCCCGAAACCGGTCACCACTTCGTCGGACACATACAAGATGTCCCACTCTTGGCAGCGGCGCCAGATTCTCTCGATGTAGTTACTAGGCGGAGGAATCACGCCACCGGCGCCCATGATCGGCTCGGCGAAGAAGGCCGCAACCTTCTCGGGGCCACCTAGCTCGCCAACCTTGGCCTCAAATTCGGCCACCAGGTGGTCGGCAAACTCGTCCTCGGTGCGGTCGCCTCCGTAACGGTAGAAGTTAGGAGATTCGAGGTGATGAATGATGTCGCTGATGTAGTCGAACTCGGGCGGATGATCGCCTGGTTTCCCACCGATCGAGACCGCCGCATAGGTGCTGCCGTGATACGAGTCGACCCGGCTGAGGATGTGTCGTTTATCGTGTAGTCCTCGGCAGTGTTGGTAGTACTGAATTGTTCGAAACGCTGCGTCGATTGCAGTCGAACCGCCAGTTGTCATGAACACGTTGTTTAAGGACCCTGGTGCCAGGCTCGACAGCTTCTCGCACAACTCGACCGCCGGAACGGTCCCCATGTCGGTGAACGGGTTGGCGTATGCCAACTTGCGAACCTGGTCGGCGATGGCGTCGGCCATTTCGTCGCGCCCAAGCCCGATGTTGGTGCACCACAGACCACCGACCGCATCGATGTACTCGTTGCCGTCGGTATCGATAATGCGAACCCCGGCGCCCCGTTCGATCTCAAGCGGGTCGTCGTCGAGATAGGTATCGAAGGGCTGGTAGGGACGAAGCTGATGCCGGCGATCCTTCGCAAGAAGTTCGAGCGTCTCCGGGGTGTGGGCGGTTGGCATGGATTAAACCGATCGGTTGGTCAGATTGTGTCGGGTTGTTACTTCGCAAGTTTCGGGGTTGGGCCAGACGATCAAAACCGCCCAGCCGTCGACGGTTGGGTCGTCGAGGTAATCGGCGATGGCACCGCGCGCTTCGAAGCCGTTGGCGAGCTGGAAAGTCAGCGTTGGGTCGTGTAGTTCGCCAGCGCGAACTTTGTCGATGTACTCCGCAGCACTCATGTCAGCCTTGTGGTCGGCAAACCCAGGAATGACACCTCCGGCGACAATGCCCGCCTTGGAGTGATCTCGCACCAGCTGCTTGCGAAGTTCGTAGAGCTGCTTACCAATACCTCGGCCACGATAATTGGGATACACGCTGATGTCGGTGCCGTAGTACCAATCACCCTCGGGGTCATGGGCCTCCCAACCACCTTCACCGCCAAGCTCGGTCAGATTGTGGTCGGCATCGTCAAAGTCGAAATCCATGAACAACCCGAGCCCCATACCCACGGGTTCGTCACCATCGAGCGCCACGAAGTTTCCCTCGCGAAATACCCGCGCTAGCTCGACCAGGTCGGCGGCCGAGTAGAGGTCGTCTCGATCGATGGTCGAGAACGCCGAGTATTCAAGCGCCTCCAGCGCATCAGCCCAGCGTGCCTCGATGTGCGCGTAACGAATTCCGTCGACCTCGGCGATGACGTCGAACGAACCGGCCATCACGGGAAGCCGATCGCCTGGTACTCGTTGTCCTTGGGAAGCCCCCAGACCGCCCAGAACTGACCGGTCTTCGGGCGCATTACCGTCGCTCCGCTCGATTCGACGTGATATGGGTCGGTCGCTACCTGACACACCGCATCAGGTTCGCGAGTTAGGTCCATTAAGTCCTGAGCGGTCAAGCCGTCGCGATCGAGCAATCGTTGCGCGGTGGCCAGACGACGTTTGCTGCTGTCCTGGAGCGCCTCGGCTCGCACTCCTTCGACGGCCTTGGCCGCTGGGTCAAGGTTGTGATTGGTGTGCACCACAGCCCGATCTTCAAGGCTGACGACCGGTCGAACCGACGGCATCGCCTCAACGTTGAATCCTTGCCCTTCGCTGTCGAACAATTGGTAGCTGTGTCCACCGGCTAGGTCGGCGTCGAGTACTGCAGCAAGACCCGCCTTGGCCGAATCGGTGGTGAGTACCTCGCGAACCACCGATGGCCACATAACCCCCGGCGTGCCATCGGTAGCGGTCAGATTGTTGATACCCACGCACACCCCCAACTCGTTCATTCCGATCTGGCCAAGACAGCCGGTTGTAGTGAACACCAAGGCACTGGGAGCATCGCTGGGTTGAACTCGCAGCAGCACCACAAACTCGGTGGCGCTGTCGTGCATATCCCAGGTCTGGGCGTAGAACCCTTGTCCGTCGGCGAGGCTGTCGGGCACGATGAACGCAGTGCAGTCGTCCTCGATTACCGAATCGGGATGTCCACCCCCCGCCACAGCGCGCACCGTGTCGACAAAGTCGGTGAACCCGCCGCACACCACGGCCTCAGCCGGAGTGATTCCGGCACCTTCGGCAATACCGATCATCTCGGCGTACAGATCGGCGCTGTGGTCCTCATGAGAAGCAAGGGTGGATTCGGCGATATCGAGCACGTCACCTCGACTGATCGGCCCCCCACTCCACAGACCTCCGCTCACAAGAGCAACCCGCTCGTCGGTGTAACGAACGATGTCTTCGGCGAAGGCTCGACCGTGAGACACGCCCATCTCATGAGGGCTACCCGAGAGATCGAGGATGCGGATTGGTGGTCGCTTCATTTGCTGACTCCTAAAACCTCGTCGACAGCAATCGAGAGTACCGCCATTGCCTCGTCAACTTGAGCGTCGCTGACGGTTAGGGGCGGCAGGAAGCGAACACAGTTGCTAAACAACCCTGCCCTGATAATGATCAAACCGTGCTGCAGGGCCGCTTTGGTGATGGCGAGCGTGGCATCTGGGTCGGGTGTTGCCGAGGTTGAGTCGGCCACGAGTTCGATCGCCAGCATCGGGCCCACTCCTCGCACGTCGCCGATCCGATCTGGGTACCGCACCTGAAGTTCGAGCAGAGCCGAACGCATCCGTTCGCCAATGGCGGTCGCACGGTCGAGAAATTGCGGCGTGTTGATTATGGCAATCGACTCCAAGCCCGCCACACAAGCAAGCGGGTTACCACTGTAGGTTCCGCCCATACCCCCCGGATGTGGGGCATCGACCAACTCGGCCCGCCCGGTGACCGCAGCCAGTGGCATTCCTGATGCCAACGACTTCGCCATGGTGATCAGGTCGGGCACGACGTCACTGTGTTCGATGGCGAACAGCTTGCCCGTTCTACCAAACCCCGACTGAATCTCGTCTGCCACCATCACCACGCCGTGTGCGTCGCAGATCGATCGAATCGCCTGAAGAAACGGGGCAGGCGCTGGCACGAAACCACCCTCTCCCTGTACCGGTTCGATGACTATCGCCGCCAAGGAATCTGCGTCGATTTGGCTGACCAGGCTCTCGTGCAACTTGTCGATCGACCAGCCAACAAAGGCTTCTGGCTCCATGCCGGGGGGCCGTCGATACACATTGGGAAATGGCACTCGGTAGATCTCGGGGGCGAATGGCCCGAAGCCCTTTTTGAACAAGGCGTACTTGCTGGTCATGCCCATCGTTAGGTTGCTGCGACCGTGGTAGGCGCCCTCAAAAACCAGAACCGCTTGTCGACCGGTGGCCGCGCGCGCGATCTTCACCGCAGCCTCAACCGCCTCGGCTCCGGTGCTGAGCAGTAACGACTTCTTCTCGAAATCGCCGGGTGTGATGGCATTTAGAGTCTCGGCCAGCTCCACAAACGGCTCGTAGCTACCCACGATGGCGCACATGTGAATCAGCTTGTCGGCCTGAGCCTTAATGGCCTCAACAACCGTTGGCGGACAATGACCAGCGGCCAAGACGCCGATTCCGCCAGCAAAGTCAAGCAGTTGATTGCCGTCGACGTCGGTGACTATTGCCCCCTGTGCCGAAGCGACTGAAAGCTCGGTCAGGTACGCCGCGCCTTTTGATGTTGCGGCGACCCGGCGCTCGACAATGGCTTGACTCTTCGGGCCGGGGACCTCGGTAACGAGCGAGATGCAACCGGTTGCTGCGCTAGTGGTCATAGCTGATGTGCTCCTTCAAGGTTTCGACACTCAAGTTCACGCATCGCCTCAGTGAGAACCTTGCGTAAAGTCGAGCTGATGAACTCGAACTCGGTGGGCCCGGCAATCAACGGTGGAGAGAGCTGAATCACTGCCTCGCCGCGGTCGTCGGTGCGACAAAAAAGTCCCTCTTCGAGCAGCCGGGCCGACAGGAAGTCCTTCAGCAACCAGCTGGATTCTTCACTGCTGAATCCTTGTTTGGCGGCACGGTCCTTCACCAACTCAATTCCGTAGAAGTAACCGGCTCCGCGTATTTCGCCCACGATCGCAAGATCGGCCAGTTCGTCGAGCGACGACCGAAATGCTGCCTCGTTGTCAAGAACGTGCTGGCAAAGCTGTTCGTCCTCAAAGATGTCGAGGTTGGCCAGCGCGACAGCGCAACTCACCGGGTGACCAGCGAAGGTAATGCCGTGCAAGAACTGCTGATTGGTTGCCATGAAGGGCTCGGCGAGTCGGTCGCTCGCCAACATCGCCCCCATTGGCGAGTAGCCCGACGTGAGCCCTTTGGCGCAGGTGATTATGTCGGGCTGATAGCCGTACCGTTCGCACGCAAACATATGGCCGAGACGTCCGAACGCACAGATCACCTCGTCGCTCACAAGTAGCACGTCGTAGCGATCACAAATTTCGCGGACCTGCTGAAAGTAGCCGTCGGGCGGGACAAAGCAGCCCCCACTGTTCTGCACCGGTTCGAGGAACACGGCGGCTATCGAGTCGGCTCCTTCGCGCAAGATCATCTGCTCGATGTCATCAGCACAGGCGAGCGAGCAAGCACTCTGGTTTCCGCACAGGTGACAGCGATACTGATAGGTATTCGCCACCGTCAACGCCCCCGGAACCAACGGCTCGAACGGAACCCGAATCCCGGGAAGCCCGGTGATGCTGAGAGCACCAAGCGATGTGCCGTGATAGGCGAGATGCCGCGCGATTACTTTGTGCTTCTCGGGCTTGCCGATCGCCTTGAAGTACTGGCGCGCCAATTTCCACGCAGACTCCACGGCGTCGGACCCGCCGGTGGTAAAGAACACCCTGTTGATGTCGCCCGGTGCGTAACTGGCGAGTCGGGCTGCAAGTTCAACCGCTCCCGGGTGCGCGTACGTCCAGATCGGAAAGAAGGCAAGCTTCTCAGCTTGTTCGGCGGCCGCTCGGGCAAGCTCGGTTCTGCCGTGTCCCACCTGGGTCACATAGAGCCCAGCCAAACCATCGAGATAGCGGTTGCCTTGGTCGTCCCATACATAGCAACCGTCGCCTCGTTCGATGATTCGCATCGTGTCGTCGGAACCAAGGTCGCTGAAGTGACCCCACAGGTGCCGATTGGCCAGAGCTAAGAGTTCGCTATGGTCCATAACAATCCCACGACCTTCAACTTTCGAGTGGTCTTCGGCAAACGATTCAAGCCGACCCAACCGACCATTGCAACCGATTGCGTTGATATTTGGCGTTGAAAGCACGAAATCCGGCGAGTTTTCTACCGAACTCAACTAAGACTCGTCTTGCTGTACCAATCGACAACTGATGCGTCAGCGGGCAGACTGGTATCTTGATGTCCGGCTATCGCTCTCGTTCGCTGTGGCTCGACGACTATCCGTTGTCGCTCGAACCTCGCCCAGAACTCGACGGCGCTACCCAAGTTGATGTTGCCATCGTCGGTGGCGGCTACACGGGTCTGTGGACTGCCTATTACCTACTGATCGCCGACCCAACGATTCGAGTCGTGGTCATCGAGCGCGACATCGTGGGATTCGGGGCTTCGGGAAGAAACGGCGGCTGGTGTGTCGGAGAAATTGCAGGCGGATACGCAGCCGCCTCGCGAGTGGGTGGCCACAGCGGAGCCGTGAAACTGTTGCGCGCCGGAATCGATAGCGTCGACGAAATCGACAGAATCACCACCAAAGAAGGCATCGATTGCGATTTCCACAAGGGTGGCACTATTCGGTTGGCCCGCAATCGTTCGCAACTGCACCAACAAACAGCCGAGGTGGCCTCGGATCATCAACTGGGTCTAAGCGACGACGATATCCGCTTGCTCGATGCCGATGAAGCCGCTCGGGTATGCAACGCCACCAGTGTTTTGGGCGGGATCTATTGGGCAGCCTGCGCTCGGGTCCACCCCGTCAAGTTGGTACGCGGCTTGGCCGAGACGGTCGAGCGCCTCGGTGGGCGAATCGCCGAAGGCACCGAGGCAACCGACATCGAACCGGGTGTGGTGCGCACCGACCGCGGCGATGTTCGGGCCGACATCGTCGTTAGAGCAACCGAGGGATACACACCGCAGCAAAAAGCTAACCACCGCCGACTCGTGCCGCTCTACTCCCTAATGGTCGCGACGGAACCGCTGAGCGATGAGCAGTGGAACGAGATTGGCCTCACCGACATGGAAACCTTTGCCGACGATCGACATTTGGTGATCTACGGGCAACGTACCGCCGACGGCCGAATCGCCTTTGGGGGTCGAGGGGCGCGCTACGGCTTCGGATCGAAGATCGACCCGGCTATCGAGCAGGATTCGGCCACCCACGAGTTGTTGGGCAAAACGCTCATCGAACTCTTCCCAAGTCTTAGCAATACGGTCCTGACCCATCGCTGGGGTGGGGTTCTGGGTGTGCCGCGCGACTGGTTCCCGTCGGTGGGTCTCGACCAGAGATCGGGTATGGCGTGGGGTGGCGGTTACGTCGGCGAAGGAGTGGCCATTTCGAACCTGCACGGGCGAACCCTGGCCGATCTCATCGTCGGCTCGGCATCGGAGCTCACCACCCTTCCGTGGGTGAACCACCTCGCCCGCGACTGGGAACCCGAGCCGCTTCGCTGGCTAGCGATCAACGGCTCTCTCAAGTTGATGGAACAAGCCGACGCCAGCGAAGACCGAAAGGGAAAGCCCTCAAAGCGAGCCCGGATCATTCACGCCCTCCGCCGCTAGCCCGCAGCCGTTCTGCCAGCGAGGATCGCCCCGATAGGGGCGTTTTTAGGTGGCAGAACGAATATGGCTAGGAGGGCCAGGTGGGTTGGCTTTGGCCTGGGAGCTCGGGGCCTATTGGCCAAACGCCCGGTTGGCCGCCGATGGTTCCGGGTTGACGCATGTGGGTGAGGCGACCATAAGGGGTGTCGCGATCGACCTGAAGATCTGAAACATCGCTTGGCGACTTCGCCTCAAGGCCACCCTCTACCCGACCTAAGCCGTCGAGCCACAAGCCGGTTCTCGCCAGGACCACATCGACGTCGTAACCAGCGCCGCTGGTGAGTCTTTGGGTCAGCGAGCGAGCGATGCCCGCTGCCAAGAGGTAACCGCTGGCGTAATCGAGCAACTGGCACGGCAGAGGAGTCGGTCGATCGGCCCCGGCGGCCAACATTGCTTCGTGCGCAATGCCCGACGCCGTTTGGGTGATCGAGTCGAATCCTCTGCGCCCTCCCCACGGCCCCGTCGTCCCAAAGGCCGATAGCCGGGCATGAACAATATTGGGCTGAGCGCCACGAATCGCTGCGTCGCTTACTCCCAGTTTCTCCAGCGAGTCGGGCCGAAAGCCGGTGAGCACTACATCGGCCGAAGTGACCAGATCGAAGAATCTCAAACGATCCTGCTCTTGGCGAAGATCGAGATGGGCGAACCGTTTACCCACTGCGGTCAATGCAACCGAAAGCTCATGGGTGGGTAGGTGTTCGGCGCCGAGTCGAATCACGTCTGCGCCGAAGGCCGCCAGGGTTCGGGCCGCGACCGGGCCGGCCAGGATTCGGCTGAGATCGAGCACTCGAACACCACTCAGGAGCCGCGCCGAGGATTGTTGATCGTCTTGGGGCCTGAGGGCAGAATCGCCTCGATGCTCGGTGATAACCAAGGGTGAGGTGTTGGCAAGGTGCCTCCCGTGTGGGTGCTCTAGCCACTCCTGCCTCGAACGAAACGCCGACGCAACCCCGTCGTTAGCAACGATGGCTTGCTCGGCCTCCACGCTGGTGCGACTACGAAGTTCGGCTTCGACCATCTCTCGGGTCGAATCCTCGCCGAGGCCAAGGCCTGCCAAAGCTCGCGACGAGTGATGCACGAAGTTCGCATGGATCTGAAGCCACCCGTCGCTGGTCTCGTAGTAACCAGAAAGATCGGCCCAGATAGCGGGACGGTCGCCGTCGACTTGTACGTGGCGCTCGTCGGCGAACGACAACGTGGCGTGCCGCGAATCGACTTCTACCGGTGCAGTACCTTCACCTCGTCGCGCCCCAGCAAACTCTGCGATAGCCAGCAGTGCGGCACCCACCGCACCCGAAGCCGCAGCGGTGACAGCGAACACCGACGGAAGAACCAGCCGGGGGCCAGCGATGGTTAGAGAGTCGAGTTGGCTCGGGTCGCCGCCCGCCAGGCCCCATAATTCAGCTGCTACATCGATCGGTTGAGGCTGTGCTTGCATTGGGCAATTATGCCAGACGATGTTGGATCCCCGACCTCGTTCGCCCCGTCTCGATGAACACTCCCATCGGACGAAAACAGTAGGCCATCTTCTGAGCGGTCGAGCGCGAGACCCCAGCCAAGCTGGCGAGGTCGGCGGTCGTGAACTCCTCGGGAAGATCATCTGGTAGGAGCCGGCGAAGATCGTTTACCGACTCGAACCGCTCGATCTCAATAATCTCGCGCAACACTCGATCGGTAGTGCGAAAACCTCCTCTGCCCCGTCGAGCGTCGGGGTCATGTATCTGGTGTTTCGTCACCGTGACCAACACAACATCGAGCGTCAGATTCGGATGGTCGAGCAGGGTCGGAAGACTAACCAACTCGTCGAAGAGGCTGTAGACCGTCCCCTTTTTCGGCGAGCGGCGTTCCTTAACATCGGGCTTTGCCAACCAGGTCTGCACCGCCACAGGGTGCACCAGCTTCACCCGATACTCCCCTAGAACTCGATCGAGCTTTCGCCCCATTGCTCCGAACGAACCGGTTTGAATCTCGATGAGCAGATCATCGCGTCGAATGTCGATTACAAAGCCGTCGAGCGGGACCTCTAACTCGTCGCCGGGATAGGAGTAGATGCGTTTGAGCGCCGCGTGTAACGATCCTTCGTTAAGGGTTCCGATGTGAGGCGGCGCAATGTCGGGCACCCCTTGAGTCAACCAGCGTTAGGCCACGACGACACCAGCTACATCAGCCGAAGCTCACTTCTGTACCACTCGGACCGCCTTGCCCTGCGATCTTGGGATTGCACCCTCGGCCTCGACTACGACCTTGGCCGTCACGCCCACGTTGTCCTTGATGTGGGCCAGTAGCCGGTCGGCGGCTGCCTGCGATTCGCTAGCCGACAGTTCACGCTGCTGCTCGACCCTCACGGTGAGAGCCAACATGTTCCCTTCGGTCGCTGTCTCCAGCACGTAGTGCGGCGATAAGCCGTCGACCTTGAGGATTTCGGCCTCGACCTGAGTAGGGAAGACATTAACTCCGCGGATGATCAGCATGTCGTCGGACCTGCCGGTGACCTTCGCCATTCGGCGCATCGTGCGAGCAGTGCCGGGCAATAGTCGTGTCAGGTCGCGAGTTCGGTAACGGATGATCGGCATCGCCTCTTTGGTGAGTGAGGTAAAGACCAACTCGCCCTCGCTGCCGTCGGGCAGCACTTCGCCCGTTTCGGGGTCGACCACCTCGGGGTAGAAGTGGTCTTCCCAAATGGTTGGGCCGTCTTTGGTTTCGATGCATTCTTGGGCAACCCCTGGGCCAATCACTTCAGACAATCCGTAAACATCGACGGCATCGAGCCCAAGGCGCTGCTCGATCTCGCTGCGCATCGCTTCGCTCCACGGCTCGGCACCAAAGATCGCGATCTCGAGTGAGGTGGCCGCCGGATCGATTCCTCTTCGTTCCATCTCGTCGATGAGGTTCAGGCAGTACGACGGTGTGACCAGAATAATACGCGGCTCGAAATCGCTGATGAGAGTCACCTGCTTCTCAGTCTGGCCTCCCGACATTGGAATGACTGTGCATCCCAAGCGCTCGGCTCCATAATGCGCTCCGAGGCCGCCGGTGAATAGTCCATAGCCATAGGCAATATGAGTCATGTCGCCCGGGCGGCCGCCCGCGGCGTAGATCGACCGGGCCATCACCTGGCTCCACATGTCGACATCGTTCTGGGTGTACCCAACAACGGTCGGCTTGCCGGTCGTGCCCGACGACGCATGGATCCGAACCACGTCGGTTCTGGGTACTGCGAACATCTCAAATGGGTAGTTGTCGCGCAGGTCGGCCTTGGTTAAGAACGGCAGCAGCGCTAAATCCTCAAGCGACTTCAAATCGTCGGGGTGCACCCCATGTGAGTCAAAGCTCTTGCGATAGTGCGCGACATTGTCGTAGGCGTGATGCAGCGTGCGCTTCAACCGGGTGAGCTGCAACTCACGAAGTTCCTCAACCGATACCGACTCAATTGCTTCCAGACCAACCATGCAGCGGACTCTAACCGAACGGCTCTACCCAGCACCTAGGCTCCCGACTATGCAACTGACAACCATTCGTTACGAAGGCCGCACGATGGCGGGTCGGGTGGAGGGCGACGAAATAGTGCTGCTCGACCATGCCGATGTGGGCGCGATTCTGCGTTCGGGAGCCGACACCAGCCGCGGCGGCCGTACGGTGGCGCTCGCCGATGCCGACTTCGCACCACTGGTAACGCACCCAGACAAGATAGTTTGCGTGGGTGTGAATTATGCCGACCACATCGCCGAGATGGGCAGGGAGGCACCGACCGCTCCGACCTACTTCGCTAAGTACCGACGGGCGCTCATCGGAGCTCGAGACGACATTGTGCTGCCCGACAGCAGCGTTTCGACCAACATCGACTGGGAGGCTGAGCTGGCAATCGTCATCGGCGCCGAGGTGCGCAACGCGTCGCCCGAACAAGCGTTAGAAGCGATCGCCGGCTACACCGTGCTCAACGATGTATCGGCAAGAGATTGGCAACGGCGAACCAGTCAGTTCTTGGCTGGCAAGACCTTCGAAGCGATGACTCCTTTGGGGCCGGTGATGACAACTCGCGACGAACTCGGAGACGGGTCGGGTCTAGAGATTCGGACCGAAGTAGACGGCGTTGTGAAACAGCAAAGCAATACGTCTCAGCTTGTATTCGGCGCTGTCGATATCGTCGTCGATCTCAGCAAGATCCTGACCCTAGACCCGGGCGACATCATCGCCACCGGCACCCCCGGAGGCGTAGGAGCAGCCCGAACCCCACCCGAATGGCTAGCCGACGGTCGAGTAGTCAGCTGCTCAATAGAAGCAATCGGCCAGACCACCAACCGGTGTCAGACACGTCCCTAATCAAGCGTCTCTAATGAGGCTTGGCTAGCCGGTCGGCTAGCTCGGCGGTTGTTGAACAACCGGTCTGATGCATCACATTCAATAGATCATCACGCAGAATGCGAAACGCGTGGTCGGCACCGTCGTCGCCCAAAGCGGCGAGACCAAACATGAACGCCCGACCGCAGAATACAAAGCTGGCGCCCAGCGCCAAGGCTCTTGCAACGTCTAGGCCCGAGCGGACGCCGCTGTCGAATAGCACCGGCACCTCATCGCCGACTCGAGCAACGATCGCGGGCAGCGCATCGATCGATGCGATCGCGCCGTCGAGCTGGCGACCACCGTGATTCGATACCACCACAGCATCGGCTCCCGTCGTCACTGCACGAGCGGCATCCTCGGGGTCGAGCAAGCCCTTGACTACCAGTGGCCCTGACCATTGTGCTCGCAACTGCTGAAGGTAATCCCAAGACAGAGTGCCTCCGAGGTTGGCCCCCACGAACCCTGCCGTGTTGGCCATCGTCGCGGCGTCGACGTAACTCTCAAGGCCTCGAAACCGAGGCATACCATGCTTCAGAAGGGCGGCTGTCCAAGCCGGGCGCACGGCCGCCCGAGCCACCACTGCTGGTCCGATATCGGGCGGCACTCGTACCCGCGCTTTGCGTTGCCGCTCGCGACGACTCGGCGCGGGGACGTCGGCGGTCACCACCAAGGTGGTCAGCCCTGAGTCGGCCGCCCGGGCGATTAGGTCGGCCCGAATAACCTCGTCGCGAGGTGGATAGAGCTGAAACCAACCCATCCCATTCGCGTTGACACCCGCTACCTCGGGCGATTCGGTAGCGACGGTGCTGAGCACGTAAGGAATCCGGTTAACGGCGGCCGCCGTGGCCAATGCCGCGTCGGCTCCGGGCCAGATCAAACCCGTCAATCCAATCGGAGCGATTCCAATAGGGGCCGAATACTTCACACCGAACAGCTCGGTCTCGACAACCGGCTCGAGCCGACCCTTCAATAGCTGGGGGGCGAACGTTATAGATCGCAATGCCTCAAGATTTCGATCGCGGGCCTGCTCGGCTCCGGTACCGCTC
Source organism: uncultured bacterium (assembly GCA_965524675.1). Taxonomy (GTDB): domain Bacteria; phylum Actinomycetota; class Acidimicrobiia; order Acidimicrobiales; family SHLQ01; genus CALLQB01. Next base: position 22,795 of record CBERPN010000031.1, read on the forward strand.
GCAAGATACTCCCACGCAAAATGGGGAATGCGACGCTTGGCGCGCTTCTCAAGATCTGAGATCGCTGGAAACCTATCCATGTAGTCGGCGGCCATCTCACCAGCCTGCCACGTCGGCGCATCAAAGACGGCTAATCAAAGGACAATACCGGGACCTTCTCGGCAACTACGTCCAAGGACAACAACACACTCTGGATCGCATCGAGATCGGCAAGGTTTGCTATCTGGAGCACAGCCGTTGTCAAGACATCCGGGTCGTCACGATTCACCACCGCGATATGTAACCGCGACGTGAACCCATCACAGCTCACCAGAAGCTGTGCTTTTCCGACGCCGGCTGGCGTTATTGCCTCGGTGCGGTCAGATGCCTCGCACGCTTCGAGATCGGGTTCAGTGTTGCCGTCGAGGATCTCATCGACATCGTGGGCAACCCCGTTTGTCGAACGAAACGTGAAGATCGTCACACCCGAAACTTTGTAGCTTCGGCCGCCATCGGTGGAGTTGATCTCAGAGAACGTTGTGCCGATACTCAACGCGGTAATCGGAAGACCGATGTCGGCTAGATCGTTGAA
>CBERPN010000032.1:0-22606 GCA_965524675.1 uncultured bacterium
CCGGTGCTGTCCGAACGCTACTGGCGACCGCTCGCCGGGCCGCCCTCGTTTGCCACAAAGACATGCTGGAGAACGTTACGACTTTTGTTTGCAGCGCCGCGAGCTATTCACGAAGTGATATTCGGATTGATCCTGGTGAATCTGCTCGGGCTAAACCCACTGGTTGCCGTGCTGGCGATTGGTATTCCCTTCGGCGCAGTCACAGCCAAGGTTTTCTCAGAACTCATCGATGAGGTTCCCGATGGTCCCGAACGGGCATTTCGTGCCGCCGGGGGGCGACGCTCTGCTGCACTGCTTTTCGGCGTCCTACCCACGGCCTCGGCCGATCTGTTGTCCTACGGCTTCTATCGCCTCGAGTGCAGCATCCGCAGCGCCGCAGTCCTCGGCATCGTCGGAGCCGGAGGGCTCGGATTCCAGCTGGCTTTGTCGTTTCAGTCACTTCGCTACGAGGAGATGTGGACGCTGCTCTGGGCCCTCATCATCTTGTCGGGTCTCGCCGACCGCTGGTCGTGGGCCGTGCGGCGACGAAGAGTCTCGGGTACAAGCGATGTGGGCGCACTCGAAGGTATGACCCACAACCCGCGCCGCGACCCCTTCCTCACCGGCAGCGCGGCATTTCTGACCCTGCTGCTGCCGCTCTCGTGGTGGTACCTTGACCTATCGATCAGCTCGCTGTGGTCGGGGCGCACCCGTCGCCTTGGCGGCGAGCTCGCCCGCGACCTCTGGCCTCCCGAAATCGGTCCTGGTGGTTGGAGTCTGCTGCTGTCCGATGTCGGCGACACGCTCGCACTCGCAGTGCTTGCGGTCGCCATCGGTGGCACCATCGCATCGGTCCTGGCATTTGTGGCAGCACGATCACACGACAAACGCTCGACCCCCGCCGCTCTCGCCCGTCGATTTCTTGGAGGCATCAGTCGATTCGTGCTGCTGGTAGCCCGAGCCGTACCTCCGCCGGTGTGGGCACTGTTGGCAGTGTTTGTGTTTCTACCCGGCTTGTGGCCTGGCGCAATCGCGCTGGCGATCTACCAGCTCGGAGTGCTCGGCCGACTACAGGGAGAGGTTGTAGAGAACCTCGACGACAAACCCGGCAATGCGTTAAGGGCCGCGGGTGCTCCACCGGTGAGCGTGCTCGCCTACGCGACTGTGCCAGCGGTCTCGACCCGCTTCGTCGCCCTCGGGCTATACCGATGGGAGGTCGCCATTCGCGACACCGTAATGGTCGGAGTGGTCGGCGCAGCCGGGCTCGGTCGCCGAATCTCCGAGCAGACATCCGCCTTTAACTACAACGGAATCCTCGCGGCCGTGCTCGCATTAGCGGTTATCACCGTCGCCGTCGACCTCACGTCGGCGGCCGTTAGACGCAGCCTCAGATGATCTTGGATATGGCAACGAGGTGAACACAGTTCTCAGCAGCCTTCTGCCCCGGTCCTCCATCCTGATGTGTCAAGCCAGACCTTCTCTAGATGCGTCATCTGTCTAGTCTCACGCGAACGAAGTCCCGGTCACGGCCGCCACGAGTGCTTGAAGACGAGTCTCAAGTGCTGTCGCTGCTTCGATCGATAGATTCTGCGCTCTAGCAATCTGCTCGATTGCGGAACCACCACGACGAAATTGCGATTCGAGAATGCGATGGGCTGCTGGCTCATCGGAGCCGAGGTCGACGTTATTCAGTCCGGCGGCTTGGCAAGCCTCGAGAGCCCGCCACACATCGATGGCGTCCTTATCCTCATCACGAACTGTCCTGGCCATCAGCTTCAGGATGAGAGCCCCGACCTCGTCAGGCAACCGGACGGGAATCGTCCTGGTCTCGTTGTCAAGCATCCGAACTTCGACTTCGAGGTCGACCACTGGCTTCTGGAGAGCAGAAGCGAGGCCAGGCACTTCGGTGGTTACCAGATGGTCTCCGAACGCTCGGTTCTCTCGTACTCGTGTTTTGTATGAGGGGACCAGAATATCGATGACAGCGTTGCGGGGCTTCCGGTCTTCGGCGGGCAGGCCCTCTATTGGCTTTTCGAATCTGTTTCCTGCGGACCTCGTGTAGCCCATTGCAAGTAGACGGTCGGTTAGATCGGGAGTGTTGACCACCGCTGGACGGACGCCAAGGTCAGCGTCTTGGGTAGCTCGAAGCAGGTCGAGTCCCCAGCGGTAGACGTGCAAGCTGATCATCTGACCGCCGATTATTCGGCCGTCCTCCTCCCCCATCGCTTCTGCTGCGTCAGCGAGCGCGACGAAGCCAAGGTGCTCGGCCACCGATGAGCACCCGAGTGTTAGTTGGTTCAGTGGGAGAGCAGCCATTCTCTCACCCGCCCGGCAGCCTCTTCGCGGTCTGTTCCGCCGAGCCGCAGCAAGTCCCAAATCACTTGTGTCGGTTGAACGAGTAAGAGCTTCTCGGTTTCTTCAGACTCAACAAATACGGATCCGTCGGCGGGAATGATTATCTCGACGTTCGCGTCGTCGGCTCCCTTTGCGGCGACCAACCCGAGTTTGCTCGCGTCGATCGGTTCGGCCGAGTACAGCGTCGCATGGGTCGGGGTGCGCCATGGGGCGATGCGGTCAGCTGCGACATCGCCCGACACAGCCACCGGGGCATGGCTCGGTGAACCCGATAGAGCCGCCTTCTCTACGACAACCGTCGGAGTGCCGAGCGAATAGAACCAGCTCGTCGAACCTCCAGGCCCAGAGTACTGATCCAAGAACGCATCGAGAAGCAGGTCTTGGTTTCCGATCCAGCGCGACCGCGCCTCACGTTTCACAAACCCGGTCTCGGTCAGCTGCGCAAGAATCTGCGACGCCCGCGGTTGACTAACTCCAGCCCGGCTTGCCGTCTCTGTCGCACTCTCGGCGAACCCGTCAGAAATGAGTGAACGGATGATCGACCATGAACCGGCACCCGTCGGAAGCTCGGTTCCGTTCTTCTTCGCTGGCGGGCTAGTGCTCACTCGCCGTTGGATACGGATGCCGCGTTCGCTGATGTCGGTGTTTCCTTCAGCATCGATCCATGACCAGCCCGCCTCAGAGAGAACACGACCCAATGACTCCGACACATAGGGAACCAGAAGAAGAGGAGCACCGACTTCTGCAAGGCAATCCAGAAGAGGAGCCATAGAAGGCACTTCGCCCGGGTAGGGAGCCCGCTCCTTCAGCTCGACAGCAAACAGAGCGGGCGAACCATCAAGCACCACCTCGATAACTGCATCAACCGATGCGACCGACTTTACCTTCGCGCTCGCACCGAGGCTCTCAAAGAGCCGAATCGATTTCATAAGCATACATGCCATTATAAGCACTGTGCTTATAATGGCAACCCACTTATGAGAGGCAGCTACGCTCCTGTGCGCCGTAGGCGCCGCGAAGCGGTTCCAGCAGGAGCGTAGCTGGTCGGTCAAGCCAGATTTGGTCACCCGCGGCTATGCGCTCGGCGTTTTGTGCGAGCGCTGGATGGCCTGGACGTGCGACTCGTATCGGCCCCATCGGTAACTTCGATCGGCGGGTTCCTCTGGACGGATTCGACAGATCCTGCTCTCCAGCTCGTAAAGGTCGAACCTTTGAGCACTGGACGTGTATGTCTCGTGCTCAGCGTGAGCGAGTAGTGCTGTGTGGAATTCGCCGAAGCTCCGGACTTCGGCCAGCATCGCCGGAATCGGGTCGTCGGGGTCAAAGCAGTTTGGGGAGCAATCGATGAACGCCGCTAGCGCAGGTGCTGGCGTGTCGTACTGGTGAAGTGACTCTGCTGTGGTGTTTTTGGTGAGCGATTTCCGAAGCGGGACCGGCCATGCGTAGAGAGGCGGTTCTCCAATTGCTTCTCGCTCGGTCTCTCCAACCTCTTTACCGTTATTGCTTTCCATGATGATGAGGTGTGGGAAGTCATGATCAAAGGCTTTATGACCTGCTGCTATTGACACATAGGCTGGTCAATAGCATTCAGCACAGCCTTCCAGCCCGCCCGCTCTGTTGCCGGGCTGCTCTGACTGACGCGATCACGCACCCGCTCGACGAGATCGTCGAGCAGCGCGGGGCGTGTTTCCAGATCGTTCAGCCATCCGCCGAGGGCGGTCGCATCGCCAACCGGGACCAGCCCCGGATAATCCATCCCCAACAAACCATAGTTGCCATCGATAGCGGTTCCGACTACCGGCACTCCCATCGCGATAGCTTCGGAAACCACGTTGGCCCCGCCTTCTAGTCGCGAGGTGCAGGCCAACACCGTGGCCGTTGCTAGCAGTTCAAGCGCATGATCGCGGTCTACTTCGCCCAACCAGCGGTAGCGCTCATTGGCGGCGGCCTCGGCCGAAGCTCGCTCGTGCCAAATGTCGTCGTGCGCATGACCCGCGTGAAGCACTGTGACGGCCGAACTATCGGGGAGTAGACGTACCGCCTCGGCCGCGAGCAGCGGATCCTTCACATCGCGAAGATGAGCGAGCACAACCACCACGAAGCTGCCATCCCCCTGGGAGCGAGCTGGAAGCGGCGGCTCGACCGATTGATAGACAACGTGAGCTTTGGCCGCGAGCTGCGGGGCCATGTCGCCAAGCCGGCCAATGGCTGCCGCCTGCAGCACCACCAGACGGTCGGCGGCATCGATCGATGCTCGGGCGACCGCGTTATCGGGAAGGTCTTTGTAGAGATCGGTGCCCGCAAGGCCCACCACCACAGGACGGTTCGGGGCATTGCTGCGCGAAGCGGCGACCGCGCTCGCACAACGACGGGCGTGCAGCACCACCAATAGGTCAGCACCTTCTGCAACATCGTCGGCTTGCGGATCGAAAACCGCGCCCGATTCGTCGACTGTCGCCAAAGCTACAGAATGGCCGAGCTCGCCCAATCGAGCCGCCCATCTCGCCGAGGTGACGTCGTTGCCCGACGCCACACCCGGTCGTCGCGGAGTAACAATAGTGATTTTCACTCGACTACTTGCTAATGGATCGCGCAGGTCCGAAAACCGGCGATTACGTCGCGACGATCGGGCGTGAAGTAGTTACGAAACGTCGAACGCACATAACGCGACCGGGTGGCCCACGAGCCACCCCGCAACACCTTACGGGTACCAAACCACGGCTCGGAGTTATCGCGATATGCGTCGGGCTCGAAGTGTGGGTACGGCTCGAATGTCGAAGAGGTCCACTCCCAAACGTTGCCGATGAGTTGGCGATGCCCCCAGGGCCCATCGGAGCTGGCAAATGCCCCAACCGGCACGACGGCACCTGTATGGGCGTCGAGAGCTGCGTCAGCGGCGGTGGCATCGCGCTCGCCCCACGGATACCAGCAACCCTTTTCGCCAGCGCTATTCGTTGTAGCAGCCATTTCCCATTCGGGTTCGGTGGGCAGACGCCGACCAGCCCAGGTGCAAAACGCTTCGGCTTCCCACCAACAAACATGTGACATTGCCAGATCGGCGTCGTCGGCAACCGAGTGCCAACTATCGAACACTCGATGCTCCCAAGCGTCTTGTCGACCGCGCCAGTACTTAGGCTGATCGGCTCTAACTTCGTTGCGCCAGCGCCACCCGTCGGGTGACCAAAGGCGCTCGTCCCTATAGCCGCCAGCATCGACGAACTCACCGAACTGGCTTGTCGTCACCGCCGTTTTGGCCAGGGCGAATGGCTTAACCTCGACAGCGTGCGCCCATCGTTCGTTGTCCATTACGAAGGGCTGATCGCGCGACGCTCCCAAAATTAGGCGGCCACCATCGACTTTGGCGTCGCCTTCAACCTGGGTATCAGCCTCGACCGAGACCGAGTTGGCCAACGCCGGGTGACGGTCCCAGCCGAGCGTTTGGCGGGTGTAGGTGAGCGCCTCGGTATGAGCGTCGTGATGCATGATCGCGTACAGCGTGAAATACGCCGTCGAATCAAGACCTCGCGGTTCGATCGCCAGTCGAGCCAACGCTTCGCCGACATCGCGCACATATTGACGGGTACGCGACGGATCTGGATAGCCGAGTTGCCAGCGGGTGATGTGCGGCACCTTCGCCGAGTCATAGCGGGCGTCGACATCTTCCATCAACGGCTCTCGACCGTGCAGCTGGCGAAGCACGAACCACTCGGCGAACCAAGCGGCATGGGCTATCTCCCAAATCGCCGGGTTGATGACTTCCTGGTAATCGGCCAGCCATCGTGCATCGCCGTCTTCGAGATCCTCGACGGTCGCCAACAAAGAGTTCGTTGCGTCGAGCATCCAATCGGCCAGGCGTTCCGGAGGTACCCACTCGTTGAGATTCATATCGACAATCCTATGGGGTGTGACGACGACCGGAGAACGGCAACGCTAGACATTGCCCCGAAAAACAAATGATGGGGGTCGAAATATTCCGTCTTGGGGCATTGTTACGATTACCCGATGAACAACGAGAACAGCACCAGACTCACCCAATACAGCCACGGCGCTGGTTGAGGCTGCAAGCTGGCGCCTGGCGCCTTGGCTCACGTGGTGGGCCACCTAGACAACCGACGTCATCCCGACCTTCTCGTCGGCACCGAGACGGGCGACGATGCCGCGGTTTGGCGAATCTCTGAAGACCGCGCCCTCATCTCCACCGCCGACTTCATCACCCCTGTGGTCGACGACGCTCGAACCTGGGGCCAAGTTGCAGCTGCCAACAGCGTCTCCGATGTTTACGCTATGGGTGGCCGTCCGCTTTTCGCTCTCAACCTGGTCGGCTGGAACAGCGAGGAACTCTCGGCCGAACTATTGGGCGAGGTGCTCGCTGGAGGCGACGATGTTGCCCGAGCCGGCGGTTTCTATGTCGTTGGCGGTCACACGATCGACGACCCCGAACCCAAGTACGGAATGTCGGTAACCGGCGAAGTCGACCCGAAGTTCATGCTTACCAACGCCGGGCTTCGCCCCGGTCAAGAAATGATCCTCACCAAGCCGCTCGGCATCGGCGTGATTACCACCGCGATGAAAGCGGGAATCGCATCCGCTGAATCGATCGACGCCGCCGTCGATTCGATGACCCGGCTAAACGATATTGCTTCGCGCGCTGCGGTCGACGCTGGCGCCACCGGGGCGACCGACGTCACCGGCTTTGGCCTGCTCGGCCACCTGGGTCGCATGGCGAAGGAGTCGGGCGTAGACGTGTCACTCGATGTTGAAGCCACGCCCTTCCTGCCGGGTGCGAAACAACTCGGCGCCGACGACATGGTTCCCGGCGGAAGCCGCCGCAACCTTGCCTGGATAAGCCCACAGGTTGACGCTGGCGAGCACGACGAGGTCACTCAACTGCTCTTCGCCGACGCCCAAACATCGGGTGGGTTGGTGTTTGGAGTAGACCCGGCCAAGACCGAATCGGTACTAACCATCCTCGCTGATTCAGGTCACACTGCCGCAGCCATCGGCAACACAGAGCCAGGCAAAGGCATCATCAAGCTTCGCTAGAGCCGCACTCCGAGTAACTGAGCCGACTCGGAGACCCCTCGCCCCGCAGCGACGGCCTCATCGATTTCTCGGATCGCACCTGGCGTATCGAGATCGTCATCGAGTGCCGTCCTCGCAGCGCCTAATGCAGCGTCGCCGATACCTGCGGTGCGCCAGCGGGCGAGCCGTTGCTCCGCCTCTGCCAAACCATCACTGGTCCACTCCCATTCGTTGCGGTAGGAATGCGCCAGCAGGGCGAGCCGAATCGCTGCCGGATCGTGGTCTTCTCGCAATTTGTTGACAAAGACCAGGTTGCCTTGTGACTTAGACATCTTCTCGCCGTTCAGCAACACCATCGCCTGATGCATCCATAGGCGGGCGAAGATCTTGCCCGTGGTGGCCTCGGACTGCGCCGCCTCGCACTCATGATGAGGGAACACCAGGTCGGTGCCTCCGCCATGAATATCGATGGTCTCGCCCAACTCACGTATTGCCAGCACCGAACACTCGACATGCCAGCCAGGACGACCCGGCCCCCACGCCGATTCCCAGGCGGGCTCACCCACGTCGGACGGGCGCCAAAGAACGAAGTCGAGAGGGTTTCTCTTGCGCGGATCGTCGGGGTCTTCGCCTCGTTCCCGGCCCTCTGCAAGCATTCGATTGCGGTCGAGGCGACTCAGATGGCCAAACCTACCTTGGGTGCAGTCCACCGAGAAATACACCGCTCCCTCGGCCGCGTATGCACAGCCACTTTCGATCAGAGCGGCGATGAATCCCCTGATATCGGGGATCGCTCCCGACGCCCGAGGCTCGGACCAGGGTTCGAGATTGCCTAGCGCGTCCATATCGTCGTCGAACTTCTTGGTCTCGGCATATGCAAGATCGAGGTAGTGAACGCCGCGTTCACGAGCAGTGCGCAACATGTCGTCGTCGACATCGGTGATATTGCGAACCATGCGAGTTTCGTGACCAAGGTCGCGCAAACGACGTTGCAACACGTCGAAGGTTACGTAAGTTGCGGCATGACCAATATGGGTGGCGTCATAAGGAGTGATGCCACAGACATACATAGTCACAACCGGGCCCACTTCGAGTTGCACAACGCTCTGGCGGGCCGTGTCGAACAATCTCATGTAGCAAGGTTAGCTATGCGCTTTCCCTCTCGCCCTATGCTGAGCCGCCTATGGGTATTCTCGATGGCAAACGGCTCCTTATTACCGGAGTTCTCACCGACACCTCGCTCGCCTTTGGCGTTGCGCAGCTTGCGCAGGCCGAAGGAGCCGAGATCATCCTCACCGGCGCCGGGCGCGGGCTTCGCCTCACCCAACGCACGGCCCGAAAACTGGCTGTTGAACCAACCGTTCTCGAACTCGACGTCTCCAACCCAGAGCACACCGCCAGTGTCCGTGCTGCCATCGCCGAGCGCTGGGACCGCATCGACGGGGCGCTGCACGCGATCGGATTCGCTCCCGAGGTGTGCCTAGGCGACGATTTCATGGAGGCCACTTGGGACGACGTTGCTGTCGCCATGCAGGTCTCTACATACAGTTACAAGACAATCGCCGACATCGCGGTGCCGCTAATGCCTGACGGCGGCTCGATCATCGGCCTCGATTTCGACGCCACAGTGGCGTGGCCCACCTACAACTGGATGGGAGTAGCCAAAGCCGGCCTCGAATCCGCCAACCGCTACTTGGCTCGCCAGCACGGACCAGCAGGAATTCGCTTCAACCTGGTTGCCGCCGGACCAATTCGCACCATTGCCGCCAAGTCGATTCCAGGCATCGACGACTTCCAACAGGTTTGGGAATCCAAGGCGCCCCTCGGCTGGGATGTACGCGATAGTTCAGCGGTCGCCAAAGCATGTGTTGCCCTGCTGAGCGATTGGTTCCCTGCGACGACGGGATCGATGATCCACGTCGACGGCGGATTCCACGCAATCGGAGCCTGATTCGCGTAGGTGTATGGGACGAATACTCTGGTAGCTGTCTCAACCACTGCGCCAAGCTGTCGATACGAGAAGTGGCGTTGGCGTTTCGATGGGAGTGGATAGTGGACCAAGAGAGCGAACAGGACGAACAGAGCGAGATCGACGAACAGAGCGAGGTTGAAGCGCTTCACGACCGCCTCGAACTTCAGCGGCAGAAGATCGCAAAGCTAAAGGCCAAATCGAAGCGCGAGAAAGAACTACAGCCATACCAAGTAGAACTTCTGAAGCTTCAGAGCTACCTAGAAGGCAACGGGCGCAAAATGATTGTGCTCTTCGAAGGTCGAGATGCAGCAGGCAAGGGCGGAACGATTCGGCGCGTCACCCGCTACATGAACGAAAAACACTACCGAGTGGTAGCGCTCGGCAAGCCAACCGAGGAACAGCGCGGCCAGTGGTACCTTCAAAAGTATGTGGCACAGTTCCCGAGCAGCGGCGAGATCGTGCTTTTTGACCGAAGTTGGTACAACCGGGCGATGGTCGAACCCGTATTCGGATTCTGCTCGGAGAAGGAATACGAAGACTTCCTGCGCGGCGTCGTCGGGTTCGAAAAGGACCTTGTTCGACAAGGAACCATCTTAGTGAAGCTCTACTTCTCGGTGACCAAGAAAGAACAGCAACGCCGATTCGACCGCCGACGCGACGACCCGTTGCGACAATGGAAACTCAGTGAGATCGATGTGCAGGCCCAAGACCTTTGGGACAACTTCACCGAACGCAAATACGAGATGCTGAATAGAACTCACACCAATGTCGCGCCGTGGACCGTTATCCGTTCAGAGAGCAAGCACAACGCACGTCTGAACGCCATGAGGGTGATCCTTGACGCGGTCGACTACGAAAATCGCAACGAAGAGCTCGACTTCGTACCCGACCCACAGATCGTAGTTTCTGGCTCGCACGAGGTAGAGATGATGGAAGCTGACCGGATTCGTAAGGGAAAGTTCAGGCAATGAGCAACAACGAAAAGAAGAAAAAGGGTGACCGCAAGATCGCCAACCGCAAGCGCCCGAAACGGCTCCCCAAAGACATCTACGAACCCGAATTGTTGCGTCTGCAACGCGAGTTGGTGAAGCTACAAGACCACGTCCAGAGCGAGGGCCTAAAGGTCTGTGTCCTGTTTGAGGGGCGCGACGCGGCTGGCAAGGGCGGGGCCATCAAACGAATCGTGGAACGCACCAATCCCCGCCATGTGCGGGTTGTCGCCCTGCCGGCTCCCACCGAGAAGGAACGTACCCAGTGGTACTTTCAACGCTACGTTGCCCACTTGCCATCGGCTGGCGAGATAGTTCTCTTCGACCGCAGCTGGTACAACCGTGCGGGCGTTGAACGGGTAATGGGGTTCTGTACCGACGAGGAATACGATCGCTTCCGCGATTCGTGCCCCAGCTTCGAGCGGATGCTTATCGCGTCGGGCACAATTCTGGTCAAGTACTGGTTCTCGGTAAGCGACGACGAGCAAGAACGTCGCTTCGTCGACCGAATAGAGCGTCCATCGAAGCGCTGGAAGCTAAGCCCAATGGACCTCGAATCAAGGGCACATTGGGTCGACTACAGTCGCGCCAAAGATGCCATGTTTGAGGCCACCGACACCAAGGCATCGCCGTGGTGGGTAATCGACGCCGACGACAAGCGCAAGGCCCGACTCAACTGCATCCGCCACCTGCTAGACACGATTCCCTACCCAGAGGTCGATAGCGCTCCGCTAGTGCTGCCACCACGCCAGAGCGGTTCGTACACCAGGCCGCCAATCGACAGCCAGAGCTTCGTAAAGGATTACTACTCTTAACGCAGGCGCAATCCGGCCCTGACGGGCCTCGATGCGCACTGCTAAAGCTGACGCCCGACCCGTCGCTCGTTACTCGCTCCTCGTTCTCCTCTTTTGCTTTGGCGCCATGGCTTCAACTTGTTTCCGCTCGTCTCGCCTTCGTACCGGTGTCAGACACGTTTCTAATTCCTGGCAACAAAGTCGACAATCCGACCGCGTACCCAGGATTTAGAGACGTATCTGACACCACCTCGCGGGCGGATTAGGGACGCTCCATTAGGGACGTGTCTGACACCACCTAGCTGCTTACTCATGGGCCTTTCGGCGATCGGAGCGACTGGCTCTCAGTCGACGCGCATACGGCCATTCGCAGCTTGTACAGCCATATCTCAGACCCTGTCGCAAAAGTCGTCCGACAGGTGCCCATACGAGTCCAGAAAAGAGTGATCTACGCCCGATAACCCGGCCTGAAACACCTCTCGAGCCCTTTGATGGTGGGCGATTCTCGCCCTTGTCAAATTCAAAAGTGTTGCGATTAGCCCACGCATTACCTTCCGCCTTCCAAGAGTAAAACTCTTACTTAGTGCGAGAACCTAGCACCTCACAACCACATAGTGTGGTCCAATTCTCGACAAAGGCGAGTCAACGTCGATGCCGGCTTGGTGTCGAAGCAAAACAAGGGCCGAGGAGCGAGTAACGAGCGACGGGTCGGGCGCCAGCATCAGCAGCGCGCATCGAGGGCGCCAAGCGCCCGGATTGCGCCTGCGGGATACATTGCGCCTGCGTTAAGAGTTGAGCTTGAACTCGATTCTGCGGTTTTGTTGGCGACCTTCTGGGGTTCCGTTGTCGGCGATTGGGTTACCTTCGCCAAAACCGGTGGCCGACAGGCGAGACTCGTCGACACCTGCGCCAGCGAGATAGTCGAGGACAGCTTGGGCTCTGTCTTGGCTCAGCCCAAGGTTAAGACCGTCGTCGCCCTGGGAGTCGGTATGGCCCTCCACGGTCACGCTGGCTTCAGTATTGGCCAGCAACAAAGCGGCGGCGTCGTCGAGAGTTGCCGTGCTCTCGTCGCGAATATTTGCGCTGCCTGAGTCGAATTGGATTGGCTCGAGCTGGAACAGTTCGTTCAGGTCAGATACCAGGGCGTCGCTGCTGACGGTGAGCTGGTTATCGATGCTCAGGCCAGCTAGTAGCCCGCCGAAGGCCCCGTTCGCTGCGTCGACGCTCGCCTGGGTCCCGACCTCGCCAATCACTCGGATGGTTCCGCCTTCGTTGGTGTAAGTATCGTCGATGACCAGGTTGTTCACCACAACGTCGCCGTATTGGGCTACCGCTGCGGCCTCGACGCTGCCAGAGGTGTCCTCGTCGGGCACAGTGCCTTCAAGGGTCACGCTCGCCTCGCCCAAGCTGACGGTTACGTCGGTGGCGTCGAGTTCTGGGGCGCCGGTCGTGAAGGTACCGGTTTCGGTAAGTGATTCGCCCGCCTCATCGGTAATGGTTAGTTCCCACGAGTAGTCGGTTGCTGGAGTGAGACCGTTCACGTCGACCGAGTAGTCGGTTCCGCTGCCGCTGTCGGACACTGCTGATCCGTCGGCGCCGACCGCGGTGAACTCATAACTCGATGCGACGTTGCTCGAAAAACTCAGCGGCGCCGAATCGATGCCGGCGGCGCCAAAAGCCGGCAGCGCAGCCCAAGCCAGTGAGGGCACTGCAGCTGGTTCGGGCGCGGCAGCTTCTTCCGCTGGTTCGGCGGCCGGTTCACTGACAACCTCTTCGGTTCCGTACTTTTCGAGCGCGCTCTCGCCTCTGAGGAACACGAGCAGGACTATGGCGATGACCGCAGCTAGAACTCCCAGCACCAGCAGGAACGGTTCTTCTTCGTCATCATCGTCGTACATTCAGGCTCCTCAAGAGCATGGGGGTGCCGCAGAGTTGCGGCCAGAACAGCTCGCTAATCTAGTCGCAAAACGGCCGCGTTTCGGGTATCCGGCGCGAACCATTACAGCGAATGGCAAGGGTGAGGTCCAGTGCCGATCTGTCTGGTGGGGTCAGCAGTGGTCGGCGACAGTGGGATACGGGTTGACGGCATTTCCGTAGCCGCCCGGGTGTATTTCGAAGTGCAGGTGTGGCGTGGTGGCGTTACCGGTTTCGCCTACATAGCCAATGATTACGCCCGCCTCGACCTGGCCCGAATTGCCGTAGGCCGACAGGTGCGTGCCGTAGTAATAGTTACCGTCGTCACCGTTGAGATGAAATGAGTCGCCGCCGATGCTGTTGCCGCGATGCTCGACGAAGCCGCTCACCGGCGCAACCACAGGGGTACCTTGAGGCGACATCATGTCGACACCCTTATGCGATCGACCGCCCGATCTAGGCGCCCCCCACGTGTCGGTAAAGCTCACCGGGCCCTGAACCGGGCAAATCCATGAGCCAGTAGCTATTGGTTGGGTCGGAGGACTGCCGGGTTCGGGTTCTTCGGTCTCGGGTTCACCTGTTGGCTCGTCGGCTGGCAGCGAAGTAGAGGGTGCCTCGTCGTCATCAGTGTTCGGTTGGTCGCTGTCCGGTTCGTCCGCTACCTCTGGTTCTCGCAACGCCGCCGCCTCTTCGGCCTGCTCGGCCTTCTTGCGCGCAGCTTCGCGAGCCGCTGCTCGCTTCGCTTCCTCTTCGGCTGCGACGCGAATTCGCTCTGCCGCTTCGAGCTCGGCTACTAACGCCTCCAACCCTGACAACTCGTCGCCGATTCGTTCAAGACTTGAATACAACGAGTCCTGACTGCGCTCGAGGTCGCCGGCAACAATCGTCTGTCGAGCAGCCCTTTCATCGAGCAATAGCTGGGTGTCGGCTAGATCGGCTCGCTCCTGGCGAAAATCGTCGACCACATCGGCCTGGAAGCGACCGGCAAATACCGCCAAGGAGTCGACGACCGCGATGCGGGTGAGGTCGGCGTGACCAAACGAGCCCGAGTTGTCGAACTCGTCGGTGTACTGCTGAATAGCGAAGTCCCGAACCTGCTCGCGCAACAGCGCAAGGCTTACTTCGGCACCTTCCACTTCGACTTCGAGGCGCGCAACATCAATTTCGATAAGTGATAGTTCGGACTCGGCTGCATGAAAATCGGCGGTGGCCTGATCGGCCCGTAGTTGAATCGCCTCGACCCGGGCCTCGACTTTGGCCACGCGCTCGCGTAGCGCGTCGATTTCGCCGGTCTGCGCCGACGCTGGAAGACCCCACGAGACGAGCGCGGTGATGACAGCAATCACCATGATTCGCTTCACTCGGGAAACAGTAGTCGCAACCCGCTCCTATGTTGCAGTTCAGTGACAGGAGACTGCGTTAGCTGGGTTTCTGGCGAGCCAGCTATGTCCTGTCCGGTTGTGCACTAGGCGTCGATGTCGGTTTCGTCCTCAATTTCGCCGACCAGTTCTTCGAGAACGTCTTCGAGGGTCACAACGCCCAAGGTTCGCCCAGCGGGCCCGCCGACGGCCGCGAAATGCTGCCGGGCGTGACGCATTTGAAGAAGTACTTCCTCAAGCCGTTGGTCGTGACTCACCAGAAGAACCTTGCGAACCATTTCCAGAGGAAGCGGCGAGTTCTGAGCTTCAACCGGCAGGCGCAGCATGTCCTTAGCGTGGACCACCCCCACTACCTCATCGAGATCGTTGCCAGCAACCAAAAGCCGAGAGTGACCAGAATCGACGACCACCTTCTCGATTTCGGCAACGCTCATCGACCGACTCACCGACACAACCTCTGAGCGCGGCACCATGACCGCAGAGACATGACGCTCGCCAAAGTCGAGAGCGCCGCTGAGCAACGCGTGCTCGAACTCGACAAGATGGCCCTCCTCGTGCGACGCGTCGACCAGCCTCGAGAACTCCTGAGCGGTCAGCGCCGTACCGATTTCGGTAGCAGGTTCAAGACCCATTGCCTTAACAATCACCACCGACATCGCGTTAAGCGCCCAAATCAGCGGCCGGAAGAACTTGACGATCGCCAGACTGAACGGCGCCAGAGCGAGCAACGCCTTCTCAGGATCGGCGATAGTCAGATTCTTCGGTACCATTTCCCCAAATACCATGTGAACAAAAACCACCATCGTGAGGGCCACCGCGACGGAAACCACGTGCAGAACGCTCGCCGGAATACTGACAACGCCCTCGATGGCTTGCTCGACGAGTTGCGCCACTATCGGTTCGCCGATCAAGCCGATAACGATTGAGCTGACAGTGATGCCGAGCTGGGCTCCCGCCAACTGCTGCTGCAGATCGCCCATAGCCTCAAGCGACCGCGAGACTCGTCGATCACCATTGTCGGCCCGCGATTCAAGGCGTTCGCGCCGGCTCGCGATCAACGCGAACTCGCTCGCTACGAAGAACGCACTCAATACCACCATCGCCAACGCAACCAGCAACAGCCATGGCGATAAAGCAGCGGCCTCTTCAGCCGCGAGTATCAACGAGCCCATGGGGCTGCCAATCTCACGGTCGTAATCCGCAAGCGATCTACCGCCATTACCTCGACGCGCCATCCGTCATAGTCAAAGAGTTCGCCTGGCACAGGAATGTGTCCGAGTTGGACGAGTACAAACCCGGCCAAAGTTTCATAAGGTCCATCGGGTATTTCGAAATCGCAAGCGTCGGCCACCTCGTCGGGGTGCAATGCCGCCGAAACGATGTAGTTGCCTGGGTCCTCGACGCGGCTGAGCTGAGGCGACACCACATCGTATTCGTCGTCGATCTCACCAACGATCTCCTCGAGCAGGTCCTCTAGAGTGATAATGCCAGCGGTACCTCCGTGTTCATCGACAACTACCGCCATGTGATCGCGGTTCGCGCGAAGGTCTGCGAACAACTCCTCAAGCTCACGGGTCTCGGGCACGGCATGGACCGGTGTCATCAGGTCGGTAACGGGTCGATTGGCCCTTTGCTCGGCTGGCAACCTATAAACCGACTTAACGTGCACCAGCCCAACGCAGTCGTCGAGATCTCGACCTATTACAGGAAAGCGCGAGAATCCGGTGGCGAGCGATGCTGCCACCAGATCCGCGACCGTCGCGTCGCTTTCGAGAGCGGTCACACCAACGCGCGGCACCAAAGCATCGGCGGCGGTCTTTTCGGTGAAGCGGATCGACCGGGTCAACAACTCGACCTCTTCGGGATCGAGAGCGCCCTCTTCGCCCGAACTGATTATCAGCGCCTCGAGTTCGTCAATACTCGGCTTGTGCTCGATTTCTTCCCTCGGTTCGACGCCAAGGCGCCGCACGATCCGGTTCGCCGCACCATCAAAAATCCACACAAACGGGAACATCACGAAGTTCCAAAGCATCATTGGGCGGCTGAGCAGCCGCGCTGTGCGTTCGGCCTTGCTGATTGCGACGGTTTTTGGAACCAGCTCTCCGATGACCATCACGAACACGGTTCCAACCACCACCGCGAGCACAACCGACACTCCTTGGCTCGCGGCGTTGCCCAGCAACGGTTCGATCGCGGGTTCAATTATCGCACCGATCGTTGGTTTGGAAATGTAACCCAGAACAATGCCCATGATCGATATGCCGAGCTGGGCGCTCGACAAGCAAAAGCTGAGGCGTTCGAGAAGTCCTAACAACAACTTGGCTCCGGAATCTCCCTCCTCGGCCTTTTTCTCTATGCGGGTTCGATCGACCGCGAGTAATGCGAACTCAATCGCCACAAAGAAAGCGGTAGCGGCCACCAGCGCGAAAACGCCTAGCAAGCCAAATGCAGTACCCAGGGGAACCCTCACAGATCGAGTGCTGGCGCCAACGCCAAAGCTAATACTGAGCGTAGCGTTAGCGAGGCTCGTTATCAGCCAATAGCCATCAAGGCTCGGCAATCCCGTGCCGATACATGGTCATGGCGAACCTCGACCAAACAGTGCAGAACTCTGCCTTTTCTTCGGCCGTCGGGACCGAAACCATCGCGATAGAGCAGCACCCCGTACTTATCGTCGACAACGACGCCCAATGGGCGACCGCCATCGAAACTCGGGTGAATCAGCATCCGCGCCTAGTGGTCATGGCGGTGACCGGCACTGCGTCCCAGGCATTTGAGCTACTCGAAAGAGCGCACGTTTCGGCCATCATCCTGACGGTGGAACTCAACGGGATGACGGGAATAGCAGCCTTACCGGAGATTCGAGCAATCAACCCTCATTGCGAAGTAATCTTGTTGTCCAGGGCGGCTGATTCAAGCGAGCTCGCTTCACGTTTCAACGTGTTCGGCGCCGTCAGCAAGTATAGCGCCGAACGAGATTTCGACGGAATGATCGGCCGGCTCGCCGAGCAACTCGACCACCCCAACAGCGATAAAGACCAACGCCGCACAGGGCCCGACCGGCGCCTGGTCCAAGATTGGCAACAGGTCACCAGTCAGCGACGACAGGCCGAGCGTCGCGAGCTCGACCTCGGATTCGCGCCGGAGCTAGACGAACCTCAGCCGCCCGCGGTGTGGGATCAAGATCTCCCACCAGAAAAGGGCTTCTATTAGGAGCGCCACTAGAGTTCGGGTGACGTGTCCAAAGTTGAATTCGAGCCGCTAACCATCACCGCCGACTACCCCCCGGTAAGAACGAACATCGATCCCGATCAGACCAAGGGATGGTTCAGGCGTCTCTGGCCCTTGCTGCGGTCGCACCGATTGGTCATTGCGGGCGCCGCTATCAGCGGAGTGCTCGGAGTAGCACTGTCGGTATCGGTGCCGCTCATCATTCGCAGAGCGTTCGATCAAGCACTGGAAGATCAATCCAGCGACCTCGAGCCGTTCGTGTGGGCCTTGTTGGCAATCGGGGTAGCGCTCTTCGCCTTGCGGGCCACCTACCGAACGTTGCTGTTTCGAGCCGCACACCAGGTCGATACCGACCTACGAGAACTGATCTATCGACGACTCGCGCGGCTTAGCTTCTCCTTCTATGACGTCACCGCTTCGGGCGAAGTCATCAGTAGGGCAAACAGCGACATCCGCTCGGTCCAGATTCTGCTCGCATTTGCTCCTTTGGCATTGCTGTCAATTCTCAGCTTCGCCATCGCCCTCGTGCTGATGCTGCGAATTCACATTCTGCTGACGGTCGTCGCGCTACTGCCTATGCCCTTGGTGTTCGGGGTAGCACAGCACATGCGAAACCAGGTGTTTCCGCTCAGCTGGATCACCAGCTCGCGCCAAGCCGAAGTCGCCACCGTCGTCGATGAAAACATCGGTGGAATCAGGGTAGTGAAATCGTTCGCAGCCGAAGAACAGCAAATCTCCAAGCTGGAAATCGCAGCCACTCGACTGCGCTGGGCGGCCGTCGAGGCCAACGACTCAAGAGCTCGACACAACCCGGTGGTCGAGGCGCTGCCCCAACTGGGCTCGGCAATGGTGCTTCTTTACGGCGGGCTGTTAGTCATCGACGGCCGGATCTCAATCGGAACTATCCTGGCTTTCAATGCCTATGTAATACTCATTTCCTTACCGTTTCGACTGTTCGGTTTTCTGCTAATGCAAAGCCAACGGGCCGCCGCATCGGCACGGCGCATCTACGCGATTCTCGACAAGGAGATCGAAATTACCGATGCAGCCGACGCCATCGACCTGATCGATCCCGCAGGAGCGATCGAGTTCGACAACGTTTCATTCCGCTACGGCAGTGGCGCCGACCCCGACGATGCAGCTGGGTCGGGCGGCGAGGCGCCGTTAATCCTTGACAACTTCAACCTAAGAATTCAGCCGGGCGAGACGGTCGCACTCGTGGGTCGAACCGGGTCGGGTAAATCGACCGTAGCCCGTCTTCTCCCCCGGTTTTATGACCCCGCCGGCGGCTCGATTCGCATCGATGGACATGATTTACGCGACCTGTCGATGGCTTCGATTAGGCACCATGTGAGCGTTGTTCTCGACGAGCCCTTCCTCTTTTCGGTATCGGTGAGCGACAACATCGCCTACGCCCGCCCCGACGCGAGCCGCGCCGACATTGTCACTGCCGCCAAAGCCGCCCAGGCCCATGACTTCATCACGGAACTGAGCGGGGGTTACGACACGGTTGTAGGCGAACGCGGCTACACGCTGTCGGGCGGCCAACGCCAGCGGATCGCGATCGCACGTACATTTCTGGCCGACCCCAAAATTCTTGTGCTCGACGATGCCACCTCGGCGGTAGATGTGCATGTAGAAGAAAAGATTCACGATGCCCTCAAGCTCTTGACCGACAGCCGCACTACTCTGATCATTGCCCACCGGCTGTCCTCGATCAGCCTCGCCGACAGGGTGTTACTTCTCGAAGACGGCCAGATCGTGGCGGACGGCACCCATAGCGAACTTATGCTCAGCGAGCCACGCTACGTCGAGGTTCTGGCCAGCACCGACGCCGACCAACAAGACGATCCAAGATGATGATGTTCGGTCCGGGAGGCGGCCAAAGCTCGGTTCAGGCCAACGCTGCCGCTGGCCTCCCGTATGCGAATGTGCCAGGTCACCTGGGCGACATGGTCGAGGAGATCCTCGAAAAGGAGCCCGAGCACCAGGCCGC
This sequence comes from uncultured bacterium, assembly GCA_965524675.1. Classification (GTDB taxonomy): domain Bacteria; phylum Actinomycetota; class Acidimicrobiia; order Acidimicrobiales; family SHLQ01; genus CALLQB01. The sequence continues at coordinate 19,632 of CBERPN010000032.1, forward strand.
CGAGATCGACTACTCACCGGCGGTGTACGACACCCGGCCTTTCGGGCTGCGAACATTCCTTCGCCCCCACGCTGGCCGCCTCGCCTTAGCGACCATTGCAGTCGCGGTCGAGGCGTTGCTACTAAACGTGGGCCCGCTGCTCGTACAGATAGGGATAGATGACGGCATAACCAAAGATGACAAAAGCGTTCTCGTCCTAGCCGCGCTCGCCTTCGTCGCCGCGGTCGCAGTCGCTGCGCTAGCGAGCTTTGTAAGGATCTCATATACCGGGCGTCTCGGTGAACGGTTGGTGTATGAACTACGCCTGCGGGTGTTCTCGCACTTTCAACGCCAATCGTTGAGCTTCTTCACAAACGAGAAGGCGGGTGTGTTGATGACTCGCATGACCAGCGACATCGAAGCCCTGACACAACTATTTCAAGAGGGGTTGGTGCAGTTCGTTGTTCAAGGCCTAACCGTGGTCGCAATTGCGGGCTTCTTGTTCTATCTCAATGCAACCTTGGCATTGATCACCATCGGCCTCGCTGTCCCCATCACGCTGGCCGCTGGAGTGATCTTTCGACGGGTGTCGGCCATTGGCTACGAGCGGGTCCGCAACGCCATCGCCGATGTTCTCTCCGATCTCTCCGAAAGCCTTGCCGGAATTCGCATAATCACCGCTCACAATCGGCGCCGGCAAAACACCGCGCACCATCGCAACGTCATTGGCCGCCACCGCGACGCGAACCTTTTCGCCACCCGGGCGCAAGCCGTGTTCGGTTCATTCAGCGAAGCCGTCAGCGTCGCCGTACAGGCGCTGCTCCTGCTCTGGGGCGGTCGAATGGTGCTTCGTGGCGAGCTAACGATTGGGCAACTGACAGCGTTCTTGTTGTTCCTCAACCGCTTCTTTGCTCCGATTCAAACCCTCATCCAGCTCTTCAATCAGTACCAATCCGGGTCGGCGTCCATCGCCAAACTGCGACAACTACTCAGCACCAGCCCTGAAGTTCCGGAGTTACCGGGCGCAGAAGTTCTCGGAAAGATCGAGGGCGAGATCGAGATCGACAATGTCACCTTCGGCTACGACCCTCAAAGGCCAGTATTACGTAACGTGAGCCTGCGCATCGCCCCGGGCGAAGTGATCTCTATCGTCGGGCCGACCGGAGCTGGTAAATCCACAATCGCCAAGCTGATCACCCGCTTCTATGACCCCCAACAAGGCTCGATTCGAATCGACGGGCACGATCTGGTCGGTCTTCAACTCAAGTCTCTTCGGCGCCAACTAGGGGTTGTACCCCAAGAGCCCTTCCTCTTCAACGGCACCATCCGCGACAATGTGGCGTTTAGTCGTCCAGATGCGTCGGAGGCTGAGGTCTGGGAAGCCTGCGTCGCTGTTGGGATCGACGATCTCATCGAGAAACTGCCGCTCGGTCTCGACTCGCCAGTGCACGAGCGCGGCTCGTCGCTTTCGGCCGGCGAACGCCAGCTGCTGGCGCTGGCCCGCGCCTTTCTAGCCCGTCCACAGGTGCTTATTCTCGACGAAGCAACATCGAACCTCGACCTATTATCGGAGTCGAAAATTGAGGCCGCGCTCGATGTGCTCCTGGCAGGGCGCACAGCTGTCATAATCGCTCACCGCCTGGCAACTGCGATGCGAGCCGACCGAATCGCGGTGGTCGACCAAGGTGGAATTGTCGAACTAGGAAGCCACGACGAACTCGTCGCACTGGGCGGGCAATACGCGGCGATGTATCAAACTTGGACCAGCCACATCGACGCCGCGTGACACCAGCTTCGCTGCAACTTCGCAACGTCAGCCGAGTCATCGACGGCAACACTGTCCTACGCGACATCGACTGGACGGTCGACGCCGATCAACGCTGGATCGTTCTTGGCCGAAACGGTTCGGGAAAGAGCACTCTGATTCGGATCGCCTCGTTATACCTACACCCGACAACCGGAACCGTGAGCGTTCTCGGAGAGACCCTGGGCCACACCGACATTCGTTCGCTACGAACCAGGGTCGGGCTGATGAGCGCCTCGCTCGGTGAGCAGTTCCGAAACGAACTGACGGCAACCGAAGTGGTGATGACGGCCAAGAACGGAGCCCTAGAACCTTGGTGGCACAGCTACGTCGCTGCCGATAAGGCCCACGCCGTTGACCTTCTCGATCGCCTTCGCTGCACCGATCTCGTCGATCGTTCGGTTGGCAGCCTGTCGTCGGGCGAGCGCCAGCGAGTCATGGTTGCCCGATCCCTAATGACCCGACCCGAATTGCTGCTGCTCGATGAGCCAACCGCTTCGCTCGACCTCGCTGGTCGCGAAGAACTGCTCGCCTCACTGCGCGATTTGGCGATGGACGCGGGCAGCGCACCGATGGTGTTGGTAACCCATCACGTCGAGGAGATACCCGAGGGATTCAGCCACGTCCTGATGCTCAAACACGGAGCACCCATTGCAGCGGGCCCCCTCGAAAAGGTACTCACCGCCGAGTCGCTCAGCGACTGCTTTGGCCTCGCCATCGAACTCGAGTTTCGCAATGGCCGCTGGAGCGCTTTCGCCCGAGGTTAGCCACCAACGGAGAACCGCTGCGGTTGCACCACGAGGGCGACACCCACTTCGATCACGACCTCGGCGCTGCCAGCGATGAGTTCATTGCTCACGCCCCTGGTTGCGCCGAACTCGAGGCACTCTGCATTTAGCTCCCACCGAAGGCCAACGGTCGTCACGCCTTCGATTCGACCACCGACCGGGATGATCGATACGACCTCCCCCGGCTCGCCGCTAAGTATTGTGCTCGACGAAGGGCGCAGCACGCTCACCAACGCTGCGCCGTTTCGGGCTCGGATATCGCAGCGCGCATAGCGTTGCTGCGTAAGAACGAGCAGCCCGGCCAGTTCGTGGTCGATTCGACCCCCGCCACCGCCGATCACCGTTATTTCGGTTGCACCACTCTCGATTGCTATATCGAGCGCTAGTTCGAGGTCGGTGAAATC
>CBERPN010000033.1:0-22263 GCA_965524675.1 uncultured bacterium
GACCTCAAGGCCGACCTCCAACGTGCTCTCGACGATGGCGAATTCGTCTTGAACTACCAGCCGATCTTCGACTTCAAGTCCGGACAGGTAACGCTGGTTGAAGCACTAATCCGCTGGAAGCACCCCGAGCGGGGAATGATCGGCCCCGACAAGTTCATTTCCCTTGCCGAGGAGAACGGCCTGATCGTTCCCATTGGCGAATGGGTTCTTCGAGAGTCATGCATCCAAGCGCGCAAATGGCAAAAGATTCCTGGCTGTGAAGAGCTCGGCATCACCGTCAACCTGTCGATGCGTCAACTCCACGACAACACCCTCGTCAACTCCCTCACGCACGCACTGGTTGATTCGGGCCTGCCAGCACACCACCTCGTACTCGAGATAACCGAATCGATGTTGGCGATCGACGCCGAACGCAGCGCAAGCCTGCTCGAACAACTCAAGACCATCGGCGTAAAGCTCGCCATCGACGACTTCGGCACCGGCTACTCGTCGCTCAGCTACCTCAAGTCGTTCCCCGTCGACTCAATCAAGATCGACAGATCATTCATCAACGAACTTCACCGATCCTCTACATCGAGCGCTCTGGTCGAAGCCGTCGTGAACCTCGCAAGAGCCCTAGGTGCCTACACGGTTGCTGAGGGAATCGAATACTCCGATCAGGCAACGTTGCTCAGCAACCTCGGCTGCGACCGCGGCCAAGGCTTCTACTATTGCCGGCCGCTCAACGCCGCCGCGCTTACCTCGCTGTTCAAGGAACATAATCAGTCAGAGGTCGAACCGCTCGAGGCATGGCGCAAGTCTTCGGAGAAGGTCCAGCAACGGGTCTTCGACGTAACGGTTCACAACGGTCTCGACGAAATTCGAACCGTCAGCACAGATCTACAAGAGCTTCACGAAGACCTCGGTACTCCACTGATGGGGTCCTGGACATGGCTGCAGCACTGGTGTGAGGCATTCACGAAGTGGACTCCGACCCTGGTGGAGATCCGAACTGCCGAAACTGGTCAGCTCATGGCAGCTGGACTACTCGGAATCGACCGGAGTCCAGAGGGCGCCACGGTTGTAGCCATCGGCCACGGAAGCTCACTCTTCACCGGACTTCCGGCCCGAAACGCCGACGCTGCAGACGCTCTGGCTTCTGCGATAACCGACACTCTCAACGAGCTCCCCGGAGCATGGTCGATGGACCTCGAGCAGGTCGAGGAACTTGACCCGACCTTGCTCCATCTCTCGGAGAAGCTCGATCATTGCCAGCTTCTGCCCGAACTTCGTGTTCCTCGCGTGGTGTTCTCAACTTCGCATTCTGCCGAGGACATACTTACTAAATCGAAGCGTAAACAGCTGCGTCGGGCTCGCTCGAAAATCGAAAATGAGGGCCTCGACCTCACGATTAGCTTCGACCGTGGCCGTGCGATCTCCCCCGAACTCATCGACGAGGTCGAGGCTGTCCACGTCTCACGCGATCGCCACGCCAGACGCAACAGCGACCTCGACCGTCCTGCAGAACGTGAGTTCTGGCGCCGGGTCGTCGAGGGCGGCAACGACGACTGGGAGGTCGAAATAGCTGCTCTACGCCTCAACGGTGAGCTCGCTGCTTACGTCGTGGCTTTGCTCGACGGCGATACCTACCGTGTCTACGACGGTCGCATGAGCACCAAGTTCCACGATTATTCACCAGGACGAATTATCGAAGCTGCAGCGTTAAGCCGGGCGATCTCGGACCCACGGTTCGCAGTACTCGACTGGATGTCAGGCATCGCGGCAGAGAAGCTACTGGCCGCAAACATTGCCGAGGGTCGAGCCCGCCTCGTCGCAACCTCTGGCAGCCGCTTCCTCAACAACAGCAAGCGCCAGAAGGTAAGCGCTTCCTAACTAAGGCGAGCGCCTTGGATTCAATCGCTGTCGCCGTCGCTGCCCATGAGCATGATCCAGATGCCGCCGATCACGAAGAAGATCGCAGCGACCAGCGAAATCATGCTTAGCACGCCTCCGATGAGCGGGATCTTTCCCAATAGAGAACGGACCAAGAAGCCAGCCACTCCCACAATCAGCAACGTGGCGCCGGGACGTTTGAGAAGAAACCTCATGTCTTCCCTTCGACAAGAACCATAAACATTGGAGCGGTTCGTAGACTTCGCTCGGCCGAGCGTTCCCCTCATTGGCCAGGCGATCATCCCGATCATGCTGGCTCTCCAAGAGTGGAGCCGCAAGGCTGAGGTTTCCTGCGATCGTGCGGGCCTTCTCGCCGTACAGGATCTCGATGTCTCGATCGGACTGTTGGCTGTCATGGCCGGCGGGTTGCGAGGACGTTCGACCGAAATCAACCTTGAGGCGTTCGTCGAGCAATCAAATGACTACCTCAGCGCCGAGGGGCTCAACGCCTACTACAAGTTCATGTCGACGCTCGGTAGAAGCCATCCCTTCCCGGTTGTTCGGGTGGCCGAGCTTCGACGCTGGGTCGACTCCGGAACCTTCGACGACGTGCTGGCTGGCGATTACACAATCAGAGATTCCGAACGTCCACTCCGCGATGATCTTTCTGCCGCTCAACAAAACTTCTCCGACACGGCATCCAAGGTATTTACCGACACGGAGCGATATGTAAACGATGCACTGCTATCGGTCGCCGACCGGGCCGGACGGCTACTTCGCCCCCAGTCCGAACCCGGCGAAGCGGAGTAGATCCGGCCAGCGTAGCGGTGTCAGACACGTCCCTAATCAGGCGTCTCTAATCCGTCCGCTGGGTGGTGTCAGACACGTCCCCTAATTCTGGGTACGCGCCCAGACTCGTCGCACGTTAAGCCAGGAATAGCGAACGTGTCGGACACCGATCATGGGAGTAAGCAGTCCCGTCGCGCCAGCCAACACACTTTGACCACGGGAACGCTTTAAGGCGCCAGCCCGCAGCCTGAGACCCGCGGCCTGCGTGACCGGGGACCGCCACCAATTAACGGCCGAAGGCGGAGACAACAAGATCGTGCAGTCCGGCCGCGCCAGCAAGGGCGAGTTCACAAAGCCACGACACGTAGCGAAGCGCCGGAGCCGAAGGCGGAGAAAAGGCTAAAGAGCGTCGACTACGTCTTTGATACGGGCGAAGACTTCGTCCTCGCTGCCGTTGCCATCCACTACCCAAAGCTTGCCCGCAGCGTCGAACCATTTGAGCAGGGGTGATGTTTGCTGTTCGTACAACTCGAGGCGACGAGCGATGCCCTCGGGGGTGTCGTCCTTACGGCCCCGGGCCACCATGCGTTCGGTTACCACCTCGACCGGGACATCGATGTTGATTGCCATGTCGAGTCCGTTACCGACGAACATAGCGTCGAGCGCCTCGGCCTGGTCAGGCGTTCGCGGGAAACCGTCGAGCAAGACGCCATTGGTAACGATGTCACTCATCGCCAGCCGTTCGGCGACTATGCCGTTCATCGTCTCATCGGGAACGAGGTCGCCGCGATCCATGAGTTCGCCAGCAGTTCGGCCTAGTTCAGTACCTTCGGCGCGCGCCGAGCGAAGCATGTCGCCCGTCGACACATGGATGCACCCGTATTGCTCGACTAGGTGAGCACATTGCGTTCCCTTGCCGGACCCTTGTCGGCCAAGTATCACCAAATGCAGTGCCATAGCTGTTACTTGAGAAAGCCTTCGTAGTTGCGCATTGTTAGCTGGCTGTCTATTTGGCGCATTGTTTCTAATGCGACGCCAGCGGCGATTAGGATCGAGATGCCGATGAACCCGAAGTTGCCAGCGCCACCACCGTGACCGCCACCCGACAGTTCCCAACCGGCCGCCTGAATAATAAGCGACGGCACCAAGGCAATCGCCAAGATAAATAGTGCTCCCGGAAGGGTGATCCGCGACAGGACCTTGGCTAGATAGCGCTCGGTCTGTGGTCCCGGGCGGATACCGGGAATGAAGCCGCCTTGTTTGCGGATCGTGTCGGCCTGCTTCGCCGGGTCGAAAGAGATCGCGGTATAGAAGTAGGCGAAGCCGACGATCAAGATTCCGAAGATGAAGTAATAGAAGAAGTTGTCGGGCTGGCTTAATCGTTCGTTCACGAAGCGTTGAAATCCCTGCCACGGAAGCGTCACCGCTAGTAGTTGAGGGAGGTACAGCACCGAACTGGCGAAGATTATCGGGATAACACCCGACTGGTTGACCTTAAGAGGAATGTAGGTGTTCTGGCCGCCGTACATGCGTCGACCGACAACCCGCTTCGCGAACTGCACTGGGATTCGACGCTGGCCCTGTTCGACGTACACGATCGATACGACGAGAACGATGATCAAGGTTAGGAACAAGATGAGCGGCACGACGCCGTTCGTCTGGAAGACCCCGAGGGCCTGCGCAGGGAAGCTCGACACAACCGAGGCGAAGATGATCAGCGACATTCCGTTGCCGATACCGCGCTGAGTAATCAGCTCTCCCATCCACATAAGCAACGCTGTGCCGGCGGTCAGCGTGAGCACCACGAGCGACACGCTACCAACATTGAAGTTTGGCAGAAGGTCGATCGAGGTTCCGCCGGTGTTGGTAATCGAGTTGCTCGGGTTATGGAACAAGAACGCGAAACTCGTCGACTGAATAATCGCGATCGAGATCGTCATATACCGCGTCCACTGCGTGATCTTGCGCTGACCGACCGCGCCTTGTTGCTGCCACTGCTCGATCTTGGGAATGACCACGCCAAGAATCTGCATGATGATCGACGACGTAATGTAGGGCATGATGCCCAGCGCGAACACCGCAAACTGAGTTAGTGCCGAACCTGAGAACAACGACAGAATAGCCAACAGGCCGCCCTGGTTAGCGTTGTCACGAAGCAATTGAACGGCGTCGTAATCAATACCTGGCGCTGGTATGAACGAGCCGAGGCGATACAGCGCGATTATGGCGAGCGTAAACAGAATCTTGTTGCGAAGGTCCGCAACTCTAAACATGTTCGGGATATTGGCTAGCACCGTCACTACCTCATAAGAGTTGTTGGTGGTTGGGGAAAGACTTCCTGCAGGCTTAGCGGTTGGTTAGCGCGTTGCCCTTGGCGGGAGGACGGCGATCGCCGAATGGCTTTGCAAGCACCTCAACAGTACCCCCAGCCGCGGTGATAGCGGCTTCGGCGCTAGCAGAGAAGGCGTGAGCCTTCACCGTTACCGACCGGGTGAGCTCGCCGCGCCCGAGCACCTTGACAAGTGCATTTTTGCTGACCAAGCCCTTGCTGAGCAGTGTGGCCGGTGAAGCTTCGTCGAGACCAGACTGCTCGATGGTGTCGAGGTTGATGGCCTGATATTCGACACGGAACGGGTTGTTGAAGCCCCGAAGTTTAGGAACTCGCTGCAGCAGCGGCATCGCGCCGCCCTCGAAGCCGACACGAACCTTGCTACGAGCCTTCTGACCCTTGCTACCGCGCCCAGAGGTCTTGCCTTTGCTACCAATGCCGCGACCGACGCGCTTGCGGCGCTTCTTTGAGCCCTCAGCGGGCTTGAGATCGTGAACCTTCATGAGTCGTTATACCTCTTCAACCTTCACCAAATGCGACACCCTGGCGATCATGCCGTGGGTTTCTGGCTTGTCCTGGTGCACTCGGCTTTTGCCGATGCGTCCAAGTCCGAGCGCCCGCAAAGTTCCGCGCTGTTTAGGCTTGGTACCAATCGAGCTTCCTACTTGGGTAACTTTTAGCTCAGCCACGGCTTGAAGCCTCAGCTTCGGTAGCGGGCTTCAATTTGAGTTCGCTCTCGCGGTATGCCTTCAGCAGACCAGCAGGCATGAACTCCTCAGCGTCGAGTCCTCGCAGCGCTGCGATCTGATCGGGTCGCTTTAGCGACCGGAGGCCATCGATGGTGGCCCTTGCAACGTTGATGTGGTTGGGCGAACCGAGTGACTTGCACAGTACGTCGTGGATCCCGGCCTCTTCAAGAATGATTCGAGCAGCGCCACCAGCGATGACGCCAGTACCAGGTGCGGCTGGTTTGAGCAACACACGCCCGGCCCCCATCTCGCCGATTATTGGGTGAACGATGCTGGTTCCTGCAAGCGCTACATCAAAGACGTTGCGTTTTGCTTCTTCGGTTCCCTTCTGAATAGCCAGAGGGACCTCTTTGGCCTTGCCATAGCCGAGGCCGACACGGCCGTGGCCGTCGCCGATCACGACGAGCGCGGTGAACGAGAAGCGACGGCCGCCCTTGACCACCTTGGCGACACGATTGATATTGATAACCCGTGAGTCCCGGAGTTGGCCCGGACCCGATGGGCGCTCGCGTTCGTTGCGGTCGTTGCGACCGCCACGGTCGTTGCTGCGATTGTTGTTTGCCATCAGAACTCCAGTCCGCCCTCGCGAGCGGCGTCGGCGAGTGCTGCGACTCGCCCGTGGTATCGGTATCCGCCTCGGTCAAATACGACCGAGTCAATGCCAGCGGCTTTGGCACGCTCGGCGACGAGTGTTCCAACCTTGGTGGCGGCAATCGCGCCACCGGTCGAACCCTCTGAAACATCGGCGGTCGTGCTCGCTGCAGCAAGAGTGCAACCAGCGTAGTCGTCGATGATCTGAGCTGAGATATGTTTGTTCGATCGGTAGACAGCGAGGCGCGGCCTCGTAGCGGTACCTCGAATTTTTTTCCGGACTCGATTGTGTCGGCGGAGTCGGGCTTCGCGCCGGGTTTTGGCTTTGTCGCTCATTATTTCGCCTGTTACTTGGCGGCCTTGCCGGCCTTGCGGATGATGTGTTCGCCGACGTACTTGATTCCCTTGCCCTTGTATGGCTCAGGCTTACGTAGCGATCGGATGTCGGCGGCGATCTGACCAACCGCCTGCTTGTCGATGCCGGTGATGATGATTTGGGTCGGAACCGGAACTTCGAACTCGACGCCGTCGGGTGCGCTCACCGAAACCGTATGGCTAAAGCCCAGGCTCAGCTCAAGAGCACTTTTGCCCTTGGCTGCTGCGCGATAACCAACGCCAACAATCTCGAGTTCCTTCTTGAAGCCTTCGGTGACTCCGATGACCATGTTGTGTACCAAGGTGCGAGACAAGCCATGAAAGGCCCGGTTCTCTCGCTCATCGTCGGGACGCTCGACCACAAGTTTCTCGCCATCTTGGCGAATAGTGATTCCACCAGGCAGATCGAGTTCGAGTTGTCCTTTGGAGCCTTTGACGACAACGTGCTGGCCAGAGATCGTCACGTCGACGCCGCTTGGGATGGTTACTGGTTCTTTACCAATTCGAGACATGGTCGACCGCTACCAGATAAAGCAGAGGATCTCGCCGCCCAGACGACGCTTGCGCGCCTCTCGGTCGGTCATGAGACCCTTGCTGGTGGATAGAACAGCAACGCCAAGGCCGCCAAGAACTCGCGGCGCGGTGCGCGACTTGGAGTAGACCCGAAGGCCTGGCTTAGAAACCCGTTCGATGCCCGAGATAACTCGAGCGCGATCGGGCGAGTACTTCATGTCGATGCTCAGGATCTTGCCCTGCCCACCGGTGTTGTCGCTTATTTCGAAATCCTGGATGTAGCCCTCGGATTTGAGAACGTTAGCCAGAGACTCTTTTAGCTTGGAAGACGGCATGCTGACATCGTCATGCATTGCCACGTTGGCGTTGCGAATGCGGGTGAGCATGTCGGCAACTGGATCTGTCATTGTCATTGTTGGTCAGGCCCTCCTTACCAGCTGGCCTTGGTGATGCCCGGGATTTCGCCCTGATGGGCGAGATCACGGAGACAAATTCGGCATAGCCCGAACTTGCGATAAACCGAACGAGGACGACCGCACTTACGGCACCGGGTGTAAGCCCGGACCTTAAACTTTGGTGTCTTTTGCTGCTTGTTGATGAGAGCTTTCTTGGCCATTACTGGTCCTCCTCCCGCTGGAACGGGAACTTAAAGGCGTCGAGCAGCGCTCGCCCCTCTTCGTCTGTCTTGGCAGACGTGACGATGGTTATGTCCATTCCCCTGGTGCGATCGACGTTGTCGTAATCGATTTCGGGAAATATGAGTTGTTCGTTGACGCCAAAGGTGTAGTTACCGTTGCCATCGAAGGACTTCAACGGCAGGCCGCGAAAGTCACGAACTCTGGGAATTGCAAGCGACATGAGGCGATCGAAAAATTCGTACATGCGGTCGCCCCGTATGGTTACCTTTGCCCCAATAGCCTGGCCTTCACGGAGTTTGAATCCGGCGATTGATTTCTTGGCCCTGGTAATGATGGGCTTTTGACCCGAGATGATCGTTAGGTCAGACACGGCTCCGTCGAGCAGCTTGGCTTGGCCGACAGCGTCGCCGACACCCATGTTGATCACGATCTTTTCGAGCTTCGGCACCTGCATCACATTCGTGTAACCGAGTACCTTTTGGATCTCGGCACGCAACTCGTTGTTGTACCGCTCGCGCAGGCGAGGGGGTAGCAGTTTGGTTTCAGCCATCGATATCGGCTCCGGTTCGCTTGCAGATTCGGAACTTGCTGCCATCTGGAGCAATTCGGTAGCCGACTCTGGTGGGTTTGCCGTCGGCCGGGCTGATTAGAGCCACAACCGAAACAGGAAGCGGCATGTCCTTGTCGATAATGCCGCCCTGTTGCATTTCTTGGGTCGGCTTCTGATGCTTCTTGGCGATGTTGGCCCCTTCGACGATAACGGTACCGTCGGCAGGCATCGCAAACATCACTTCGCCTTCGTGGCCCTTGTCATTGCCGGACAGGACTCGTACTTTGTCACCTTTGCGGATCTTCATTAGAGAACCTCCGGAGCCAGCGAAACGATCCGCATGAAGTTCTTGTCGCGGAGCTCACGGCCTACCGGACCAAATATACGGGTTCCGCGTGGCTGGTTTTGATCGTTGATAAGCACAGCGGCGTTCTCGTCGAAGCGAATATAGGAGCCGTCTGGGCGACGCTTCTCCTTCTTGGTGCGCACGATGACGCACTTGACGACTTCTCCCTTTTTGACCGCGGCACCGGGGATCGCAGACTTGACGGTAGCGACGATGATGTCACCAACGGTCGCGTAGCGACGTTTGGCACCGCCAAGGACTTTGATGCACAAAATCTCTTTGGCACCAGAGTTGTCGGCGACTCGAAGTCGGGATTCTTGTTGAATCATGGCTTGTCCTGCCCAGCCCTACTTGGCGCGTTCGAGGATCTCAAGGATCCGCCAACGCTTGTTCTTCGATAAGGGTCGAGTTTCTTGGATCCGCACGCGGTCGCCCACGCTGAGGTCGTTCTCTTCATCGTGTACGTACAGCTTGGTGGTTCGCTGCATGGTCTTGGCGTAGCGGCGGTGCCGGACGCGGTCGACGGTCGCTACGATCGCTGTCTTGTCCATTTTGTCGGACACGACGAGCCCTTCGCGCACCTTGCGTGCGTTCTCACGAATGTTCGTTTCGGTCATTGGTTACTCCCCTGGAGAGCTTCAGCGGCAGCAATCTCGCGGGTGCGAAGTTCGGTAAGGATGCGCGCAACCTCACGTTTGACCTGCTTGAGCCGGGTGTAGTTGTCGAGCTGTCCGGTGACGTTTTGAAACCGTAGGTTGAACAGTTCTTCTTTGGTCTCATCGAGACGCGCGATGAGGTCGGTGTCGGCGAGTTCGGTTAGTTGCTTCTTGGCCACTAGAACCCCTCTTCGCGCACGACGAAGCGAGCCTTGATCGGAAGCTTCTGGATAGCGCGGTCGATTGCTTCGCGGGCCACGACCTCGTCGCCGTAGGACAGTTCGAAGAGCACGCGCCCAGGCTTTACCACGGCGACCCAACGTTCGGGGTTACCTTTGCCCGAACCCATGCGGGTCTCGGCTGGTTTCTCGGTGACCGGCTTGTCGGGAAATACATTGATCCAGACCTTGCCACCACGCTTGATGTGGCGGGTCATTGCGATACGAGCAGCCTCGATTTGGCGAGCCGTTAGCCAGCCAGGCTCAAGAGCCATGATTCCGTACTCGCCGAACGAGACCGAACCGCCGCCCTTGGTGAGACCACGGGTCCGACCACGGTGGTGCTTACGGTGAGCTGTCTTCTTAGGCATCAACATTGCTAGAACCTCCGTCAGTCGCCGTCGCCGGGACGGAAGTTGGGAGTCTCGTGCGACTCGCGGGTGTTGGCCTCAAGACGTTCCTCTTCAGCGAGGAGGCGTTCGAACTCCGGGTCGGCTTCCTTAACCAAAGGAGTGACCTCTGGAACCTCATCGCTGTCGGTCGCCCGAGGTGCTGCCGAGGAAGAAACGACTTTGCGAGGCTTAGCCTGTCCGCTCGTTTCACCGGCGGCCATCGCAGCCTCGCGCTCGATCTTGTCGGCGTTTTGGGTCTTGTAGGGGAGGATGTCGCCCTTGTAGATCCAAACCTTTACACCAATCCGCCCGTAGGTGGTGTGTGCCTCGCGAAACCCATAGTCGATGTCGGCGCGCAAGGTATGAAGCGGTACTCGACCCTCGCGGTACCATTCTGAGCGACTCATCTCCGAGCCGCCAAGGCGACCCGAGGTCTGCACCCGAATACCTAAAGCGCCAGCCTTTTGGGCGTTTTGCACAGCGCGCTTCATGGCCCGTCGGAAAGCCACACGATTGATCAGTTGATCTGCCACACCCTGAGCGATCAGAGCAGCGTCTAGTTCCGGCTGCTTAATCTCTTGGATGTTTAGCTGAACCTTGTTGTTGCCGGTGATCTCGGTGAGCTTCTTGCGAAGTTCGTCGGCCTGAGCGCCACGGCGACCAATAACGATGCCAGGGCGGGCGGTGTGCACATCGACTCGTAGGGAGTTGATCTTGCGTTCGACCTCGATGCGGCTGATCGCGGCGTGGGGAAGCTCGGTCATGATCGAGTCGCGAATCTTCCAGTCCTCGATGATGAAGTCGGCGTACTCGCCTCGATCGGCATACCACCGCGACTTCCAACCAAATGCTTGGTTGGCGCCGATGCGGAATCCGTACGGGTGGACTTTTTGGCCCATCAGTCGTCCATGCTTTCTGGGGTATTTTCTTCGGTGCTTTCTTCGCTACTCTCGGGCACCGATTCGGTGCTGGCAGCGCCACCGCCTGGGGCGACGTAGCCCGCCGCCTCAGCAGCTTCGGTGGTGGCGAACCAGACTTCGGCGATCGTGGCGTCGTAGTATCTGCTGTCGGGAACGTGGTACTTCATCGAGTCGGCGTTGCCCTTGATGGGGAAACCCTCGGGCATGGCATCGCCCTCGATTGGAGCGTGACTGCCTTCGCCATGTGGTGCGTCGACAACAGCGGCTGCAGCGTCGGAAGAATCAGCTTCGTCTTCGACCTCGGACGAATCGGCGCCGTCGCCGGAGGCCACAGCGGTATCGACCACCGCATCCTCTGTGTCATCAGCCACCGTTTCAGCTTCATGATCGTGATCATGCTCGTCGGCTTTGGCGGCTGCCGCTTCTTTGCTCTTTTGAACCCGATCACGACGAGATGTGGCGGCGGTAGCTCGCGGACTCGTGCCGCGAGCCTGCTCGCTGACGCGAATCTCTTCTAGTTCTTCGGGGCTGTAGCGGCTCACGATCACCGTGATGTGACACGTGCGTTTGCGAATTGGTGTGGCGCGTCCGCGAGCCCGTGGCCGCCAACGCTTTAGGGTCGGGCCTTCGTCGGCATAGCAGGCCGATATGTAGAGTTCTTCAGCCAGAAGGCTGTCGTTGTTCTCGGCATTGGCGACCGCCGAGTCGAGCACCTTGGCGACTGGTTCGCTAATGCTGCGGTCGGAGAATTCGAGAATCTCGGACGCCCTGGCGTAGGACTCCCCGCGAATGAGGTTGAGTAGCTCGCGTGCTTTGTACGCCGAGGACCTCACGTGTTTCACCTGAGCACGAGTACCCGGGCGCTCGTTGGTCTTAGTTCCGAATGCCATTAGCGACGAACTCCGCGCTCTTGACCGGCATGAAATCGGAAAGTTCTTGTGGGCGCGAACTCACCGAGTTTGTGCCCAACCATCGCCTCGGTGATGTACACCGGTACATGTTTGCGGCCGTCGTGTACCGCCAGCGTGTGACCGATCATCTCGGGGATAATCGTCGACCGCCGCGACCAGGTCTTAACGACCTGTTTGTTTCCGGCCTCGTTCAGCGCATCGACCTTCTTCAAGAGATGGTCGTCGACGAATGGGCCCTTTTTCAGACTTCTTGGCACAGCACTTACCTCCGCGATCCGCGGGTGCGACGGCGACGCACAATCATCTTCTGCGACGCCTTCTTCTGGTTACGAGTACGCATTTCTGGCTTACCCCAAGGCGACACTGGATGTCGACCGCCGGAGGTCTTACCTTCACCACCACCATGAGGGTGATCGACCGGGTTCATCGCTACACCGCGGGTTTGAGGACGAATGCCCTTCCAACGGTTACGACCGGCCTTACCAATCTTGATGAGTTCGTGTTCGGCGTTTCCAACAACGCCAATTGTGGCGATCGAATCGATCGAGATCCGCCGCATTTCGGTGCTGGGCAATCGCACTGTAGCGAAGTCGCCCTCTTTGGCAACCAGCTGCACGCTCGAACCAGCGGTGCGAGCCAACTTGCCGCCACCACCGGGTTGCAGTTCGACGTTGTGGATGGTGGCGCCGACCGGGATGTAGCGCAACGGCATTGCATTGCCATCTTTGACTTCAGCGCCTTGACCACTCTGTAGAATTTCGCCTACGCCGATGCCCTCGGGGGCAAGCACGTAGCTTTTGTGGCCGTCGTGGTAGTGCAGAAGCAAGATACGGCAGCTTCGATTGGGATCGTACTCGACCGCGGCCACCGTAGCGGGGACGCCATCTTTGTTGCGCCGAAAGTCAATCTGGCGGTACTTCTGTTTGTGGCCGCCACCTTTGTGACGAGCGGTTTTGCGACCGTAGTTGTTGCGGCCACCAGTGCTGCTTTTGGACGAGACCAATGCCTTCTCGGGAGCGGTCTTGGTGATCTCAGCAAAGTCACTACTGGTCTGGAACCGGCGACCGGGGCTGGTGGGCTTACGTTTACGAAGAGCCATGTTTAGACCTCGAACAATTCGATCGAGTCACCCTCGGCGAGGGTGATAAGGGCACGCTTTTGATCGGAGCGCTTTCCGTAGCCGCCGTTCTTGCGATTGCGTTTGCGCTTGCCTTTGCGGTTGACCGTGTTGACCTTGAGCACCTTGACATCGAAGATCGACTCGACGGCACTCTTGATCTCGGGCTTGTTCGCATCGGGATGCACCACAAAGGTGTACACGTTTTGCTCGAGCAGTGAATAGCTTTTCTCCGATACCACCGGTTCGATAATTACGTCGCGGGGATCGTTCATTCTTCCTCACTCTCGACGGCCTCAGAGGCAGGGTCAGTGTTAACAGCAGCATCTTCAGCAGCGTCGTCGGCATGGGCTTCGACGACAGTCGAAGGCGCACTGGTGCTGGGAACGGTCGCTTGGCTAAAGATGACCCAGTCCGAAACCAACACGTCGTAGGCGTTGAGCTCGCCGGTGGCACATACGTGGACCTTTGGGATATTGCGGAAGCTCAACCAGGTGTTCTTGTCGGACTGATCGGCGATCACAAGTATGCGTCCGTCAACACCCAATGCTGAAAGGGCGGCGATAGCAGCCTTTGTGCTGGGAGACTCGAACGCCCAAGAATCGACGACGACAATTCGCTCCTCAGATGCTCGATCGCTGAGCGCCGAACGCAGTGCTAGCCGAACCATCTTCTTGGGAGTCTTTTGCTTGTAGGAGCGGGGTTTTGGACCAAGCGCTACACCGCCTCCACGCCACTGCGGCGACCGGGTAGAGCCTTGGCGAGCGCGACCGGTACCTTTCTGGCGCCAAGGTTTCGCACCACCACCGCGCACCTCGGCACGGGTTTTGGTGCTTTGGGTACCAGAGCGACGGGCGGCGAGTTGCGCCGTGACCACTTGGTGCATGACCGCACCGTTTGGGTGTATAGCAAATATTTCGTCGGCCAAATCGACCTGCCCGGCGGACTTTCCGGCTGGTGACTTCATCGAAAGTGAGGTCATGAAGAACCGCCCTTGATCGCGTTGCGAACGACTACGGTGCCGCCCTTAGGGCCCGGAACCGAACCCTTCACCAACAGCAGTTCGCGTTCGGAGTCGGTGGCGACGACCTCAAGATTTAGGGTGGTGACCTTTTCGCCACCCATGCGCCCTGGCATCTTCTTGCCCTTGAACACTCGGGCAGGCGTTGCGCATTGGCCAATCGCTCCGGGCTTGCGGTGCACCTTGTGGGCACCGTGACTGGCTCGTTGACCCTTGAAGTTGTGACGCTTCATTACACCAGCGAAGCCCTTGCCGCGGCTGACCGCCGTGACATCGATCTTATCGCCGTCGGCGAACAGGGCCGAACCCTCTTCGTCGCCAGCTCCGACCGATATCTCTTGGCCGACCTCGTAGCTGCTCACGTCATCGAGACGCAGTTCGAGCAATTTCTCGCCGGGGGCGACACCCGCGGTATCGAAGTGCCCGGTCTCGGGCTTGTTCAGCCTGCTGGGCTTCACCTCGCCGAAGGTGACTTGAAGCGCGCTGTAGCCATCGGTGTCGGGGTGCTTGATCTGAACGACACGCAGTGCCGAGACCTTTAGCACGGTCACGGGTACCACGCGGTTGTCGCTGTCCCATACTTGTGTCATGCCAACCTTGCGGCCAACAATCGCCTTGTTCGTCATCGCGATCTTTCCTGTTTCACGCGAACGCTCCGCTTGGGCGTGAGCCCAGCGGAGCGAAGATTCGGTTTTGCTACCGGGTTCCCTCCCGTCTTGCAGGAGCAGGCCTTGGTAGACATCGGTTTTTGATCACCGAGGTGATCTACACGCGAGCTGCGACAAGCATCGAAGCCGTTGTGATGAAGTGGTCATCTTATACGGGTGTCTGGGGGCGAGCCAACCTGGCTAGCAAAAGCATCCACTGATGTGACAACTACGACAGCTACGGTCCTGTGTTGGCTTGTTTCTTTACCGCGTTTGGGCTCGCTGCTGGCGAGCGAACAGGTCCGATGTTTGCATTGGAGTGGTCTCTTGGCCAGTAGCTCGCATTCCGAAGCCTCGTCCAGCGACACCATGCCCTCCTGGGTGCCGAGGGCGATCGCTTTGTTTCTTGGAGGACTCATACTGCTGTACTACGGCCGCGGGGTTCTAGAGTCGCTGCGCTCGTTCTTCATTATCCTTCTGGTGGCAGCGTTCTTAAGCTTTGCCATCGAGCCCGCGGTGAACCGCATGGAACGAATGGGGGTCCGCCGTGGGGCCGGCACCGCCGTCATGTTCTTGTTGATCATCGCCGGAATTACCGGATTTGGGTTTGCGATCGGCACCGTACTCGCCGAGCAGATCAGCGAATTCGTCGATACAGCCCCCGCTACAATCGACAGCGTAGAGGAATGGCTACAAGACAACGTCAGCGATGACATCACCCTAGAAAAGGCTCGCGACCAGTTTCTCGACGGCGGAGACCTAGGCGGTCGCCTCACCGATGCCGCCGGCGACGTCGCCTCGTTCGGTACCACCATCCTCAACACACTGCTTCAGGTCTTCACCATTGCGTTGTTCACGTTCTACTCGGTGGCTGAAGGGCCACGGTTTCGCAAGGTTGTGTGTTCGGTCCTGGCGCCTCGCCGGCAGCGAGTGGTACTTGAGATATGGGATCTAGCAATCCAGAAAACCGGTGGATACATCCTTTCGAGAGCAATCCTAGCGTTGGCGGCAACCCTGGTTCACTGGGCGGCATTCACCCTCTTCGATGTGCCATTCCCGCTGCCCATGGCCCTTTGGGTCGGCGTGGTAAGCCAGTTCATCCCGGTCGTCGGAACCTACCTGGCCGGAGCATTGCCAGTCATTCTCGCCCTCATCGACGACACCCAAACCGGGATCTGGGCTCTCGTAGTGATCATCGTGTACCAGCAACTCGAGAACTATGTCTTTGCACCCCGAGTCACCGCCCAGACTATGGAGATCCACGTAGCGGTCGCCTTTGGCTCGGTGCTCATCGGGGCCGCAATCCTCGGACCTGTAGGCGCTTTGCTGTCGTTACCTTTCGCGGCAACTGTTCAGGCTTTCGTCAGCACATACATCGAACGCCACGAGCTAGTAGCCGAAGTGGACGGCGGCTGACCACGGCCAAAATCTAGAGTGGTCTGAACACCGCTACGGTGTTCAGACCACAAAATTTCGGCGTTTGAACGCTATTGGATCTTGATCTCGATATCTACACCAGCCGGTAGGTCAAGACGCTGAAGCGAATCAACGGTCTTGGCCGACGGCTGGATGATGTCGAGCAAGCGCTTGTGGATTCGCATTTCGAAATGCTCGCGCGAATCCTTGTACTTATGTGGTGAACGGATCACCGTGTAGCGATGCTTCTCGGTAGGCAGCGGAATGGGTCCGCGGATATCCGCCTGAGTGCGCTTGACCGTCTCGACAATTTTCTTTGCCGACTGATCGATTATCTCGTGGTCGTATGCCTTGAGGCGGATACGGATTTTCTGTGATGCTGCCATGTGAAGACCAGTCTGCTACTTGAGGATCTTCGTTACCGAACCGGCGCCAACAGTTCTTCCACCCTCACGGATGGCGAAACGCAGACCTTCGTCCATAGCGATCGGGTTGATCAACTCGACAGTCATCTCGGTGTTGTCTCCGGGAACACACATTTCGACACCGTCGGGAAGCGTAATTGTGCCCGTAATATCGGTGGTGCGGAAGTAGAACTGCGGGCGGTAGTTGGTAAAGAACGGCTTGTGACGGCCACCCTCTTCCTTGGTGAGCACGTAGGTCTGAGCTTCGAAGTCGGTGTGAGGGGTAATCGAACCGGGTGCGGCTAGCACCTGACCCCGCTGTACATCTTCTTTGTCGATACCGCGCAGCAGAACGCCGATGTTGTCGCCAGCTTGGCCCTCGTCGAGCAGCTTGCGAAACATCTCGACGCCGGTGCAGGTAGTGGTCTGCGTGTCTCTAATACCGATAATCTCGATGTTGTCTCCGGTGTTTACCTTGCCCTGTTCGACCTTGCCGGTCACAACGGTGCCACGACCAGTGATCGAAAACACGTCTTCGATAGGCATGAGGAATGGCTTTTCGAACTCGCGGACGGGCTCTGGGATAAATGCGTCGACCTGTGCCATGAGCTCAACGATCTGGGCGGCCGCCTCGGCGTCGCCTTCGAGAGCCTTGAGAGCAGACACCTTGATTACTGGGGTGTCGTCGCCTGGGAAGTCGTACTCGTCGAGCAGTTCGCGAACTTCCATCTCGACCAGTTCGAGCAACTCTTCGTCGTCGACTACGTCGCACTTGTTGAGCGCCACGATGATCTTTGGAACACCAACCTGGCGTGCAAGCAATACGTGCTCACGGGTTTGGGGCATTGGACCGTCGGCGGCCGAAACAACCAAGATGGCACCGTCGACCTGAGCCGCGCCGGTGATCATGTTCTTGATGTAGTCGGCGTGACCTGGCATGTCGACGTGCGCGTAGTGGCGGTTGTCGGTCTCGTACTCAACGTGTGAAACGTTGATGGTGATGCCGCGCTCGCGTTCCTCAGGTGCCTTGTCGATGTTCTCGAACTCGGTGAATGAAGTGGAGTCAGGATTGGCGTCTGACAGCACCTTGGTGATTGCCGCGGTAAGCGTCGTCTTGCCGTGGTCGATGTGACCCATTGTTCCCACGTTGACGTGGGGCTTGTTCCGCTCGAACGTCTCTTTAGCCATTGGTCTTCCTTGAACCGTTTTCTCTATTTACTCGGGGTGAGTGTGTCTATCTGTCTTGATCACGCTAGTGATTATTCGCCGCGAACTCGCGCAACAATTTCTTCTTGAACATTTGATGGAGTCGGCTGGTAAGAGTCGAACTGCATCGTGTACGTAGCACGGCCCTGGGTCCGCGAACGCAGATCGGTAGAATAACCGAACATAGCGCTCAATGGGACTTGGGCGAGAACAACTTGGTTTAGACCACGCTGTTCGGTGCCCTGAATCTGGCCGCGACGCGAGTTGATATCGCCCACGACGTCGCCAAGATAGTTGTCAGGAGTTACGACCTCGACCGCCATTACCGGTTCGAGAAGAACAGGTTTGGCCTTGCGCATCGCCTCTTTGAACCACATAGTTCCGGCGATCTTGAAAGCCATTTCGGAGGAGTCAACATCGTGAGTTTTACCATCGGTGAGGGTGACCCGCATGTCGACCGTCGGGTAACCGGCGAGCACTCCAGAAGTCATTGCTTCCTTGACGCCGTTGTCGACCGCAGGAATGTATTCCTTGGGAATGTTGCCACCCTTGATCTTGTCGGAGAACTCGTAGCCGCCGCCAGGACCTGTGGGCTCAAGGGTTGCGGTGATAACCGCGAACTGACCTGAACCACCCGACTGCTTCTTGTGGGTGTAGGTGTGCTTTTCGACCACAGCTTGGATCGTTTCACGATAGGCAACCTGAGGACGGCCCACGTTGGCATCGACACCGAATTCTCGACGCATACGATCGACGAGGATTTCGAGGTGAAGTTCGCCCATGCCCGCGATGATCGTCTGTGCAGTCTCTTCGTCGGTACGAACCTGAAAGGTTGGATCTTCTTCTGAAAGTGCGCCCAACGCCTTCGACAGCTTGTCCTGATCGGCCTTTGACTTGGGCTCGACCGCGACGTGAATAACGGGATCGGGGAACTCGAGAGACTCGAGAGTGATCTGGTTCTTGGTATCGGCCAAGGAGTCGCCAGTGCGGGTGTTTTTGAAACCAATCCCGGCAGCGATGTCGCCCGCTTGAACGAAATCGATGTCTTCTCGCGTATTGGCGTGCATTTCGAGAAGTCGGCCAATCCGTTCTTTGCCAGTGGTGCGAGTGTTGGTGACCTGGCCACCTTTTTCGAGCCGGCCAGAGTAGACACGGAAATAGGTAAGTTTGCCGACGTGGGGGTCGGTTGCGACTTTGAATGCCAAAGCCGAGAATGGAGCATCGGGGGAGGCAGCGCGGGTTATCGCCTCGCCGGTTCGAGGATCGGTACCATTGGTATCGGGCAGATCGAGCGGCGACGGCAGATAGTCGATAACCGCATCGAGCAGCGGCTGAACACCCTTGTTCTTGAATGCCGTGCCGTTGAGAATCGGTACGAGTTCGCCAGCGATACACGCTCTGCGTAGGCCTCCCTTGAGTTGGGCCTCGGTGAGCTCGTCGTTCTCGAAGTAGGCCTCTAGTAGCTCCTCGTCGGTGTTGGCGACCGCCTCGACCAACTCGAGGCGATATTGAGCAGCCTGTTCGACCAGGTCATCGGGGATATCGACAACATCCCACTCGGCACCGAGCTCTTCACCAGACCACACAAGTGCCTTCATGATTACCAGGTCGATTACTCCCTGATAAGCGGCCTCAGCACCTATGGGGAGCTGAATTACCGCAACGTTGTCGGTGAGTCGATCCTTGATGGTGTCGAGCACGAAGAAGAAGTCGGCGCCGGTGCGGTCCATCTTGTTGACGAAACACATACGCGGCACGCCGTAACGGTCGGCCTGGCGCCACACCGTTTCTGTCTGAGGTTCTACTCCAGCGACGCCATCAAAGACAGCAACCGCTCCGTCGAGCACCCGCAGCGAACGTTCGACCTCGACGGTGAAATCGACGTGACCCGGAGTATCGATGATGTTGATGCGATGGTCGTTCCAAACACATGCGGTCGCCGCAGAGGTAATGGTGATTCCGCGTTCTTGTTCCTGTTCCATCCAGTCCATCGTGGCTGCACCATCGTGAACCTCACCGATCTTGTAGCTGCGACCCGTGTAGTACAAGATGCGCTCGGTGGTAGTGGTTTTTCCCGCGTCGATATGGGCCATGATGCCGATATTGCGGGTTCTCTCGAGTGGCAGTCGCTCAACAGCCATTGGCGTTATTCCTTGGACAGTATGTACTTGAAGTACTTAGGGGTGAGAAAGAGATGTGATCTGGGCGGTTCGGTTGCATTCGACACAACCCAAAACAACCTCGGACAAGCCTATGAGCGAAATGCCCAGAAGCGTTGCGGCCTTGAACTGAATAGTTGCCCTGACGGCAACGATCGCTCTATGGCGGAAACGGGGAAGGCGCAGTAGCTGTGGCGGGCGACTACCAGCGGTAGTGGGCGAATGCCTTGTTGGATTCGGCCATCTTGTGTAGATCTTCTTTGCGCTTCATTGAGGCGCCGGTTCCGTTGCTGGCATCGAGAATCTCGTTGGCGAGACGCTCGGCCATCGTGCGTTCGCGACGGGTACGCGAAAACTCGATGAGCCAGCGGATAGCTAGAGTTGTCTGGCGACGAGGCCGGACTTCGACCGGCACCTGATAGGTTGCGCCGCCAACTCGACGGCTACGCACCTCGAGTTGAGGACGAATGTTCTCAATAGCTCGCTTGAGAGCGCCTACCGGGTCATCGGTTGAGGTCTTTTCGGCCACGAGGCTTAGCGCGTCATAGACGATGCGTTCGGCGATCGAACGCTTACCGTCTCGCAGGACCTTGTTTACGATTTGGGTGACGAGCACCGAGTCATAGATGGGGTCACCTGGGAGTTCGCGACGGGTTACGGGGCCCTTGCGAGGCATATCAGACGTCCTTCTTCGCGCCGTAACGGCTGCGGGCTTGCTTGCGATCGCGAACACCAGAGGTATCGAGGGTTCCGCGGATCACTTTGTAACGAACACCCGGCAGATCCTTGACACGACCACCACGAATTAGCACGATGGAGTGTTCTTGTAAATTGTGGCCCTCGCCCGGGATGTAAGCGGTTACCTCGACCCCACTGGTGAGGCGAACACGACAAACCTTGCGAAGCGCGGAGTTCGGCTTCTTCGGAGTGGTTGTGTATACGCGGGTACACACACCACGGCGCTGAGGTGCGCCCTTTAGAGCCGGTGTGGCTTCCTTGCGGCGCTTTGACTTACGGCCCTTGCGGACAAGCTGCTGAATGGTGGGCACGAAACTACAAATCCTTGGTTGGCCTAGGTGGCTGGGGTAGAGAGATTTTCGCCGTTTCATTCCGAGCACCAATGGCGCTGTTCGCTGAAACGAGGGATGGTCGACTACCGGGGCAGCACAACAGACCCAGCATTCTGGGCCAAGATGGCAGTCTAGGAGTGTAAAGGCCCGATGCCAATGCGCGCGGTACCGAATAGTCGCGCTCATCTATCGAGTTGGGCGCTCTCGCCGAATCACGAATCTTGACGTACTCTCAGGTCACATGAGAAGAGTTGCTTTGGCGTTACTTGTCGGCCTCGCGGCTGCTGCGTGCGCCAACCCGACCCCAACCGTCACCGGCGACCCGAACAAACCCGTATCCGGTGCTGGCTCGCCGGTGGTTGCGGCCGCCACTGTTCGCCCTCTTTCCACCACCGAAAGTGTTGATGCATTTCTCCGGAATGGTCAACAAATCGATCTCTCGGGACTTCTCAGTGGTCTTGAATCGTGCTCGATACTCGATGTCGAAGCTTTCTCGAATCTGCTCGGTCAACCGTTAGCGCACGACGAAAGCTACGAGTACGGCAATGTCGAGCCCTCGTCGGCTGACCGTGCTTGCATACTGTTTGCGGCCGAGGACCCGTCGGTCGAGTTGCTTCACATCAACGTGCTCGAAGATGCCGACCAATGGGTTAGGTGGAATATCCGAAACTCCGACCGTCGTCCCCTTCCAACCGGATTCGCTCAGGTAGCAAAGCTTGGTGAAGGAGGCGACGAGTTCACCACGGTCGAGTTCCAGTCCAGTGGTGTCCAGCTGATCGTCGAGGCGCGCAACTGGCAAGCCGGAATCATCTTTGAGCCCACGCCACTACTCGCAGTATTGTCAATCGCTGAGTTATCGGCCAAACAACTCTCGCCCAAGTCGCCCGCCCCGGTTAGCTCAGTACTGGCCGACTGCGCACGGCTCGACCCTTTCAGGTTTGGCGAGTTCGTCGATGGCGAGATCAACAGCTTCTCCTCTTCTAGCTACGACGGTGGCCTTGCCTGCACTGGTGACACAACAGCCGGTGACCGCGTGCAGGTCGTAGCGCGAGAGTTCTCAACCCCGGCGCAGGCCGCGGCTGAGGTAGTCGCTCTGACGAATGCCTACCAAGCGACCTTTCGAAATCCGGCGGTGTTGGACTCAACTTTGGCCGACGCCGCCTGGTTATTCGACCGGGTCTACGACAATGAACCCAGCGGGGCGAGCCAAACGACCCTCATCGAAGCGTACGGCCACCTCGACAAGACCCTATTTCGGATTTCGTTTCGGGTCGATACGAGCCGACGCGGCGTGTTCGCTGAGGCTCTCGCAACGTCCGTCGACGCGGTTTTGTCGGGTTCGTGGCCCGAACCCATCGCGACCGGCCCGACCCT
>CBERPN010000034.1:0-21684 GCA_965524675.1 uncultured bacterium
CTCGTAGCGCCCCTTCTCAAACACCAACTGAGTCCACTGATGAGGCTGCAACTGTGTAGAGCAAGTAAAGGTCACTTGGCCGCCGGGAAAAGCCAAGAGTGCCGAGGTGAGTCGGTCGACACCAAAACGATCATCGATCTCGGCTACCGCTGTTACACGGACTGGCTCGCAAGCAAACAGCCACCTCGCCTGGGACACCGGGTAACAGCCAATATCCATGAGCCCGCCGCCACCCCACTCGGCGACGTGACGGATGTTGTCTGGATCGTCGGTGTAGTACGAGAACCAAGTCTGGATCGATCGAAGCTGGCCGAGTTCAGCGCCGTCGACAAGCTCCTTGGCGCGCAGCCATTGGGGATGAAAACGGTACATGAAGGCTTCGCTTACCAACAGATCGGGATAGTCGGCAGCGGCTTTCACGAACGACCTCGCTTGCCCAGCGCTGAGCGCCAACGGTTTCTCGCACAAGACATGCTTGCCCGCTTCTAGCGCCTTCAGAGTCCAGGGTACGTGTAGATGATTGGGCAGCGGGTTATAGATCGCGTCGATGTTGGGATCGCCAAGCAAGGCTTCGTAACTGCCATAACAGTCGTCGATCCCCAACTCGGCGCCAGCTGCACTCGCCGCCTCCTGCGAGCGCGAGGCAATCGCTACAACCCTCCCGAACTCTGAACGCTGAATTGCCGGAATGACCTTATTCGTAGCAATCCGAGCAGTTGAAATGACACCCCAACGCAGCAGACCTTTGTTCGACATCACCCAATCTTAGATGGTGCTGCAAACCTCTGTTCAAGTGGCTGGGCCCTTAGGCGGCGAAGATCTCGGCGAACTCCGATTCTTCAAAATGGAACAGTTCGTGGAACGACAACACCACACCAGCGTGGTCCTCGTCGAGCGGAAGCTCTTGCAACTGTGCGTTGAACAACGCTCGGGCGAGAATTGCCTGGGTCGCCCACTGCTCGTCGGCGAAAGCGAGCGCGTAGCCGTCGCCCCGCACCTTCATTACAGTGGCGGCCAACGAACCGAACGTGGTTCCGTCATCGATCGCAACGCTCACCTTGTCGCCGACGTTAAGCGACGGGCCGATACTGGCTCCGACCGCAGTTGGACGTGGGTCAAAGACCAGCACTCCGCCGGTAACCGAGGGTCGATAAAGCTTGCCATTGCGGCCTGCGATATCGACAGAAACTGGTGCTTCAAAACGCCGTGCGCCGCGACGGTCGGCGGCAAAGCGCCACGAGGTCGCCCGGCCGAGGGCCACGAACAGCACCATGAGGTCGAGTACTAAGAAGAACAGCGCGACGACCACGACACCAAAGTCACGGTAGAGCGTCGGGGTTAAGCCAAATGTGCTCAACACAAAGTAAGTCCAGGCGACGAGCCCGGTAACGCTCAGGATCATGAGGCTCGACGGCAGATGCCCAAGCGAACGTTCAGAACCGGCGCGACCCTTTGGCGTAACCAGGAACCGCGCACCGTTGGGAGCGATCAATCGACCCATAGCCCGGATGCTCGCGGGTAGCCGGAAGAAGTCGAAAAGGATGCCAGCGCCAAAGCTGTGTCGACCGCGCGCTAGCAGCAACATGGCGACCTGCTGCGAAGCAAAGACCGCCCCGTACAGCGGCAAGAAGATATGCAATGGGGCATCGATCGGAGCTGTTCCAGTAACGACAACGGCAATTGCGGCGAGGAAATAGCCCAGAGTGCGAATGCCTTCGAACCAGCCGCTGAAAGTTGCAAGATACGCCAGCCGTTGATGCGACGACAGTCCGGGCTTGGTGAAGGGATTGTCGTTGCGAAGAATTTGCATCGCGCCCGCACCCCAGCGGCGGCGCTGCACCGCGTATTCGAGGTAGCTCGCCGGGGCAAGTCCACGAGCGAGCACGTCGTTGTGAAACACGGTGCGCCAGCCGCGACGGTGGAGCTTCATGGTGGTCTGTAGATCTTCGGTGAGGCTCTCGGTGGCAACCCCGCCAACCGAACGAAGCGCTTCGGTTCGCAGCAAGGCACTGGTGCCGCACCAGAACGCTGCTCCCCACCGGTTCTTCCCAGGCTGGATGACCCGGTAGAACATCGCCTCTTCTTGGTACTGCCCGACGTGCTCGAAGGAATCGGTGTTGTAGAAGTCTTGGGGGGTCTGAACGAGCGCCAGTTTCGGATCATCGAAGTAACCAATGGTGTCGGTTAGAAAGCCAGCGGAGGGTACGTGGTCGGCATCGAGGACAGCTACCAGATCGGTCTTTACGAGCTTGAGAGCGTGGTTGAGATTGCCTGCCTTTGCGTGACTATTATCGCCGCGTCGAACGTAACGAGCACCCACGCTCTCGGCCATCGAGCGGACCCAGTCGCGGTTGCCATCGTCGAGCACCCAGGTCTCATGGTTCGGGGCCAGGGCCACCGACGCGCTGACGGTCGGCAGCAGAACCTCAACATCCTCGTTGTAGGTCGGGATAAGAACCGCGATCGTAAGGTCGGTCTGCGAAACCGGCTTGGGGATGACCGAAGAGTCGATGTCCCAAACAGAAAAGATGAACAAACCGAGACTTATTGCACCGTAGACCTCGAGCAGAAAGAAGGGGATGCTAAGCCAGAGGCCGCCGATCGAGAGCGTAAAGACCAAGCGCCAACCCAGATACACGATGCTCAGGACGAGTGAGGCAACGGCAATCGCACGCGCCAGCGATTCCTTTGTTCTTGAGCGAGTGGGCGCGGGGGTCACACGACTATTTTCGACGTCCTGGGTGGGGTACCTGATGAGCCATTGGACCTATTTGATACCCGTCACGGTGAATGGCGCTTTAGCTTTGGGGGGCAACCTGTCGATTCACCCCAGGTGCGCCAACGCATCGTTCTCACGATCCTAGTCTCTTGCGCGGGTTTACTCGCAGCTACCTCGATGGTCGCCATCGCAGTTCATCCCGAGATCGACGACCGCGAGCCGTCGCTTATCGTCGCTTCCCCCCAGGTGCTTGGCGGCACTCCAATCGAGATAGTTCCGACCACGATCGGGACGACGACTCCGGACGGGACCACTCCCGACACCATTGTTGACGAACCGTTCGAGTACGAGTTTCTCGACGAGTTCCCAGGTCGAGGCAAGATTCTTGGCGTTACCACCGAACGGGGTTTTGATGCCGACTTCGACAAGTTCGCCGCAACCGCTGGCCGCCAGCCCAACCTGATTCAGGTAACCGCTGGCTGGGCAAGCGACGAGTACCAACCGTGGTTCACTAAACGGATCGCCAACCGTGGCGCTATGCCCGTGATCTCGTGGGAACCGTGGGACTCCGAGCGCGAGAGCACAGTCGATCAGAAGCGAAGTGAACAGCCCGAGTACGCATTGGCCCGGATTCTCGATGGCGACTTCGACGACTACATCGACGATTGGGCAGCGAACCTGGCTGACTGGGGCGAACCCGTAGCACTACGCTTCGCGCACGAAATGAATGGCTACTGGTATCCGTGGGCGGAGGGTCGAAACGGAAACGCCGCGGGAACCTACGTGGAAACGTGGCGCTACGTGCACGACCGCTTCGACGCCCTCGGCGCCGACAATGTGATCTGGCTCTGGTCGCCCAACGTTGCCTACGATGGCTCGAACCCGCTCGCGCCGCTGTACCCCGGCGACGACTACGTCGATTGGATTGGCATGGTCGGCTACTTCGGGCACGGCACCGCAATCCCGACCCGCTTCCCAACCTTTGGCGAGCTGTTCGAGCCCACGCTCGACGAGTTGGAACTCATCTCTAACAAACCGGTGTTGATCACAGAAACCGGAGCGACCGAGACAGGCGGATTCAAGGCCGAGTGGATTAGCCATACCATCGAAGCGGTCCTCGACAGCCCGAGGGTGATGGGATTCATCTGGTTCAACGTCGACAAAGAAACCGACTGGCGAGTCGCCAGTTCACCTGAATCGGCAGTGGCATTCCAAGAGGTCGCCGCCGACCCAAGATTCGTTTCGACGGGAACAGTGCCCGCTAGTGCTCTCTCCCGCTAGCGCTGTGCACCTTTTGCGAAGGCGTCTTTTGCGGCGGAGGTTGAGTCGAACCGCCAGTTCGCTTCGCCGACATTTCGTTTGTCGACCTGGAACCAGAGCAGTGCTGCCACCTGAGGACGTTTGTTCAAGAACTTGAACATGTTCTTAATCCAGGCCGCTTTGTCGCCGCCATTGTTTGCGCTCGAAGTCTCGGCAATAATCACTGGCTTGTTTGTCAGCGCACCGACCGCGTCGAGAGAATCTTCGAATACCTGTTTGAACGGCTTCCATCCACCCATGCGTACAACTTCGGTTCCACCGTTGTAGCCGTCGAGCCCGACGAGGTCGACATAAGAGTCGCCCGGGTATAGCGCCGCCATCGACACCCCGGCGGGGTTGCCAACGTTAGGCGACCAGACGAACTTGACGTTGTCGACCCCGGCGTTTCTAAAAACGGTCGGAGCTCGCTGGTAGGCGGCCTTTACCGTGTCGGCGTTGTTGCCGCGATGCCCGACCGACCACGGATACCAGTTGCCGTTCATCTCGTGCATCCAACGAAGCAGCACCGGCTGGTTTAGCGAACCGAGTTTGCGTGCCCAGCGTTCGAGATCGTCGTCGAGGTCTCCCTGGACGATAGCGAACGCGGGATTGACAGAGTTCTCGATCTCCCACGGCTCGAGGGTGATCATCACGACGTAGCCGTCGCGCTGAGCTCTCTTGATCTTGGCCAGTGGAACAGCCTCGCGGGGGTTAACGAAACCATGCACGATGTCAGGCTTGCGACCAACCGCATTCTGAAACTGCTGTGCCTCGTCAAGTTTCCACGGCACAGCGTTGCCCGTTACCCCGATAAGCAGCTTGTTGGTGAGCTTCGAAAGGGTGGGGCGGCTGGGATTGGATATTGAGCTTCCCACCGGGGTCACCACCGCAAGCGTTGCATCGAAGCCAGGTCGAACGTCGAAAGTGATGTCGATCCGCTTTGCGCCTTCGGTGGGCACGCTGATCTCGGCGGTCGCTCCGGCCTCGTTAAGGCTGTAATTCGCAGCTACTACACCATCGCGCGCTATCGAGATTCGCACAGGTGACGGCACCGACGAAGATAGCGGGTCGAGGTGAAGGCCGGCGGCGAAGTGCCGGTACTTACCTCTGAGATTGTACGAAATCGTGCTCGTCAGATTGTTGGAACCTGAGCGGAGCCGACACGAGTTCGAGGCGCCGATAACCCGACCACCCGATGAGATCCGCCCCGATGTCCACTGGCTGGAAAACGGCTGACAGGTGGCGGCGGGCGACCTGTAAGCCAGCCAATAGGGTTCGCATTCGACAGCGTTGGGGTCGTCCTGACAGCCATCGGTTCCGCGCCCACCGGTGAGGCGGTCGGTGCCGTAACCGCCATCGAGAAAGTCGTCACCTTTGCCGCCGTGCACAACGTCGTCGTCGAGGTCGCCGTGGAGCGCGTCGGCGCCATCGCCGCCATCGATGAAATCGTTGCCGGCGCCGCCGCGCACGATGTCGCTGCCACCATTGCCAAGCAAGGTGTCGTTTCCGGGTCCGCCTTCAATTCTGTCGCTTCCACTTCCGCCCGAAAGGTAGTCGTGGTGTTCGCCACCCGTGATGCGATCGTCGCCTCCGCCGCCACAAACAGTGTCGTAGCCAAGGCCGGCATCGATGCGATCGTTACCACCGCGGCCGACGATGACATCGTTACCCGAAGTTCCCACGATGATGTCGTTGCCGCGGGTGCCAATGATGGTGGGTGCGAGTCCGTTGCAGGTCAGTTGGTTGTTAAGAACGCGTCGGCCTTTGCGGCCCAAGTCGGGCGGGCTTTGCACAACAACAACGTCTGAAAAGCTCGCGGGTGCGGGGGCTTGAAAGCGTCGTGGTGAGAGCTCCCTGCTGCTCTCGGCCGACGACGTACTGGGCATCGCCAAGGCCGCGGCGATCAGAAGCGCGGGAAGAAGTGTTCGAAAAATACGATACAAGGGGGGCCTATTGACCTAGCGGCGGATAGGTATGAAATCCTACCCAATGTAGTGAAACGACGCATAATCAAGTCTGACGGTCGTTGCCAGCTGCAATTCGGGGCTACAGAACCATTCGCCTCTCGGCGAGTTGCTCATATAGCGGTAACGCCTCATCCGCGGTCGCCCTTACCGCTCTAGGCAGGTCGTCGATTGTTGGAACCGGCCCTGGAGGCGCGCCAAATTCTGTTGACTTCTCGACGACCCCATACCAAACCTGCCCCCATATTCCATCGCTGGCTCGGCGACCAGCGGGCCATCGCAACATCGCAGAATCGAAGCTAACCCCCAGCCGGTCACAAATCGCCTCCTGGTATGTGGCGGGATCGCTGAGGAAGTCGTCGCAGTCGATGATGACCACCGCTTCGTCAATAAGCTCGACTTGTTGGGGAAGGCCTGTCTCGGTCAGCGGCATCGACTCCCACTTTCGCGTGTACGACTTGATAACCCGATGTGGATGCCGCAGCAGCAGCCCATGGGTGAGCGACTTCAGCCATGCCCGATCGATCTCAGGCGTCAGATGCGCGCTCATATGTTTCTGATAAGAAATCGATGCTTTGGGTGAGACCGGAGCCAAGCATCGCTCGATCGCGGCTTCGAGACCTGTCGGCCCGACCGCCATTACCTCGTCTCGCATCGGGTGAGCCATACCCGTGAGCGCTAGGTGATACGGATAAAGCGGCTCGTCTATCACCTCGGTATCGACTCGGTTCTCCCAGCTGCGCATCATCGCAGTAGAGAGGTTCCGCGGGCCCGACCAGATCGCGATTCGTTTCGGTTTCGATGGCTCGGACATGACCGCAAGCTAGCGTGCCGACCCCAACCCGCCACTTAGCTCGCTCAGCTTTGGTCAAGAGATCTGCTCCGCGGCTGCGTAGAACGGCCATAGCGTCGGTATCCTGTTTGGCTTGAGTAACGAATCCCCCAACCCAAACGACCGGTTCCTTTATCGCTGGCAGCTCGACGCTCTCGAGGCGTGGCTAGCTTGCGGACGCAGAGGTGTAATCGAAGCAGTAACCGGTTCCGGAAAAACCAACCTTGCGATGGCCGCCGTCATCGATGCCTACCGGCGAGACCAGTTCGTGCTGGTGGTCGTACCTTCAAGAGTGCTGATCGAGCAATGGTACGAACGCTTGACCGAGACCATCCCCAACTGTCGGATTGGCAGGCTCGGCGACAACCACACCGACCGTCCGCCGAGTTGCGACGTGCTTATCACCACCCGGCACTCGGCTGCCGCACACCAGCCAAAGCCGCCGGAGGGCGAAGGTGGGCTGATCATCGCCGACGAGTGCCATGGCTTCGGCGGCGGCGTTCTGCGCAAGTCGCTGATCGGCCAATACAACGAACGACTCGGCCTTACCGCCACGCTCGAACGTTCCGACGACGCGGTCGAAAAGATCCTGCTCCCGTATTTCGGAGGGGTTTGTTTCCGCTACGACTTTGCGGGCGCCATCGCCGACGGCGTTTGTGCACAACCACGGGTAGCGTTCGTTTCGGTACCGCTAACCAAAGAAGAGCGACTCGACTACGTCGCCACCGAAGCCAAGTTGGTCGATTCGCGCCGGACCCTCCGGTCGATCCCCGGAATGCCCATCGATCACTTCGGTGAGTTCTTGGCGGCGGTAAACCACCTAGCGGCTAACGACGCAGGCCCGCAAGGTAGAGCCGCCAACGAGTACTTGAAGGCATTCGCCAAGCGAAGAGAAATCGTGGCGACCAGCACGTCTAAGTACGAAGCACTTGGCAGATTCGCCCCCGGTATCAAAACAGCTGACGGAGCGCTGATCTTCACCGAGACAGTGCGAGCCGCGAACCACGCAGTGAATCGTCTCGACCCATACGTGTCGATCGAGGTAATCACTGGTTCGACACCCAAGATCGAGCGTGAGCAGATCTTGGAGAACCTACGCAGCGGCGCGCTCGATGCGGTAGCTGCACCGCGGGTTCTCGACGAGGGGGTCGACGTTCCCGACGCCAACCTCGGCATCGTGGTTAGCGCTAGTAGAACCCGCCGCCAAATGATTCAGCGCATGGGTCGAATCCTGCGCCGCAAGGCCGTTGGAAGCGGCGCCTGCTTTGTCATCATCTTTGCCCGCGATACCAGCGAGGATCCGACCGCCAGCGAAGACCGCGACGGCTTCCTCGACGAGATAGAACGGATCTCGGAATCGTCGCAGATCTTCGAGCAGAAGAACTTCGACGAGCTCGACAAGTTCCTCGACTATTCGGGCCCCGAAGAGGTCATCGAACCTGACCGCGTCGGGCCAATGCCGGTGGGCGGCGATGGCGAGACGCTCGAGTTCTCCGACGCGACTATCAAATCGCTTCTGGCGACCGACCCCGATGTGTGGGCTCGTGCCGTTCTCAGCGACACCGACGAGATTTGGGAATCGCTCGGCAAAGTCGCCCTATACGCCCGACTCAGCTATCTGGCCTGGGCCGAGGTAACCCCGCTGCATACCGAGGTGTGGAACCGCTACGCGAACGAGCCTCCGGTGGAGGTCGAACAGATCGAATACCTCGAGGTCGAGAAGCTTGAGGCACCCGAAATCGAGAAGCCGAAGCCAAAGAAGAAGCGGCTCTCCACTGGCGAGCTTCCGGTGATTCTGGCAAAGGTAGAAGGCGGATTCGTGGTGAAGTGCAGCGGCTGCGGAGCAGCATCAGAACCCACGCCCTACAAATGGCAGGCCCTAGACCAAACCGTAGAATGCGACTGCTGGGGCTAACCGCTCCGATTTCGCCAAACCTGACACCGGTCTGAGGGTTTACAGTTGGATCGCGGCGTGACCGACGACCGGGTGGTGCGGCTGCTGGCCAGGGACAAACTCGCGAACGTAATGCCGTTGAAGATGACCGACCATCACGGTGACTCGATCGAGACAACGTACCTAAAAGATGAGCGATCTGAGGGCGCTCTGATCGTTCTCCCCATCGGCGCATTCCCCTATGATCGCCGCACATATGAGGCGTTCGACCAGGTTGTGATTCCTGTCGCTACCAGTGCTGCGATCTTGACGCAGCTACTCGATGCCGTGCCGAGCGGGCGAACCATTTTCAAACTTAGTAGCCCCGATGACTACGAGACGGTGAACCAACGGTTCGACTTAGTACGTCTGCGAGCCTTCTTGTCCTACTGCGACGAGTTGCCGCCGCGCCGTCTTACGACCGAAGACCCGCTGGTCGAGATCACACAGCAACTCGACGATCGACTCGTTCCGCTATTTGAGATGAACGATTACGCACGACCCGAGCTCGAGAGACTCTTCTCCCACGGAGCTGCCTCGTTCGCGGTATTCGAGGGTAAGTCGCCCGTATCGGTAGGCCTCACCTTCCAAAACTACGACGAGGTCTGGGAGATCGGTGCCCTACGCACAGTGCAATCGGCTCTCCGGCAAGGTTTGTCGACGAAGATCGTCAACGCAGCCCTCGGCTACCTAGGCCACCGGTCGCGCCGCGCTCGCTACGGCGTGGCCGACAGCAATCGGCCATCCCAACGTCTCGCCGAACGATGTGGGCTCAAACACTTCCTGACCGTCACGCACTACAGCTCTCATACCTAGCTCCGGGAATGACCTACATCAGAATCGTTCCGTCGTCTTGGAGCGCGACGAACTGCCCGGGCCGAAGCCGTTCCCAGGCTTTGGCGGCTAGCAACACCACCGGCATGGTGACGCCGTAGAGTTCCTCGGCCACCACCGCTCCTAACACCACGATCTCGTCGGGCTCGGCCATGATGATCGCCAGCGGAGCGGTGCCCTCCCGAATTGCCTCGGCTAGGACCGAACTGGTCGAACTCGACCCTTTGCCCGATGTCATCGCCAGAATCCGACCGGCCACCGACTGGCCTGACTGGGGGTGGCGACGATCGACGATTCGCCCTGTCGCCCCGTCGAAACCGCCCCAGAAACTGAGCGGTTCGTCGAGACGCAACACATCGCCAACGGCTGTGCCCGCTACCAGCGGTCGGCCTCTCACACCCAGAGATCCTCGTCGCGCACGACCCTGCCTACCACCGCTGAGCGGACACAGTCTTCGACGCTGCCAAAGACCACCTCAACAGCAAGATTGCCCGGCGCGTAGTAGGCCCATTTCGCAGAGTCGGTCATGGCCACGCCGTCGACTTCGGCCATCACCGGAGTGATATAGGTGCAGGTGTCGGTGACGATCTGCACCCCTGCGTCTTGCAATACTCGTGCGATGCCGCGCAAACCAATTTCGAGCAATACGTCGCGACCGGTTGAAACATACATTGCGACCGAGCGGTGCACGACCTGATTGCCCAGTACCTCGGCGAGTCGGACAAACTCTGCCACCGAGTAGTGCGGGGTTCCCAGACTCACCACACCGAGCTTGCTGGATGCAGTAGTGCTCAACTCCTTGCGAGCGTCGCGCAGCTGTTTCGGGCCAACCTTGACGATTCTTGTGGGGGTGTTTAAGCCGAGCGCTTGTTCGAGGGTGGCCGCTTCAGGGGTGCTACCAACGGCATGGAAGAGGCCTACCGACCCAGATGAGGCTGCCGCCGAGCCAAGGGCTTTCAAGCGATCCTCGCCAAGGTGCGAGGGCAGACCGGTTATGGCTGCCACCTCAGATCCTGCCACGCCGCCGAGAAAGTGCCCGAGCACCGGATACAACAAGTCTCGATCGACGAGTTCTGGCGACACCCCTTCCACCCTCAGCTCGAAAGTCGCGAGGCGATTCTCATCGAGGTGAAGCCCCGCTGCCGGTGCTCTACCCGTAATGGCGGCGCAGATATCGATGAAGTCGCCGTACCGATGGGTTCGGGCACCGAGCACCGAATTGGCGAACACGATGGCGTTCGATTCTGCCCAGGCGACGTGGTCGCCAAAGTCGGGCCGAGCTTCGAGCTGATACGGAGCACAAGTCCAGGTTGGGCTACAGCCGAGCGCTTCGTATAGCTCCATTAGTTGACGGGCGGCCGCACCGGTGTCTGGGTCGCCTCGATAGAGCTCGGGATGGATCAAGTCGAGCGACACCACATTGAGAGTGGTGGGCACAACCACCTCTCCCCCACCGTCGAGCAGGCGTTGAGCGAAATCGAGCCCAACCTGGCCGTGGTACAAACACGAGTCGATGTGCGCCCCGGTAATGTCGAGCAGATCCGCAGCGCCCATCGCTTCGCCCACTCGAGTGATTACCCGCATGGCCAGGCGTTGCGCCTCGCCTCTTCGCCCATCTAGGGCTGCCTGATCGTCCTCGCTAAGGCGCACCGTCGCAGCGTAGTGTGATGTGCATGGCTTGGATCAATGTTGTGCCCGACGACGAGTGGACCGGCGACCTCGCACCTCTCTACGCCGCAGTGGTCGACCGTGAGCACGGCAAAGTCGACAACATTTTGGCGATCCATTCGCTCAACCCGAAAGCGATGGCTGCCCACAACGCTCTCTACAGCTCGGCGATGTCGGGCACCGCCACGCTGCGCAAGGTGGAACGTGAATTAATCGCCTACGTCGTGAGCCTAGAGAATCACTGCCACTATTGAACGGTGCATCACCGGCGCGGTCTGCGCCGACTGCTGAAGGACGACGACCTGCTCGCCGCCATCGATGTTGACTGGCGCAGCGCCGATCTTTCCGCCGCCCGTCAAGCGATGCTCAGCTACGCAATCAAGTTGACGGTGGATCCCGGCGGGATGCTCGAGTCCGATGTCGCCGGGTTGCGAGACGTTGGATTCAGCGACCGCGACATCCTCGACATCACCGAAGTTGTCGGTTACTACGCATACGTAAACCGGATAGCCGACGGCCTAGGAGTACAGCTAGAAGACTGGTATTAGGTCCGTTCTGCCAGCGAGGATCGCCCCCATAGCGGCGTTTTTAGGTGGCAGAACGCTTCGCTAGGCTCCTTGGTGTGCAGTCTGTCATCGACCTCGCTGTTGCCTCGGGTTTCTCCGGCGTGGTTCGCGTGGACACTCCCGGCAAACGGTCCTTCACCCAGGCGTTCGGCTATGCCGATCGAAGATTCGCTATCGACAACGTGGTCACTACCCGCTTCTCTATCGCTAGCGGCACCAAAGGCCTGACCGCGCTGGCCGTGATGAGCTGTATAGAAGACCGGGTACTCAGTCTTCACACAACCGCTCGTTCAGTGCTTGGCGATGACTTACCGCTGGTCGATGACACCGTGACCCTCGAGCACCTGCTGGCCCACCGCTCGGGCATCGGCGACTACCTCGACGAGTCTGAGGACGGCGATGTAAACGACTATGTAATGACCGTGCCGGTCCAACAGCTTGCAGGCACCGAAGACTACCTCGCCGTTCTAGACGGCTTCGAAGCAGCCAATACAGCCGGCTCGGTGTTTAGCTACAACAACAGTGGCTTCGTGATCCTCGCTCTGATTCTCGAGCGCACGCTGGGTCAACCCTTCGAAGAAGTCGTCGACGAGCGAGTCTGCAAACCGGCGGGAATCACCAACACCGGGTTCGTTCGGTCCGACGAACTCACAAGTAGTATCGCCGTCGGCTACCTCCACGCCGATGGGTTGCGCACGAATGCGCTGCACCTGCCGGTATTCGGAAGTGGCGACGGTGGAGCGTTCAGTACCGTGGCCGACATGCACTCGCTGTGGGGCGCCTTGTTCGCTGGTCGAATCGTGTCGAACGAATCGGTTGAGCTGATGACTCGCCCTCGCAGCGAGGTACCCGAGGAAGGTCAGCGCTACGGGCTCGGCTTCTGGCTGCACCCCACCGGGTCGACGGTCGTGCTCGAAGGCTGCGATGCTGGCGTTTCGTTTCGAAGTGCGCACGACCCGTTGAGCGGACATTCCTACACCGTGATCTCCAATACTTCTTCGGGGGCTTGGCCGATCGCTCGTGAGATTGAACATCTCGCCGGCCTCTGACCTCGACGTGTTGATCCGAGAGCGAACCGGCTACGACCTCGCATCTCTGCGCAGAATCCTCAGACGGGTGCACACTCTCGACGGCTACCCCAGTTCGCTGGGTGACGACGGCCAAGACTTCATCGTGACGACGAACTGTCACGCGGCATGTCATCTCGCTCGAGATGGCCCATGGCGAACCGATCGACGAGTTTGTGTGCCGCACCGTGAGCGGGGATTCAGACGTGCACGGAACCGCCAACCGCTCATGCGTTGAGCAACAACCAGAGCCCTAACACGCTGTAGGCCACCATCACCAGCAGCATCACGTACTGACTGCGTAGCGAATCGCCTCCTTCGGAACTGAGTTCGAGCGACCGGTCGTGCGCCACCAGCACTGCGCCGATGTGTCCAAACAAAATGGCGAACACCTGGATCCAGGCGATGAGGTTGACACTGACGATGTTGAAGTCGACTGTGCCGTCGGCTGCTCCGAACAAATCCCAACCGCGGCCAGCGGGGTCGCTGAGGCTAAACCAAAACGTCTGCGTTTCGTCCACCAGCAATTGGGCGTAGTGAGCGATCGCATAGCCGAACACAATCGGCACTAGCGATGGTGTGAACTTGTCGGTGACGAGTTTCTCATCGAGCCCGGTGACACTGCTGGTCCAACGAATGCCGACCCCAAACAAAGCGGTTACCAGCAACACCGACATCACTAAGCCGATGGTGAGGGTAAGGGCGCCGCTCCATCCGCTCGGCCGACCAAAGAGTGATCTTCCGGCTTCGCTCTCGACAAACCCGTCGAATGTGGTGCCGCCCAGCACAATTAGCAAGGTGGCGAGAGTTCCGGGTGCGACGGCCATGGTTGCCAAACCCGACATTGGCGGACGTACTCGCAAACGACCTTCAACAACATGGAGCGGCGCCATGCTGGCAATCATCGAGAACAGAGCCGAGAACGGTTCGTGATCGGCGATCCAGGCACTCCCCCAACGCACGGCCAAGACCAAGACAATCATGGTGTGAACCAGCAATGCCCAGCCTAGAACGCGCGGTGAGTCACCCGAAGGGTGTGCGAGTTCGAGAAACAAGAATACAGCGAGCCCGGCCGCCGCGGGGTACTGACCAAGGTTCTCGGGCGGAGATTGCACCGAAACACCGGAGCGTCGAGCCAAGAGCTCCACACCGAGAGCAAGTGTCGTTAGCGGATTGATAGCCCGCCACACATCGCCAATCGTTCCTCCAATGAGCTGGCAGCCAACCCAGACGGTGACGTAAAGGGTCACCGGAAGCAGGTTCTCTGACACCCGGTCCGAGCCAAACAATCCGGCCCCCAGCGCCAGCATGAACAAGGCGAGCGCCCCTGCCCTCGCCAACCACAGCACTAGCCGGTTTGGCAAGGGCATCGGTGGGGCGGCCAACAGGCGCCCACTCGCAGCTTCGGCTAGCCGTGGCTTTGTCCACAGCACGCCGAGAGCGACGAACGACAACCCGAGCGCAAGCGCGGCGGCCCAGGTGAACATCCAAAATGGGAGGGGAAGGTCACCTCGTGAGCCGACGCCATGCGCGAGAAACATGTTGGGCTGCTAACTCACTTCGACTTCGAACAGAAAGGTTCCGGAGCCCTCCAGCTCGACCTCAAAGATTCCAGCCACATCGGCGGCGAACGCCAGCTTGCTCGGTTCACCCGGCTCGAGATCGGCGAAAAGGTCATAGCCGTGAACGTGCACGCTCTCGGCGACATCGCTTGTGATGCTGACCACGACCTTTGACCCGAGCTCAACCTGCACTCGATCGCTGGCCGTTTCGACGCTGCCGCCTACGTAGCCCACATCGATCGACGTCGCATCGCCAGCATCTCCTTCGACAGTGATGTTCACCCCAGAGCGGATCGGAACGCCATCGATTGCGTAAGGTGCGTGATCATTGGCGTTTACCTCTACCTCGATTCGGTGATCGCCGGGCTCAAGCTCATCGACGGTGACGTGAAGCTCGAAGAATCGCTTGATCTTGACGCCATCGACAAGCAGATGAAAGTGCCCTTCACCGGGCACGTGTTCGGCCTCGTCGGCATCGGGCCCGAACTCCAAGTTCTCTAGCTTGATGTCGTATTCGTAGATCGATCCGGCTACCGCCAGCAGCTCCACCGTGGGAGCATCGGACTCAGCGACGTCGACTACGTCGCCTCCGTGCTCGTGGTCCATCGCATCGTCATGCTCGTCGTGGTCCATGCCCTCGTCGTCGCCGCCATCGTGCTCCATGGCGTCCATGGCGGTGGTGCCGGGACTCTCCGCTTGCGAAGCTGTGTCAACTTCGACATCGCTTCCGCACGCTGCTGCGACTAGCACCAGCGAAATCAGCGCGGCCAGTATCCGCAGGGTCTTTGCTCTCATCAAT
This sequence comes from uncultured bacterium, assembly GCA_965524675.1. Taxonomy (GTDB): domain Bacteria; phylum Actinomycetota; class Acidimicrobiia; order Acidimicrobiales; family SHLQ01; genus CALLQB01. The sequence goes on from CBERPN010000034.1 coordinate 15,244, forward strand.
ATTCCTCTCGATTTGTCCAATACTTCGTTGCTACGCGAAGTGAACTGGAGGACCTCGAGGAGAGCTGGCGGAGGGTAGTGGAGAGCTCGGTGTTAGCCATTGGCCCACTGGAGCGAAGAGGGGCGTAGTAGCGACTGCGAAGCGCGCCGTGATTGCGATGAATTCAGCGACAAAGATGCTGGCTGAGCGCAAAAGGCGCACGATGAACCAGGCGACCGCTGGGGCGATGAGAAGGCCAAAGCCGATCGCCGGCTGGCTGAGCGCTCCGAGAAGCGAGCGTCCAGCGAGTAGCGACTCGATGACTTCTTGGCCAACGAACAGAAAGGCTGCCGAAGACGCGAGGGCGGTGGTATGAAGCGGGTTCGCCAAACCAAGCTGACGAGCCTGTCGAAGAACCACGACCGCTGCCATGACGATGGCCACCGGGGTCACCACAGCCCACTGCGTAGCCATATGACTGTGGTCGATCAGCTCATCGCCACCGGGCTGCAGTACCGGATACGCCAACAGATAAGCGATTTGGTGAATCACCAAAGACCCAAGCGCAGCGAGCGCGAGGCCCGACATAGTCGGGTTCGCTCGTCTGCGGAACAAAGTCACTCCTCAACCATAGACAGACTGAGCCAACAACAAGACGTCACGCTGCTCGAACAATCCCCGAAATCCGTTCTGCCACCTAAAAGCGCCCCCATAGGGGCGACCCTCGCTGGCAGAAGCTCACTCGGAAGGTGAAGTGCTGGCGGCGAAAAGCTCGGGGAACACTCGGGCCACCTTGGCGGTGAGATAATCGCCGTAAGCCCCCTCCCATGCATGAACATCGGCACCATCCCAGCGAGGGCGTTCGCCGACGGCGGTCGCGGAACCCTCTAGCGGGAGCGACGGCACCTCGGCATCCCACGAGGGGTCAAAGAAAAGCGGGAACGACAACCGATCGGTGCCGCTCAGATTTCTTACCCGGTGGGGAGTCGAGCGGTACCGTCCTTCGGTAAGGCGGTCCAACATGTCGCCAATGTTGCACACGAACACCGACGGATCGGCGGGAACATCGATCCAGCCACCATCGGCATGAACCTGGAGTCCTCCGCGGTCGTCTTGGGCGAGCAGGGTAAGCAGTCCGTAGTCGGTGTGCTCGGCCACTCCCCAGTCAGCGTCGCCTCCGGGCGGATAGTGAAACACTCGAAACAGCACAGTGGGATCTTGGGTCACGTTGCGCTCGAACCACTTGGGTGCCAACCCAAGGCCGATGGCAATACCACGCATCACTGCATGGGCCAGCGGGATAAGAGCATCGAGCCATGCCTCGATCGTCGGGCCGAGCTCTGCCGGTTCTGCCGGAAACAGATTCGCACCATGTAACGGCGTGCCAGCGAGCACCCGAGGATGATCGGGTGCAAGCCCGCGACCCACGTAGAGGCCTTCCTTCTTGTCGGGAACTCCAGCGGTGAGTTCGCCCCCAACCGGAAACCAGCCACGCCAGGCTGTTCCGGCTTCGATCATCGCTATGCGACGCTTCTCGGCTTCGGGCCGAGCGAAGAAGTCTCGAGATAACCGATCGAGGTTGGCTAGCAGTTCCGGATCGACCCCATGACCGGAGACTCGAAAGAAGCCCGACTGGCGACATGCCCGATCGATCTTCGCTGCCGCGACCTGATCGTCTTCGCCAGCAACCAAGCCAGATACATCGATCAGCGGTAGGGCAAGGTCATCATCCACCGAGCAAACAATAGCAATGATTGGCTACCAGCCGGGCCGTTACCACGGAGGTGCCGCAGCGCACCGGCCTGCTTTGTGCACCACCCGCCGCCCTAGGTGACGACCTGTACCTGGCGGCGTCGAGCGCCGCTTCGGGTCTCCGAGCATGGACCGCCCGCCAGGGTGCAGACTGTCGCGTTGTGCGTGGCCGCGCCGAGAACCCGCCCGGCCGCGCCAGCCTTGAGGGCGGGGCCCGACTACTGCACTCCGTGCAGACCGTTCAGGCCACGGAGACCGCCGCAGCGCACCGGCCTACTGCAGGCAGCCAAACGCGCTCGAGCAGTCCCGCCGCGCCAGCAAGGGCGAGTTCACAAAGCAAAGAGACGTAGCGAAGCGCCGGAGCCGAAGGCGGAGAGAAGCAAAACTTAGGGCGCCAGCCCCCAGCCTGAGCCCCGCGGCCTGCGTGACCGGGGAACGCCAAAGGTAAAGTACAGCTATGGCCATCGACTTCACCCTTTCACCCGAACTCGAAGCGATTCGGATGAAGATCCGAGCTTTTATTGACGAGGTGGTCAAGCCCGCTGAGGCTGAGATCGATGGTCACGACGGACAAGAGCCATTCGACGCAAAGGCTCGACGGTCGGCTCTTATCGAGCTTCGCAAGAAGGCTCACAAGGCCGGAATCTGGCTGCCGCACATGCCCGAGGAATGGGGCGGTATGGGCCTCGGCCATGTCGAGCTAGCAATGGTGCAGGCCGAAGCGGCCAAGAGTCGATACGGACCGTGGGTGTTCAACTGTCAGGCTCCCGACGAAGGAAATATGCACACGTTGCTTCATTGGGCAACCCCCGAACAGGCCGAGAAATACCTGAAGCCTCTTTGCGAGGGCACGGTGTGGTCGTGCTTCGCCATGACCGAACCCGAGGTCGCTGGCTCTGACCCCACACTGATTCAGACCAGTGCATATGAAGATGGTGACGAATGGGTGATCAACGGCCACAAGTGGTTCATCTCGAATGCGCATCGCGCCAAGTTCGCGATCCTTGTGGCCCGCACCGAAGAGAATCCCGAGATCCCCCAAGCGGGCAACTCGGCCTTTATCGTCGACATTCCCAGCGAGGGCTGGCACGAGGAACGCCAGATCGAGACAATGCATGGCGCCACCGGCCACAGCGAAATCATCATCACCGATCTTCGGGTTCACAAGAATCAAATGCTCGGCGGTCGCGGCCAGGGCCACCTACTCGGCCAGTACCGTCTAGGCCCCGCCCGTCTGGCCCACTGCATGCGTTGGATAGCTCAGGCCGAGATGGCGCTCGACATGATGGTCGACCGCTCACTCAATCGCTTCTCGCACGGCTCGCTGTTGGCCGAAAAACAGGGCATTCAGTGGATGATCGCCGACTCGGCAATGGAGCTTTATCAATCGAAGCTCATGGTGCTGCACGCAGCATCAAAGATCGATGCTGGCGAGGATTTCAAGGCTGAGGTTTCAATGGCCAAGCACTTCGTGGCCAACTCGCTCGGCCGCATCATCGATCGTTCGATCCAGGTGCACGGCGCACTCGGCTATTCCACAGACACACCGCTGGCTCACATGTATCAGCAAGCCCGTTGGGCAAGATTCGCCGACGGCGCCGACGAAGTGCACCAGATGCGAATCGCCCAGCGAACGATCGCCGCGTACACCGACGAAGGCTCAACCCGGCGAGCAACAGGCAACCTGCCAATCTGACCCGAACAATTCTGCAGGTGACTCGCGTAATCGGTGTCCGATACGTTCGTTAAACCTGGCTCTACAAGCGACGAGCCTAGGTGCATAGCCAGGTTTAAGGGACGTGTCTGACACCACCCCAAAGACGGATTAGGGACGGTTCATTAGGGACATGTCTGACACCAGATTTTCGAGATTTCGGAGGCGATGGCGTTGCCGTGTTTGCGGTGGACCGAGTGGCCAGCGTCAGGGATCACCACCGACGCTTGCACATCGAGGTACTTCTCGAACACCGCCGCCGAGGCCGCAAACCGTTTGTCGTGCTCGCCTACGATCACCAACGAAGGGGCGGTGATTTCGCCGAGATTGTCGATTACCCATGAGTCGACGTGCTTGGCGATCATCTCGCTGCCCTTGGGTACGGCAAATTTGGCAGCCGAGACATCGACGTTGTCGTTCCATTGCTCTCGGGTTTCCGGGTTACGAAAACCCGGGCCAGCCCCAACCAGTACAAGACCCGCGACCCATTCTGGGTGCAGCAGCGTGTATGCGAGAGATAAGTAGCCACCGAGCGAATGCCCAACGAGTACCACGCTTTCACCGGCCTTAGCTACGACCCGGTGCAGATCTGCAAGTGCGTCTTCGCGCGTGTACTGCCCGGCAGGCGGCACCTCCGAACCGCCGTGACCACGCAAATCCCAGGCAAAACAGTGTGCCGATTCGCCTAGTGCTGCAATGGTCTGCTCCCAAGCCTGTTTGGTATCGGTCCAGCCGTGGGTAAACACCATTGGCATCCCGCTGCCCGACTCCACAACGTCGAGATGGATCTGATCGTTCATCGAGCGAGCGTAGACGGCAAGTCCCCCGAATCGTTGACATGTGGACGCAGTTTGTCACCGGAAGACATCGAAAGTTGTTACGGTCGTGGCAATGCGGACCCCTACCCGACAGATCCTCCATGTCGCCGTCGCCGTTTTCGTACTTACGGCCGCGGCCCTTACGACCATCTCTGTCGCACCCCAGGCTATTGCTCAAGGCTCGTGCACGGGCGGCGAGATCGACATTCTCACAGCGAGCGCTGACCAAATCGCCAAGCTCGACGGATTGAATCGTCGCTCCGCGCGCGACCTTGTCAACCTTCGCGACGCTGGCCGCATCGCGAAGGTCGAAGACCTCCGCGCGCTCAAGCTAAACGACCGACGCTTCCTCAAACTAATGAAAGACAGTCGAGCATGCCTGGGCAACGGCCAGTACGCCAGCGACCTACTTCCCGGCACAACCTGTAGTGCCACAGATGTCCGTATCAACACGAGCTCGGTGCAGTCGCTAGCGAAGCGGATTGGCCGCAAGAATGCTCGTGCCGTCGTCAAGGCTCGCCCAATTCACTCACTCGACGACATCGAGCGCATCCCCAAGCGCGGCACGAAGATTCTCGGGCGTCTAGGCCACAGAGGTGGGAGCTGTCTCGACCCTGTCGACGCCGGCAACTTCTCGGTTTCATTTGGCGATGGAACGGTCAGGGTTGGTGTCGATATTCGGGCCGGGCGCTACTTGACCGGCCAGGTTTCGAACTGCCGCTGGCAACGCAAAGCCGGAAGCGCCACTGTGAGCAGTCGTTCGATCGGAGGGGCAAAACAGTCGGCGGTCGACATCTCGAGTACCGACACAGCGTTCGTCACCTCAGGCTGTGGTACATGGACCCGTGTCGATAGAGCGGGTCTCACTACGACGAGAACCATCGTCGGCAACGGCGACTGGATCGTGGGTTCTCAGGTAAAGCCAGGCATCTACCGGGCAAACCGTGCGAAGCGATGCACATGGTCGCGCAAGAGCGGCCTCGGCGGCTCGGCTAGTGAAATCGTGGCTGGTTCATCGCTTCCCAGCCGCAAGGTGTTGGTGAAGATCGAGCGCAGCGACCAAGCATTTTCCAGCAACGGCTGCGGCCCTTGGGTCAGGATTGCCGCGGCGTGTGTCAACCAGCTCGAAGCGATCTACCCGGCGGCACCCAACCGCAGTCCACACATCTATGGAATAAGCGATTCGGTTCTGCTTTCAACCCAATTCGAGATCCCGCGCGATCTTCCAGAATTCGTTGTGAGCTGGGGAGGTTGGGGCGGTCTGAACACCCCTAATGCGCCCGAGATCATCGCGATCGAAGTGGGCGAAAGCAAAGTCACCGGCAGCACCGTCATTGTCGGCCTAGGCCACAACTACCGCGGCTGGATGGACGACAACCCCGACGACAACGGGGTCGTCGACAGCTACGGCGCTCATATCGACAACGTGATCGAAGCGTTTCCGGCTCATGTAACTCGGGTGATCTGGGTGGCCCCGTCCCGCTTCAACACTCTGATGCCTCACGTGGTCGACGAACTAAACGCCGCTGCCGCGCGACATCCCCAGATGGAGGTCGCCGACTTCTGGATCGAAGCCAATGCCAAGGACCATCCCGACTGGTACGAAGACGAGATTCATCTCGATGAAGAGGGCCGCAACATCATGGCGCAGTACCTCCGAGACAAACTCCTCAAGCCCTGCGGCTAGAACCTAAGCGACCGCTACAGATACTGCGGCAGCAATTCAGCCACTTGTTCCGGGGTGGTCATCGGCTCGAAGCGGGCCACAACCGCACCTTCGCCGTCGACCAAGAACTTCTCGAAGTTCCAGGTGATGTCGGAGGTTTCGGCTTCGCCTGGTTGGGCTGCCTTGAGCAGGTTGTACAGCTCGGTTGCTCCGTCGCCGTTTACTTCGATCTTGGAGAACATTGGGAAGTTGACGTCGTACTTCGAGGTTGCGAACTCCAAGACCTCAGCGTCGGAGCCAGGTTCCTGTTCACCGAACTGGTTGCAGGGAAACCCCAGAACCGAAAAGCCGTCGGTGTCGTTGTGAAGAGTACGCAGACCTGCGTACTGAGGGGTAAGTCCTCAAGCGCTGGCGACGTTCACCACCAGGCAAACCTGGCCCTTGAACTGTTCGAACGACACCTGTTCGCCGGTTATCGAGGTCATTTCTAGATCATGAAAAGCTGACATAGC
>CBERPN010000035.1:0-21490 GCA_965524675.1 uncultured bacterium
GTTAACCGATGCTGCGCTTCGTCGAGGGTTTCCCTACCCCGTCACGCTGGTTTTCTCGGCCCGAGCGGTCGAGGACGAAATCGATGTCGGCATGTTGCGCTGGTGGGAGGCTCGCCACCCCAAGTTCAAGGCGATCGTTACCATGACCGGCGAGAACCCCGATCCGAACAAGCTGACAGGGCGAATACCGGCAATATTGGGCGACCTCTTTCCAAGCCTCGATCACACCAGTTTGTTTGTGGCTGGCTCCCCACAGTTTGTTGAGGATTGCGTAGCGGCGGCCCGTTCGCTGGGAGCCGAGGAAGAGCTAATCCACACCGAAGGATTCGTCGACCAGAACCTGGGCGAGTTCACACCAAGCTAGAGCCCCCGAAATTTTGTGGATGGAGCACCGCCACGGTGCTCAGACCACCCTAGAATTTGCGAATCGCACTAGCCCCTCCGCGTTCGAGGGCTTCTGAGTTCCGCTTCAGCCTGGGCGGACCCAGACCATTGGTTCGGCACCGGCATCTCTATCGCTGGCGGTTTCGCGACTGGCGATCTCGGCGCGCCCGACCACCATGTGGTGAACCTCGTCGGGACCATCGGCCAGCCTTAGGGTACGAATGCTGGTGTACATCTCGGCCAAGGGGGTCCACTGCGAAACCCCGGTGCCGCCGTGCATCTGAATGGCCTGATCGATAATGTCGCAAATCCGTCGCGGCACCAGCGCCTTCACAGCACTCACCCAAATCTTGGCCTCGGCTGTTCCGAGTTCGTCCATTGCCTTGGCCGCCTGGAGCACCATGAGTCGCATCGATTCGATCTCGATTCGGGCCTTGGCGATAAGTTCGGTGTTGCCGCCCAGCTTCACCAGCGGTTTGCCAAATGCTTCGCGAGATAGGCCGCGATCGACCATGAGGGTCAGGGCTCTCTCGCCGGCTCCGATGGCTCGCATGCAGTGGTGGATCCGTCCGGGGCCTAGCCGTAGCTGGGAGATTTCGAATCCCCTTCCTTCGCCCATCAAGATGTTGGACTTGGGCACTCGAACATTGTTGAGCTTCACATGCATATGACCGTGCGGTGCGTCGTCTCGACCGAACACGTGCATCGGGCCGAGAATCTCGACGCCGTCGCCGTCCATGGGCACGAGGATTTGCGAGGACCGCTTGTGGGGTGCGGCGTCTGGGTTGGTAACCAACATCGCAATCATCACTTTGCAACGAGGGTCGCCTGCCCCAGAGGTCCAGTATTTCTCGCCGTTGATGAGCCACTCGTCGCCGTCGGCCACCGCTGTGGCAGCCATGTTCTTCGCGTCGGAAGAGGCAACATCGGGCTCGGTCATTCCGAAGCACGACCGAATTTCGCCGGCGAGCAATGGCTTGAGCCATCGTTCTTTCTGTTCGGTGGTGCCGACCCTTTCGAGCACCTCCATATTGCCGGTATCTGGCGCGGAACAGTTGAGACACTCCGACGCGATCGGGTTCTTTCCCAGCTCGAACGCGATGTAGGCGTAGTCGAGGTTGGAGAGACCTTCGCCCGTTTCGGCATCGGGAAGAAAGAAGTTCCATAGGCCGAGCGACTTCGCTTCGGCCTTGAGGCTGTCCAAAAGTTCGAGTTGACCATCTCCATGGCCCCACCGGTCGGCTCGCCCCTCGCCGAGGGCGTAGAATTCGGCGGTTGCCGGGTTGATTCGGTTGGCGATGAACTCCTTCACCGCTTCTAGAAGGGGAACCGAACCAGTCGATATCTCCAGGTTGTACATGGCCGAGGTTCGTTCAAGGCCGCTGCTTGTCATGCTGATTCTCCGAGGTTGATGTCGTTTGTCGGGTAGGTGTGCCACACACCGGTTTCAAAGTCGTGGAGTTTGCACGACTTTACCGACCGAAGGTAGTCGCTCAGGCGAATCGGTCGTTCGTCGACATAGTCGGGGAACGCCTTGGCGATGGCGCGCGCTGCCTCCGGCAATCGGTAACAAGGAATACGCATGTCGACGTGGTGGGGGAGGTGCACCATGATCGAGTGGAAGAAAAACTCCCAGCCCGGTGGGCCCCACAGGACCGTCGTGCCCTCGACCTGGCCTCGGAACCGGTTCCACTCTCGACGCGGCCACCAGCGGATCTCGGGAGCGATGTGGTGTACGTAGACGACCCAGCCAATGGTTTGGCAGAACAGGAGGAAGGGTATGACGACAATCTTGAGCCATAGCCAGATTCCGGCAACACCCGAGGTCGCAAGCAGCGCTATGAGTGCACCAAGAACCACCACACTCACCAACGCTTTGTCGCGTCGCATTGCTCGACGCCAGCGTTGTTGTGACTCGAACCGCACCATCTTGTTCCACCACACCTCGCGTAGGTAGTAGGCGCCCGATCCAAACCTGCTCCACTCCAGGCGGTGTCGGAGGCGACCCAGGCGACCCAATGCCTGGTATTGCGCGACGGTTAGCGGGTGCCACACAAAGTCGATTCCTTGGCGCAAGGTGTGTCCATGGTGCACCCGGTTATGGCCAAAGATCCAACCTTCGGTCGCGTGAAGCGACGGCAGCATGGTGAGGCGTGCGACAAAAGCATTGAGGCGCTTTGAATCGAAAAGGGCATCGTGGGCAGCATCGTGGCCAAGAATGAACAGTGCCGACACTGCGGCACCCGCAAGCAACCACAGCGGAACCAGCAGGAAGGGATTGTTGGTTGTGTAGAGTCCCCAAACGATAAGGCCATAGACCACGAAGTCTCGACCGATCAACCCAAGCCCGCGAAGCGTTGATCGTTCGTAGCAGTGCTCGGGAATGACTTCCAACACGGTCTTGAGACCGGTCGGCGGGGACTCGGTTACCGGCTTCGACCCGTCTGTCAGATCGATTCGTGTGGGGTCGGCGGCGGACGGTGCAGAGATCATGTGGCTACTCGAATGAGGGACAGGAGTGACTTGTATCGCAAGACTGGCAATCGTAGAAGAATCCTTGTCCAGATGGTTAGGTGGCGACAGGGACCAAGGTCACACCGGGCCCGCTCAACTTATCTGAGGTGATGGCCCAAAAACAGTAATTCGAAGTGGGCGACACATCCGTTAGCGGTGACATTCGCCTCTGTTCTGAACTGATTTCTGCGCTCAGAGTTAACGGTATGAGAGAACTACAACAACACAGCTGGATTCTCCGGTTTGAAACCCGAGAAGACGAAGATCATTGTGAGATGGTTGTACACCTCGATGCTGGCGATCGGTCCTTGACCGGTGTCGGCCGATCGAAACGCAACCCTGCCGATCCATCGATTCCGCAGGTTGGAGAGGAACTCGCGGCGGCTCGAGCATTGCACGATCTAGCCAATCTCCTTACCGACGATGCTCGGGACATGATCGAATCGTTCCCGGCAACTGTCCTATAGCTGCTTCGGTTCAATACCGACTCCGATCGACACTTGGATCGATACCGAAGCACAACAGCTACCTAGGCCAACAGTACGAGGTAGGTGAGTGTGTAGAGTCCGATCAGCACGACGCCGCTCGGAACTAGGAGGCTGGCGGGGTTATCAGCCCGTAGTGGCCATCGAATCTCCGGTAAACCACGTTTCCGTGCTGCGAGCTGGCATTCTCGAAGAATACGTATGGTTCGTTACCAGCATCGAGTCGTTCTACAGCACCGCGAACCGTGAGAGTTGCGGCACTACTTGGGTCGAGTTGAACATCGAGGTGCTCGGCACAATGAACATCTACCGAGGAATCGACCCGATGCAGAACCAGGCTGTTCTCTGAGCGGGCGAGCAGGCAGTCTTGCCCAGACCCGAGTTCGTGAAACAGGAAGAAGTCATAGTCGAGCAGGGCCATATCCCAAGCGGCTTCGTCGACGGTGGCTTCCTCGGTGGTGTAGGACTTGTGCCTAACCAACTCTCGCTCGGCTTGAGGCCGGTCGTAATAACCCGGGCGTGTCTCGCGGTCATCAAGGCCGACCCAATCAGCATCTGCCTGGCCGGACGATGTCTTGTGGTGGTTGACCTCGGTGAGCCGGTCGAGTTGGGTGCGAAGTCGACCGATCAGCACGTCGATGGCCTCGGTCACCGTCGACGCTCCAACGAATGCTCGCAGGAGCCGTCCATCGATGTCGAGCGTTGAGCTGGCGGTCACCGGCCGTTCGCGTGCCGGTTCGTCAGAAACGGTTAGTTTGAGCCGCGCGAAAAGTACCGGACGGCCAATTCGAGCCCGAAACCGATCGTAGTGTTCGTGCACGTACGCCATGTCCGCGTCGCTGACATGGCCTCTTACCACCAACACGAGCGCCTGCTCGGTTTCGGAATCGATATGGACCGATGGGGGTTCGACTCTATCCCACTGCTCGACGATGTGGCCGTGGTCGATCCTCAGATAGCTGGTGGCGTCGGCGGTGCTCTGGTTTTCGGACCCGAAGCAAGTCTCTTCAGGCCAATCGATCCGAACCAGATCGTCGACGCCGGTTACGGCGACATTGGACTCATCGAAGTTGGTAGCCGCTTCGTCATCGATCGTTGCTCGCACGCGAGCCCTACCGCGGATGTCGCCACTCAGATGATGAATAACCGCATCTGGCGCGTAGAGGCTGAGTACGTCGTCGACATCGCCTGAGTTGAGTGCCCGAACCCAGGCTTCGGTCACCCGCACCGGCTGGGTGGTGACATCGATGCCCAGTTGGTTGGCCGAGGCCGATTTTACCTTTGCCCCGGGTTGTCGAGCTCCTGTGAGATCTCCGAACCGACGATGTCGTTTATTGGTACGGGTTCCGCTTTTTAGTCGAACGTTGACAGCGCCGTCGACTCCGTCTTGACGCGATATGTCGAAGTGCACCCTTACGCCGGGAACTCGAGCGGCCGACTCGACCTCAGCTATAGGGGCTATGAACTCCCTGCCCTTTCGAACGATGTGGGCAACGTTGCGGGTGGGGTCGATCCATTGGACTTGGCCGTCTGGCATTGCTTCTTCTCTCGGTGCAACTCGGTGGGTAAATGCGGCGGCATCGTTCTAAAGGTAACGGTCGCGCGACGATGCCGCGCCAACAATACTCTGCCATTGAAGGGGTAGTTGACAGGGCAAAAAGTCATAGCTGGTCCTTCCCCTACTACCCGTGGTCAACGCGAACTTAGCCTGGATCCGGCGTTTCAGATCTCGTCAGGGTCGGAACCCCGCAAGAGCGCTTTGATCTCAACTATTTGATCGGGCCACCAAATAGGTAGGATGCCAACCTTGGCCTCCGTGGCCTCGAACGGGCACCTCGAACGGGCACAGTGCAGCGGAGGCCTCCGCTAGTCTGGAGCAATCGTTCACGGTGCGGCAGCGGATCCAGACTCAGTGGGGAACCAGAATGATTGGGCAGGGTGGGTCATTCAGGAGCTGCTTGGGTACTGATCCAAGAATATTGCCCTGAAGTCCACCAAAACCTCGGGTGCCGATAACCAAGGCTCTCGGTTGAAAACGATCGACTGCCTCGAGCAGGGCATCCACAGCCTTGGCGTGAATGTTGACGAAGCGAATATCTACATCCTCGCTGTCGACTAATCGAACGTGTTCCTCGGCAGTGCGTTCCCCGACATCGGTCTTCGCGGAGGAGCCCCATCGGTAGTCATCGCCTAGTAGCGGATGATCGCCATACACGGCGTTGAGGCGACACGGGCATCGACGGGCGACATCGGCCGCCCATCGCAGCGCAACGTCGTTGGCATGCGAGCCGTCGACGCCAACCATTAGGCCAGCTTTCGCGAGTGGGGGAGAAGGGCCCGGGACTAGGGCGAGCGGTCCCGATAGATGATGAGTGACGAAGCGAGCAATCGGGCCGATCGCGGTTTGACTCTTTGAATCGGCTCCTATGACGAGAAGGCTGTCGGGCGAATTTAGCTCATGAAGAACAGTGGCCGGATCGCCGATAATGGGGAGCAGCGTGAAATTGATATTGGACGCTTCGGCACTCGACGTTTCACTCATCAGCTGGTGCGTGATCGCATCGAGATGCTGCAATGCGGCTTCGGTCGGAATATTTCCTTCTGGGTCAGAGTACGCGGTCGCGACAACGAGATCGATCGCGAGACTCGCGGCCACGTCCGTCGCCCAACCGAGAGCGAACGAGGCACCAGCGGTGTGATCGGTGCCGGCCACTACCCGTACCAAGCTGCTGATCGCCATATACCAAATGTCCTCGTCGTCAGCCAGGGCTCACAGAGGATTTAGACCCTTCGGATACCGTTAGCCTCGGGGCTTGGATTCAAGTGATCAACGCAACGCCATTCCCGGTCCTAGACCATGCGCGGGCGACGTGGTCTAGTGAACCGCGTTACCTGAGCAATCGACAGCTCCGACGGTCCCAGCACAGCTAGCTAAGCTCAATGGATGAAATCAGATGTCTGGCTTGGTTCGCTCAATAATCGCCTGCGACAGCAGTTCGAGTTCTTGTTGGAGATCGACCGCCTCAAGACAGTGATACGCGGCAACCAGATAGCGGATGCGACACGAAAGGAGAACACGGCCGAACATTCCTGGCACCTCGCATTGTTCGCCTCAACATTGGCGGAGTACGCCATTGGTCCAATCAATATCGATCGGGTAGTGCAGATGCTCTTGATCCACGACATCGTGGAGATCGATGCTGGAGACACTCCACTGTTCGACGACACAACAGCGGAGAAACAAGCCGATATCGAACAACAGGCTGCTGGCCGAATCTTTGGTCTCCTGCCCAAGGACCAAGCAATGATGTTGCGTTCGTTGTGGGAGGAGTTCGAGGCAGCTGAGACTTCGGATGCGAGGTTCGGCAAAGCCGTCGATCGTCTGCAACCAATCCTGCTCAATCACGTGGTCGGTGGCGGAACCTGGGTCGACTACAGCGTCGACGAAACGCGAGAACGTCACATGACACAGCGTATCGAAGAGGGATCGCCCGCTCTGTGGGAAGCAGCTGAGCATGTGTTCGCTGATGCGGTAGCAAGTGGCTGGCTTCTTCCCGCACCGGCTAGCTCATGACTCTGAAGGTGATTATCGATACTGACCCCGGTGTAGATGACGCAATGGCCATCTTGATGGCGTTGGCTTCACCAGAAATCGAGATCCTTGGGCTGACCACGGTTTTTGGGAACGCGACGACCGAAGTGACCACATCAAATGCTTTGACCTTGCTTGAGACCGTTGGCCGCTCCGACATAGGCGTCGCCGCTGGTGAAGCGAAACCGATTGCTTCGGACTACCTGGGTCCGGTTCCACAGGTTCACGGTACCAATGGTCTCGGCGACGCCGAACTCGCACCCCCAATCGCTAACTGTTCGAGTGAGAGCGCCGCCGACTTCATCCATCGTTTCGCCGTTGCTCAGCCCGGCGAAGTGACCCTGCTTGCGCTAGGTCCGCTGACTAATCTCGCCGTCGCCCTCACGCGATACCCAGATCTCCCGGCACTGATCAAGCGAGTCGTGGTCATGGGTGGCAACGCCCTAGTTCCCGGCAACGCAAACCCGGTCGCCGAGGCCAACATCAACAATGATCCCGAGGCCGCTGATCTCGTCTTCGGTGCAGGATGGCCAGTCACCATGGTCGGCCTCGACGTCACCCACCAAATCAACCTCACCGGTGTAGGCATCGACCGAATCACTAGCGCTGACTCCGCTGGTGCGCGACTTCTTCGCCAGGCGCTGCCGCTGTATCGCAGATTCTTTGAGACAACGAACGGCATCGATGGCATCTATCTGCACGATCCCTCCACCGTGGCCTACCTCCTCGATCCCGACGCTTTCACTACTCGGGGATGGCCGATCCGAGTCGAGACCGAGAGCTTTAGCAGAGGTAAGACCTGGCCAAACCTGGGTGAGACCGATGATGCGACACCTGCGGCCTGGTTAAACCGCCCCCTCATCGACGTATGCGCGGGAGTCGACGCCAATCGTGTTGTGGCCATGGTTGTGGAACGCCTCGCCGAGAGTGCGTAGCCCACACCAGGGAACGGCCATGGATCGAGCACAAACCCGGCTGCCCGTCCCCGGCATCATGTAGTGGATGCAACACTTCATCAGCTGGGAATGGGGATGGTGTTGCATTGATCACTTGAAACCAAGGGCGAATTGACCAAGGTCCCTTCCCGAGCTGGGTGTCGGTGCGCAAACTGAGTAGAGAAAACCAACGTAAGACAGAACGGATCACCATGAAATCCCGCATAGATAAACGAATACTGGTCCCCATCGACGGTTCGGATTTCAGCCGCGCCGCGCTTAGTCCGGCCGCTGAGATCGTGGCCGGTGGCGATGGCGAACTGGTGATGCTGCTCGTGATCACCGATGGGTTCGAACAAATGGTTGAGCGTTTCATGTCGATCGAACATGTCACGCCTGAGGGTACGGCTGGCGCTCACCTGGATCGGATCGAGCAGGATCTCGACGACGAACTCCATGATCTAGAGATCTCCCATGTCATCAGGACCAGTGCGGATCCGGCCGATGAAATCCTTCAGGTGGCGGGTGAAATTGGAGCGACAATGATCGCTCTGACTTCGCACGGCTACACCGGTCTAAAGAAACTCTTCATGGGCAGTGTTTCTGAAGCGGTCCTGCGCGGATCATCGATTCCGGTTCTGCTCGTACCGAGTGAAACTGACACCACGCGGTAGCTCATCAGGTCGGTGGGGGTTGGTGACCTTCGGCCCTGCCTGAAACTATTGGGTCTGTTGCAGACTAGATACGAGCGATCAAACCGCTCAAAGCTCTTGCACAACCGAAGGAGAGATTCAGCCAATGGGCTATGTTCTCGTCGGCCTCGATGGGTCAGATACGTCCCGAAAAGCCTTTCACGAGGCTGTCCGGGAAGCGACTTGGCGTGGCACATATGTGGTCGCGATGCATGTGGTGGGCGATCCGCTGCTCAGCGGCTATGCGTATACATTCCCCGACACCGACAGCCTCAAAGCAAACGGGAAGAACTTCCTCGCTGCCGAGGTGGACAGCCTGGAGCACGAGCACGACGGAAGCTTTCCGGTCGAGGTCCGAACCATCGTAAGAATCGGCCATCCAGGGGTTCAACTAATCGAGGCGGCCAAGGGACTGAGCGAAGACACTGCAGCAGGTAGCGACTCGGCCGAATTGGTCGTGTTGGGAACTCGTGGGTATGGCGGATTTCGAGGACTGCTCGTCGGGTCGATTACCACCTACGCAATTCATCATCTGGCCTGTCGGCTGCTCGTAGTCCCCGCCGACAGAGATTGACATGTCGGTAGTGGCCAGAGTTCAAGACGGTCCCCACCATTTTCCGAGCGATTGACGAAGGAGTAGTAGATCATGGCATTTATTGTTGTAGGACTGGACGGTTCGCAGTGCTCGAGGAAGGCCTTCCATGAGGCCGTTCGCGAGGCCACTTGGCGAGATGCCGGATTGGTGGTGGTGCACGTGGTCAGTTACCCGGTAATGAGTGGCTACGAGTTCTCAGCTCGTATCGATCTAGACGCATTGCAATCGAGCGGCGATAAGTTCCTCGATGATGAACTCTCAATACTGGAGAGCGAGTACGACGGATCGATTCCAGTAGCTGTCGAGCGGCGAGTTGTAATGGGTCATACCGGTGTTGAGATGATGCGGGCGGCCAATGGTGAAGGCCGAGACGATGGTGAGACTGCTGAGCTCGTCGTTCTTGGTTCTCGTGGTTATGGCGGGTTCCGAGGCCTCATGCTCGGATCGGTCACAACCTACGCGGCGCATCATCTGTCCTGTGCCCTACTAGTAGTGCCAGCCGATAGCACCGAGGACTGACACCACCCGCAACTCAGATAGTGTCGGATCAACCGAGACCAAACAACGAGTCGGCTAGCTCCGAGCCACTTTCACACGCCAGGTGAGGGTTGCTCCTGCGTGGCGATTGTTGGTGATCTTTGATGCACCGCCCAACCTCTGAGCCCGTCGGTCTAAGTTTCGTAAGCCATTGCCGGTCAGTTCGTGGCTCGGCAATCCGTCGCCGTCATCGCAAACGCTAAGGGTCAGGCCCGCTTCATCAACTTCAACGCTTATCTCGACAGCACCGGCGTTGGCATGGCGCTCGATATTTGAGAGAGCCTCGTTCAGGGTCGGGAGTAGTTGCTCTATGACCGCCGACGGAACCGTCTCGATGGCATCGTCGATAGAAAGCGTTGGTTCGAAGCCGAGCCTGGGATGATGGGCCCTAATTACTTCGGCGACCTGTGCGGCTACCGACTTCGGTTGGTCGGGATTACTCAAGCTAAAGATGGCTGATCGCAACTCGGTGATAGCAACATCGATTTCACCAATCGTGGAACGAATTCTTTCGGTTGCGGGTGAGGGAACGAGCGAAGCGGTCGATTGTAGGCCCATTCCCGCAGCAAAAAGTCGCTGTATCACCAGATCGTGTAGATCGCGAGCGATTCGTTCACGGTCTTCGAGAAGTCCAAGTCGTTCACGGTCGATTCGCAGTCGCGCAAACTCGACCGCCGTGGCGGCCTGATGGGCGAATGATTCGACGATCTGTACCTCGGCTTCAGTAAATGGTTCCTCGCCCAAATCGCGGCCTAGAAGCAGCACACCGCTAATCTCCGAGCCGGTCACCAGGGGAGAAATAAGGCACGGACCCGCCCCGAATTGTTCCTTGCTGCCGAAATTGGCCGGATCGCCTTGGACTGTGGGCCGGTTGTTCTCGACGGCAACTGTCTGTTGTGAGTCGATCGCTGATCTAATTGCTGAAGTGATTGGTTGGCGGGCCGTACCCGATTCTTGGTCAAGGCGGCTGTAGGTCGCGCGGCGGTCGAGGTGGCGGCTTGACCGGTCTTCGGTGCCGATCATCGCGGTCTGCGCATTACCGATGGCGCAAGCGTGGCGACATGCCAGGGTTAGCGCTTCGTCGATGGGTCTGCCTTCGAGTAGATGGGTTCGGATTTCGGAGAGCCCGGCCAACCAGCGACGCTGTCGTTCGCGTTCTATCTCGGAGGCTCGACGGTCCGAGATATCTAAGACGTGCGCCAGAACCAGGGGAGTCTCACCCGAGTGCAGCGTGCTCGAATGCAGCAGCGACCAAACATAGGTCCCATCGCTTCGGCGGTAACGCTTTTCCTCGGTGAATCGTGGACTGTCGATTTCGGCGTCTTGGTTGCCGGTGATGTCGTCGGGGTGGGTGAAATCATCGATGTCGGCACCGATCAACAGCTCGGAACTCTTGTCGAGCATCTCGCAGAATGCACGGTTTACCGATTCGATAATGCAGCTGCCGTTAGACCCAAGGCGAGCTGTCAGCATTCCCACTGGAGCTTCGTTGAACGTGGTACGAAACGCGGCCTCGCTGGCGCGCAACTGGTGTTCTGATTTGATCTGATCGGTGATATCTCGAATCGAGACCACCACCGCTGATCCCTGGTCGTCGACCAAAGGGCTCAAACCAACCTCCACCGGGAACTCGCTACCGTCGCTTCGTTTGGCCCAGAGGTCGAGTCCAGAGCCCATAGAGCGGGCTGTTGGTTCAGCTCGAAAATCGTCACGGTTGGCGACATGGGCTACATGGAACCGCTCGGGCAACAGCATTTCCACCATTCGACCGAGCAGGTCGCACCTGTCGTAACCGAACATTGCTTCCACCTGGCGGTTGACGACAAGAATCGTTCCGTCGTCGTCGGCCATGATCATGGCATCGGGCGCCACTTCGAGCATGCGCCACAACCGTTGTTCGGACAGATCCGACAGCGGACGAAGATCGAGTGGTTCCTCGCGAGAACCCTCAAGCGAGATGGAGAGGGATTCCTTGGTCATGGCTACAATCCAGATTACCCCAAGATCTAGTGTGGCCCCGACACCGTAGAGGTGTACAGGACACAAAATTTCTTGCTAGGAGGCTGAGCGTTGGATAGATGGCAGTTTTGGATCGATCGTGGCGGAACATTCACCGATGTTGTCGGCCGCTCGCCCGATGGCGCAATCGTGACCCACAAGCTTCTTTCGGAAAACCCTCGGCGCTACGCCGATGCTGCGATCCAGGGGATCCGCGATCTCCTCGAACTAGACGCCGAGTCGCCCTTGCCCGCTGATCGAATCGATTCAGTAAAGATGGGCACCACGGTGGCCACCAACGCTCTGTTGGAACGACAGGGTGAACCCACCGTTTTCGTGACCACTCGGGGGTTTGGCGACTGCTTACGAATTGGCTACCAAGCCCGTCCCGAGTTGTTTGCCCTCGACATCGTGCTGCCCGAGATGCTCTACAGCCACGTCATCGAGATTGAAGAACGGATTGCTGCCGATGGCGAAGTGCTCGTCCCGATCGAGATCGATCGGGCAAGAGCCACGTTGGCGAGCGCCAAAGCGCAAGGCTTCGATTCGGTGGCAATCGCATTGCTGCATGGCTACCGACACACCGCCCATGAAGAACAACTCGGTCAACTCGCGCACGAGTTGGGTTTTACCCAGGTCTCGGTCAGCCATGAGGTCAGCCCTTTGATGAAGCTCGCTTCGCGGGGCGACACGACTGTCGTCGACGCCTACTTATCGCCAATCCTTGGCCGGTACGTTCAGCGGGTCGACCAACGGGTCCGCCCGGGTGGTACCGGACCTCGCTTGATGTTTATGCAATCCAACGGCGGTCTCACCGATGCAAACCGCTTCCGCGGTAAGGATGCTCTGTTGTCGGGACCAGCGGGCGGCGTCGTCGGCATGGTAGCGACGGCGCAAGCAGCGGGATTCGATCGGTTGATCGGTTTCGACATGGGCGGAACCTCTACCGATGTGTCGCACTACGCGGGGGCCTTGGAACGCACGTATGAAACCGAGGTCGCTGGGGTCCGGGTTCGGGCCCCGATGATCCACATTCACACCGTGGCTGCGGGGGGCGGCTCCATTTTGGCTTTCGACGGAAGTCGAATGAGGGTCGGGCCGGATTCGGCCGGAGCCGACCCCGGGCCGGCCTGCTACGGCAACGGCGGTCCGTTGGCGATCACCGACTGTAATGTCCTGCTCGGCAAGCTTCGAGCCGAGTTTTTCCCAGCGGTATTCGGACCAGGCGGCGATGCGCCACTCGATGTTGCCGCGGTGACCGAACGTTTCGAGTCGTTGGCCGCTGAAATCTCGAGCGCCACGGGCCAAACCCGCCAACCGGTCGATGTGGCTGAGGGATTCTTGTCGATCGCGGTCGAAAACATGGCCAACGCCATCAAGAAGATCTCGGTTCAACGGGGCTACGACATTACCAGTTACACACTGGTGTGCTTTGGCGGGGCAGGAGGTCAACATGCCTGCCTGGTCGCCGACCGGCTGGGGGTCGAGCGAGTCCATGTTCATCCCAACGCGGGTGTTCTATCGGCGGTTGGCATTGGGTTAGCCGATATCCGCCACGTCGGCGACCGTGCCGTGGAGGAACCGTTGTCGCAACCGAGCCTCGATGCCTTGACTCCTCGATGGGCAGTGTTAGAGGTTGAGGGGTTCGAAGCAGTCCTCAGCCAAGGAGTGGCCGAGGACAACATCGCGACGGTGCGAAGGTTGGCTTTGCGCTACGCGAGTTCGGATACCGCGCTGCATGTCGATGATGGCACCTACGACTCGGTGATAGCCGAATTCGAACGGGTGCACGAGGCCCGGTTTGGGTTTAAATCGCCGGGCGAGTCTGTGATTATCGAGTCGACACAGGTTGAGGCGATCGGCTCGGCCGAGTCGGTCTCGCTCTCGGCGGTGGTGGATAGCGGCGAAGCGGTAGCGCCGTTAGCGGCGTTTGCCACGGTGATGGCTGGCGAGACTCACCAGACCAACTTCGTCGATCGAGCAACGCTGGTGAGTGGTCAACTCATCGATGGTCCAGCGGTAATCATCGAGGCCACCGGTACGACGGTCATCGAGCCGGGTTGGCAGGCACGCTGCACAGCGGCTGGCGATCTGATTCTCGAACGCATCATTGCGTTGCCGCGGCGAAGCGCGGTGGGTACTGAGGTAGATCCGGTTCAGCTCGAGATATTCAACAACCTGTTCATGAACATCGCCGAGCAGATGGGCGTGGTACTCGAGAACACCGCGGCGTCGGTCAATATCAAGGAGCGACTCGATTTCTCGTGTGCCCTGTTCGACCCGGCGGGCGATCTCATCGCTAATGCTCCCCACATGCCGGTTCACCTGGGTTCGATGAGCGAGTCCATTAAGTCGATAATTGCTGCCAATCCTGTGATGAACGATGGTCAGGTGTATGTGATGAACGCGCCCTATAACGGCGGCACGCATCTGCCGGACATAACCGTCATCAAGCCGGTCTTCGACTTGACCGACGAGGGGTCCGGCGAACCGATCTTCTTCGTGGCGTCGCGCGGCCATCATGCCGATGTGGGCGGAACCGTGCCGGGTTCAGCGCCCGCGAATTCCACCAGAATCGACGAGGAGGGCGTGCTCATCGACAACGAGTTACTGGTTTCCAACGGGCGCTTCCTCGAGCAGGACATACATCGGCTGCTCACCAGCGGGAAACATCCCGCTCGCAATCCGCAGCAGAACATCGCCGATCTCAAGGCACAAGTGGCGGCCTGTGAGAAGGGCACAACAGAGCTGCGAAGGGTCATCGATCACTACGGACTCAACGTGGTCCACGCCTATATGGAACACGTGAAGGACAACGCCGAGGAGTCGGTTCGTCGAGTGATCGATGCCCTGTCCGATAGCAACTTTAGCTATGTGATGGATGACGGTCATCAGGTAACGGTGACCATTACCGTCGATCGCGACGCACGGTCGGCCTGTGTTGATTTTACGGGCTCCAGCGGCACCCACCCTGGCAACTACAACGCACCTTCGGCTATTGCTCATGCTGCGGTGCTGTATGTGTTCCGGTGTTTGGTCGACGACGACATACCTCTCAACGCCGGTTGCATGAAGCCCATTGCGTTGGTCCTGCCGGACGACTCGATGGTGAACCCCCGCTACCCGGCGGCAGTGATCGCTGGCAATGTCGAGACCAGCCAGCTGATCGTCGACACGCTTTTCGGGGCGGTCGGGGCGGTCGCAGCATCGCAAGGCACGATGAACAACTTCATCTGGGGCAACGATACCCACCAGTACTACGAAACGATATGTGGCGGGGCGGGCGCATCAGCTCGCGCCGATGGTTGCGACGCGGTCCACACCCATATGACCAACTCGCGATTGACCGACCCGGAGGTGCTCGAATGGCGCTACCCAATCATCCTTGAAAAGTTCGAGGTTCGTGGCGGTTCGGGTGGCGACGGTGCTCACCGTGGTGGCGACGGAGTCGTTCGGCGAGTTCGCTTCGGTGAGGCGATGGAGGTCAACGTGCTGTCGGGTCATCGCCGCGTTGCCCCTTACGGACTCGAGGGCGGCTCGCCAGGCGCGGTCGGTCACACCCGTAAGATCAGCGTCGACGGAACGGTGACCGAATTCGGCGCGACCGCCCAGGCCATGGTGGAACCGGGCGACCGATTCGAGATCGAAACGCCGGGAGGTGGTGGTTTCGGACCGCCCTCGGGTTAGGTGTCCTGTTTGGTGGTATTCCTAGCGTTGTTCGACCGGCGCTTGAACTCTGATCACACCGTGTTGAGCGAACGTGAGCTCGAGGGAAATTTCCTCACCTTCGGCGAAGGGTTCGCTAACCCCTATGCACATCACGTGCAGACCGCCCGGTTCGAGCACCAGTTGGTCACCGTCGTTCACGGTGAGATCAAACGGGTCGGCGGGGTCCATCGACATCACGTCGTCTTGAATCGTGGTCTGGTGCAATTCGGTACGGCCGCAGCGGGGCGAGAACGCGGAAATCAAGCGGTCGGCATCGCCAGAACTATTCAAGATGGTGACGTAGAACGCGGTGGTGTCGGAGTCGGGTTTGGTTGGGTCAGCCCACGGATCCTCGACAGTTACCAAGTCGTCATCGCCTGAGCACGCTGCTAGGACAATAGCCGCGAATGCGAGTGCCAACGCCGCGACCAACAACCGAAACCGTCGCGAGCGCGACGAATCTTGTGACTCCTGGGTTAACTCTGACATTTCGCTTCTCCATTGATGGCCGATTGGTGGCCAAGACAGCTTTATCGAACGCTTCTCCGCCAAGTAGGGACCTTGTGCCCTGTTGTGAAAATTCGCACAAAGCGTAAGTTCTCCAACAGCGAGACATCGCCGCGCTAGTAGCCATTGCACCCACAGCCAAGTCATTCTCTTGCTGTCATCGACGGCCTTGGAGTCCCATGAGGCGACACCCGCCACCAATTGCCAGCATTACGACAGCCAAGGTTGTGCTGCTTGCAGCATTCGTTCTCGCCATCTTTGGCGGTCTCCTGGTGATGACGGCTCTCGCGAGCGGCGCCCAAGAACTGGCCCAAGATGAGGTGTCTGATGAAGCTGATGCTGATGAAGCTAACGACGACCTAATTCGCCAAGGTGCGGGTGTCTATAGCGCGGTCTGTTCATCTTGTCACCAACCTGGCGGCGCAGGCTTGGGAAACCAGTTCCCACCTTTGGTGGACAACCCGAACGTCGACGACGCCGAATACGTGACGAGCGTGATAGCCAACGGCCTAAGTGGCGAGATCATGGTCGCTGGCGAGACCTTCAACTCGGTGATGCCTCCGTTGTCCACGCTCAGCGATGACGACACCGCGGCCGTGATCGCGTATCTACAGAACAACCTTGAGGCACCAACTGCCGACATAGATGAGTTCGCTCTGCCCGGCGGATCTGAGGGATCGGGTTCTACGGGTGTTGGACAGTACATTGGGTATGCGGTGGCGGCCGCGGTAGCGGCGCTGTTCGTAGCGCCGCGACTATTGCGGGTTAACGATCGTATGAGTTCTCCGTGGCTCGACGCTTGGGCGAAGGCCATAGCGATCGTGGCCGCGGTTGCCCTTTTCACGATATTCATTCCGGATTGGGCACTGAAGACTTCAACGGTGGCGAATCTCGATCGGATATACCAAGACATCATTGGTGTCGGGCTGTGGGCCGGGGGTCTGGGTTTGATTCTCGGCGGGCTCTGGTGGGCGCATCGCGAGTCGAGAATCTGACGATGCCCGAGCTCGAGTTCTACGACCAGAACATTCCCTGCCTCGCGGCATGTCCTGTGCACACCAATGCTGGCATGTACGTGGCCGCCATAGCCGATGGCGACGACGAACAGGCATACTTGACAGCGCGGTTACCGAACCCGTTTGCATCGGTTTGTGGACGGGTTTGCGCGGCGCCTTGTGAGGATGCTTGTCGCCGTGGCGAGATCGATCGACCAATCGCTATCAGAGCCCTGAAACGGTTTGTAACCGAACAATTCGGACCCGAGAAGGGCGACCAGGAGACTTGGAAGAAGGTTGCAGCACCGCCGGCTAGTGACCTAGCTCAGAACATCGGAATAGTCGGCGGTGGACCGGCCGGAATGGCCTGCGCCCACGACCTCCGCCGGCTCGGCTACAAAGTCACCGTGTACGAGGCCACCGACCGGCTGGGCGGAGCGATGTGGCTCGGCATCCCCGAGTACCGGCTCGACCGCGACATTCTGGCCGCCGACATCGACGCCATCGTCGCGATGGGCATCACGGTCGAGTACAACACAAAACTTGGCGAGGACTTCACCCTCGACGCGCTTCGCGAGCGTCACGACGCAGTTTTCTTAGGCATCGGGGCAACCCTGGGCCGGGGCCTCGATATCGAAGGTGGCGACGCCGACGGGGTGCTTCGGGCCATCGAGTTTCTTATCAACATGAACCGCGGTTACGAAGTCGACATCGGCGGCCGGGTACTGGTTATCGGTGGTGGCGATGTCGCCATGGATGCCGCCCGCACCGCACTGAGGGCCGCCGACTACGACGCCCAGCGAGATGCCGACGAGAAGGGTTCGGCAGACGGTGATCGGCCGGCGATGACCGAGGCTATCGACGCAGCCCGCAGTGCCCGACGGGCGGGCGCCGCCGAGATCACCATCATGTCGCTCGAATCTCGCAAAGAGATGCCCGCCCACGATTTTGAGGTAGAAGAGGCCGAACACGAAGGAATCAGCTTCGTGCAGCGCCGCGGTCCCGCTCGAATAACCGTCGAAGACGGCAAAGTCACCGGACTCGACACCATTGGTGTGCTGTCGGTCTTTGGCGACGACGGCCGATTCTCGCCTGTGTTCGACGAGGACGACAAGGTACACCTCGCCGCCGACACGATTATCTTGGCTATTGGGCAGGCCATCGATCTCGATTCGCTCGGACCAGCCGGACCAGAGGTAAGTCCTCGCAGAACGATCCAGGTCGACGACGAAACGGGTGCAACTTCGATTCCCGGAGTGTGGTCGGGTGGCGATGCCGCCAAAGGGCCACGAACCCTGATCGACGCCATCGCCGACGGTCGAAGGTCGGCCACCGACATCCATCGCTCCTTCGGTGGAGAGGTGGCCGAAGACAGGCCGGGCACGATGGTCGAGCTTCGACAATTCCATCGACTCGACGACCTCTACGACCGCCAAGATCGGGTCGACGTGCCCACCTTGGCTACTGGCCGGCGGATGGGTCTGGCCGAGGTCGAACTCGGGTTCACGCCCGAACAGGCTCGCTGTGAGGCCAATCGCTGCCTTCGCTGTTTCGCCAACATCTTGCTCGATGTCGACAAATGCGTACTCTGCGCTCTGTGCGCCGACGTCTGCCCGGTCGACGTGATCTCGCTGGTTCCGTCCGAGCAGATCGACCCCGAAGTACTCGAGGGAACAGCTCTCTTGCTGGACGAGACAGCCTGTATCCGCTGTGGATTGTGTATCGAACGTTGCCCTCCCGACGCTTTGTCGATGGGGCTTTGGAGTGGAATTGGAGTGCCTGAATGGCAGTGACCGAAACCGAGACGACGAGTGCCCCGCTCGACTCGTCAAGTGGGGCGACCGACGACATCTTCGAACGGGTCAGAAAGACACCCATTGGGCGATCTGTTTGGCGATCGCCACGGCGAGTGACCCAGCGCGACACCGCGGCTGGTCACTGGTCGAGCTTTCTGCTTCACATCTATCCAGTAAAGGTCCGCAAGGCCGAACTCGGGTTCAAGTACTCGTGGTATCTCGGCGTGATCTCGACCGTGTTGCTGGGGTCGCTGGTGGTATCGGGAATCTACTTGATGTTCTTTTATGTGCCGTCGCCAGCGTCGGCATACACCAACATTCAGACCATCCAGACCGAGGTTGCGTTCGGTCAGTTCATTCGCAATGTGCATCGCTGGTCGGCCCACCTGATGGTGTTATCGGTAGCCATGCACATGGCAAAGGTGTTCTACCGGGGGGCGTACAAGGCCCCTCGCGAGTTCAACTGGGTCATCGGAGTAGTGCTTCTAATACTGACCCTGCTCATGTCCTTCACCGGCTACCTGCTGCCCTGGGATCAGCTTGCATTCTGGGCGGTAACCGTCGGCACCGAAATGGCGGCCTACGTGCCACTCGCTGGTGAACAGACCCAGGAACTCATGCTTGGCGGACAAACGGTTGGGTCGACCACGTTGCTGCGGTTC
This sequence comes from uncultured bacterium, assembly GCA_965524675.1. Lineage (GTDB taxonomy): Bacteria > Actinomycetota > Acidimicrobiia > Acidimicrobiales > SHLQ01 > CALLQB01. The sequence continues at coordinate 19,401 of CBERPN010000035.1, forward strand.
TATGTCCTGCACATCGCAGTGCTTCCAATAATCCTCGTGTTTATCTTAATGATCCATCTCTGGCGCTGGCGCAAGGACTCAATGCTGGAGATCGACCGGGGAGAGCCCGATGTCTGAGCCAACAGAGTCGACCGATACCGCTGTCGAGATAGTTTCCAAGCCGCCGATCATCAAGGGCCGACGGGTACTCGGAATGGTTCCCGGCAAGCCAGCGGCGGGCGATCAAAAGGACCCCGCGGCCGACGACATGGTAATGGTTTGGCCGCACTTGCTGGTTCGCCACGCGGTGGCGGCTATGTCCGTGCTTTTGCTGGTGTTGCTAGTTTCGGTATTTGCCGATGCGCCGCTACGTGACGTAGCCAATCCCACGCTCACACCAAACCCTGAGAAGGCGCCGTGGTATTTCGCGGGCCTCCAAGAACTCTTAGCCCATTTTCACCCACTCATTGCGGGTGTGCTGATCCCGGGGGCCATCATTATCGGCTTGATCGCACTGCCCTATATCGACCGCAGCCTGTTCATCAAGGCTCAACATCGCCGAGTTGCCGTGACAACCTTCACCACCTTCATGGTGATCTTCATACTGCTGACCATTGTGGGCTTCGCGTTCCGAGGGCCCAGCTGGAGTTGGGTGTGGCCTTGGCAGGAATGGCACGGAGAGCTGTGATGCGCAGAGTTGTCACGATGCTGAGAATTTTGAGAGGTAGGACCCCATGAATGAGCTTCTTAAACGCCGCGAGTTTCTGAACAAGATGTGGGTTCTGGGCGCCGGGCTAATCGCGGCGGCCGGGGCTTGGACCACATGGGACTTGCTCAAGCCGCTCGCTACAACCGGGTTCGGCGGCAAGGTCCGGTCGATCCTGCCCGATGCCGTTCCCGAAAAAGGGGTGGTCGAGGTACCCGCTGCTCGGGCATACCTCACAAGGATTAACGGCGAGATAGTTGCGCTCTCCGAGAAGTGCACCCACCTCGGCTGTCGAACTCCCTATTGCGAGTCATCGGGGCAATTCGAGTGTCCGTGTCATGGTTCTGTCTTCAACCGGGCTGGCGACTATGTAACCGGCCCCGCACCGCGAGGAATGGACTCCTATCCGATTGAGATCGGCGACGATGGATTGGTTTACATCGATACCGGCTCACGCTCAGAAGGGCCGGCTCCGGGATCTATGCAGATCGATGAACCAGCAACCGGACCGGCATGCACCAGTGAAGGGCACGGCTGATGGCCTACGAGACCGACCCCGAACTAGAACGGTCGACCAACTCGGTGATGCAGGTCGGGGCGATCATCATGGTCGCCATGGCTCTGGTGTTTCCGCTATACCGATGGTTCGAACCGACCGCCCGCGACGAGGCGCGCTCCCAACAGCTCGAGTCGCTGGCCGAGTCGGGCGAGACCCTGTGGGGTTTCAACTGTGCTTCATGTCACGGACTCAGTGGCGAGGGAGGCATAGGGCCCGCTCTTAACTCCGAACAGTTCCTCCAGTCGGCCACCGACGAGCAGACCGAGTTGATCATCGCCGTCGGCATACCCGGCAGCCAGATGAGCGCCTACTCCCAAGACTTCGCGGGCCCGCTCACCTCCGAACAAATCAAAGCCTTAGCGGTCTTCGTCCGCTCCTGGGAAGAAAACGCCCCCGACTTACCAAACTGGCGCACGCCCTGACTTAAGCAGGCGCAATCGCCGTTCGCTTCGCTCACTAACCATGAAGCGCTGGCGCGCTTCATGTGCGGGTGCGGGGCCTCGATGCGCGCTGCTGATCGCAAGCGCTGACCTGGCGCTCGTCCCTCGCTTCTCGGTTCTGGTTTTGCTGTGGCGCCTTGCTGGCTTGGGCTGTCAATGTTGTGCCTGGCTGGTTTCTATCTGGCGGCTGTTGGTTTGTTGCTGTTGGTTCGCTCGTGCGTCTTGGCGTGCTGGCTTTCGGCTTTTCGTTGCCGCGCCGCGACCCGGTTTGGCCACTCTTGGTTGGTGGGTGGGGCCCGATTATTGGCCTCCAGCCGGGCCGTTGCCACGGAGGTGCGGCGGCGCCCAGGTAACAATCTTGGGCTGCCCACGCGCTGTAGGGCGGAGGGCGCTAGCCCGTAGCCTG
>CBERPN010000036.1:0-21280 GCA_965524675.1 uncultured bacterium
CGTAACTAGCTCGTCAATATCAAGTGTCTTGTCCATACTTGCCAAGCGTCCGATGCAATTGGGTACCAACAGCATCGGCATTATTCGTCTTGGCCCTTAGCTCGTTGGGCGAGCGTTCCATTCGCGGCCGATCCGTCGCAGCAGCGCTGGGTAAACGATGTAATGGCGAAAGGGTGCAATGGCGGTCATGTATGTGCGACCGAACCGGCCGCGGGTCTTGACGTACACGCCCATTTGTCCGGTGAATCGACCATTGCCGGCCGTCACCCAGCCGAGGTGCACCGCTGCGTGCACGTTGTGGTCAGAGAGCTCTAAGGCACACTCGTCTTCGGCAACGTAGACCGGCCGAAACGGGATGCCCTGAACGTCGTCAAACAAGCTGGTGTCGCCGACCTCAGCGAGTTGATCAGCGCTGAGACGACCTCGCAATGACCGGTCGGCGCTGCCTGGGATAGCAAGATCATTGGTGTTTTCATTCCACCGCAACAACGTTCCCAGTCGGTCGCGAACCGTAAATAGTGCCCGTGCAGCGGTCGAGTCTTCACCCGCCCCGAAATCGAGCGTCGCAAAGATCCGACATAGATCTGCGAACTCTTCGAGAGTTCCAGAAACGGGCAGGGCCCAGGCGTCGATGAGGTCAAAGTCGTCGGCAATATCGTCTATCAGCCACGGGTGTTTGGAGTGTTCTTCAGGTTTGAGCCGGCCAGCCATACGTATCGGAACGGAACCCTACTCGGCCGTATGGCGCAAGTCAGAGAATCTTGTGTGGCTGGAGCCCACCGTCACGGTGCACAGCCCACAGAATTTCGGGAGGGGGTTAGCCGTCTTTCCAGCGGTTTAGGTTTTCGATCTCCACGCCCAGGTGTTCTAGGGCACGGCCTACCGAATGGGTCACTATGTCGTCCAGCGATGCGGGGTTGTTGTAGAAGGCGGGAACCGGCGGAAAGATAACTGCGCCGATCTCGGTCGCCTGGGCCATCAGGCGGAGGTGACCGAGATGAAACGGCGTCTCGCGAACCATCAACAGCAAGGGTCGACGCTCTTTGAGGGCGACGTCGGCTGCTCTGCTGACGAGCCCAGCGGTGTACGAATTGGCTATGGCCGACAGTGACTTGATCGAACACGGGGCGACGATCATTCCGGCCGTCCGGAACGATCCACTACTGATCGGCGCGGCGATGTCGCGTGCCCCGTGAACATGGTCGGCCAATGCTTCGACGTCGGCCATCGCGTGATCGGTTTCAACCGAGATCGTGGTCTTGGCAGGGCTGGAGACGATCAGGTGGGTCTCGACATCATCGATGGCCGCCAGCAGTTCTAGGGCACGGATTCCATAGATCGCGCCACTGGCCCCCGTGATTGCAACAACGATTCGACGCATTAGCTCAAGTACCGGCCCAGATCGACCGGAGGGTATGAAACGCGGTCGCCATATTCGCGGCGCTCGCGTTTGTAGGTGGCGTCGATACCGACCTTGGTGCTCACACCCCGCTGGTCGGCGGTTGGGTCCATCTCGTGACCCTGCGCAAACGGCACGGTGAACACGTCGTCCTGCCAGTGCACTCGATTGGTTAACGCCCACTGCACTTCTGAGGCCTCGTACATGTCGACGTCGCGATCGATAACGATCACATTGCGCACGTTGATATGAGCCGCCATCGCAGCCATCGCCAGGTTCTTAGGAGTGCCCGGGTTGTCGCGGTCGATCTGCACGATCGCCAGAAAACCGTTGCCGTATGGAGGAAGGTGAACATCGGCTGTCGGGTCTAGGTGGCGAATAAATCGCCTCAGCAAAGGCTCGCGCGGCAACACGTTGCCGATATAGATATGCTCGTACCAGCCCGGGATGATGGTCTGATAGATGGGATCATCACGAAACGATAGGCAGCTGACCTCAAAGGTCGGACTGTTCCACTCCTCGCCGTGGTAACCGTGAAACTCCGCTAGCGGGCCCTCTGGTTCACGCACCGCCGGATGGAGTAGGCCTTCGATGACGATCTCGGCCGCGGCAGGAACATCGACATCGATCGTGCGGCCGCGGCACACCTCGATGCCCTTCCCGCGAATCGCGCCAGCGATGAAGAGTTCATCTACCGGCGTCTTGACTCCCCCTGCGATCATGATGGCAGGGTCGAGCCCGATAGCGAGCGCAATCGGGAAAGGTGCATCGGGGTCGGGGCGCGACTTCCAGAACGTACCCACATCGCGCCACTCGTTGACATTGAACCCAAACCGGCTCGGCCCTAGCCGCAGCATTCGGTTATAGCCAAGGTTTCCACGGCCCGAGATCGGGTCTTTGGCCACGGTGACCGCGCCGGTGATGAATGCGCCACCGTCGCCCCGGCTGTGCACAGGGATGGGCAGCATGGCGGTGTCGAGGTCAGCTCCCTCGATGTGGTTGTCGTGCCAAGCAGCCGCATCGACACGAACCGGTGCGACGCCGTTCGCTGGGTCGAGAACCCGTTCCATCAGCTCGATGATTTCGCCCGTCTCGCAACCGAGCGCGACCGCAGCCCTGCGGTGCGAAGTAACGCTGCCGCAAAAGATCGGCCATTGGCTACCGGTAACGTTCTCGAAAAAACCAGCACCGATATCGTTACGGGCCAGCGAGGCCGCCACGTCGGCAAGCTCGTGTTCGAGCGAGACTTCGGCCGACACTCTTGCCAACTGGCCCGCCTGCTCGAGCGCCTCGATGTAGCTCCGAAGATCATGCACTTCACTGGTCACGGGTCTCCCATCGCTCTGCGTGGCCGAGTGTAGAGCGCATTTGCATGCAGCGCCCGTGACGAGCCGGGCCAGGATGACATCTAGAGGTCTGGCCAGAGCTAACTGGATCAATACTCCACACGCTCACTGCGGTCGCTCGCTAGATTCTGGTGATGGATGTTGTCGAAACCGACCGAGCAATTGCCAATGCCGTCATGAGCCACGGCGGACCCGTTCTGCCATGAAGACCCTCGAGATCAGACGAGCGTCCGCGACCGAGTCAGATGAAGCAGCCTCGCTAGTTATCCGTTCCCGGCACGCCGACGTGTCGACAATTCCACACCTGATTCATTCCAATGATGAGGTGCTCGAATGGTTTCAGGAGGTGGTGATGGCGAACCAGCAGGTTTGGGTCGCCGTCGTCGAGCAAACTCTCATCGGCACCCTCGTACTGACAGCCGGTTGGATCGAGCAGCTCTATGTCGACCCTCTTTGGATGAATCAGGGGGTCGGCACAGCGTTGCTCGGCCGGGCAAAACAAGAATCACCGGACGGTCTTGAGCTCTGGACATTCGAGTCCAACGTAGGCGCGCAACGGTTCTATGAACGCCACGGCTTCACCGAAACGGATCGAACCAGTGGCGACAACGAAGAGGGTGCACCCGACATCAAGTTCCGTTGGACCCCAAGGGAGTAACAGTCTTGGTGGCGCGACTCGCACCTACAATCTCAATCGAGAAGAATCGTGACCGAGCGACACACTGAGGACAACGTGACCAACATTCTGCGCAACGGCCGGCTCGCCAACGGCAACTCAGTCGATATCCACGTAGACGACGGACACATATCGAAGATCTCGCCCAGCGACCCTATGGACGACACCCACGGATCGACCGCGTGCAACCTCGACGGCTGGCTGGTGCTGCCAGCGATGGCCGAACCACATGCCCACCTAGACAAGGCTCTCACCTCGGAGATGGTACCCAACCCAACCGGCGACCTAATGGGCGCGATCACCGCTTGGAGCGAGGCCTCGGCCAAGGGGTTGTTTACCCACGAGGGAACGGTCGAGCGCTCGGCCGCAGCGATGGAGTTGCTGCTGGTGCACGGCGTGACCGCGGTGCGCACCCACATCAATGTGTTGGGCGACAACCAAACCAAAAGCCTGCGGGCGGTGAAGGAAGCGGCCGAACGATTCACCGGGCTGCTCGATGTTCAAACCGTTGCGTTGACCAGCCGACCAATGACCGGCCCCGACGGTGCGCTCAACCGAGCCGCTCTGGAAGCTGCAATCGAAGAGGGTGTCGACTTCGTTGGCGGCTGTCCGCATCTCGACCCCGACGCGCCAGCCATGATCAGTCACGCTCTCGCCGTCGCCGCCGATGCAGGAATCGGCATCGACCTTCACGTCGACGAGATGCTCGATCCATCGATCCTGACGCTTCGAGAGTTGGCCCAACAGGTGATCGCAACCGGGTTCGATGGCTTGGTGGCCGCCAGCCACTGCGTCACGCTCGGGATGCAGTCGAAGTCGACCCAGCTCGAAGTCTCCAAGCTGGTAGCCGAAGCGGGAATCGCGGTCTTTCCGCTGCCTCAGACGAATCTGTTTCTTCAGGGTCGCGATGATCCGACCGCGACACCCCGCGGGCTAACAGCGGTCAAAGCTCTGCAAGACAGTGGCGTCCTGGTTGCCGCCGGGGCCGACAACGTACAGGACCCGTTCAATCTCGTCGGACGCTCCGACCCGCTCGAGACCGCAGCGCTCATGGTGATGGCGGGCCATCAGCTACCCGAAACCGCCTATGAGATGGTGAGCAACAACGTACGTCGGGCCATCGGAATGCCCGAGGTGAACATCGAAGTCGGCGACCCAGCCGACTTAATGGCGATCAACGCGCCATCGGTACGCGGCGCCATCGCCGACGCACCCATGTCGCGCCGGGTGTTTCGCGGCGGCATCCTGGTGGCCTCAACCGACCAACAGACCGCTATCTACCGCCACTAGTGGATCCGGCATTGCTGCTCGCCGTTCTGGCGGGCATTGGTTGGGCTACCAACATCGTCATCGTTCGGTGGGGACTCGATCGCACCACCGGCCCGCCGCTGGTCGCCGCCATGGTGGGCGTTGGGGTCGGGTCAGTGGTGGCCGCGACGATCGCGGTCGTGTCGGGGCAGGCTGTTCCCTCGCCGGAAGATCTCTGGCGCTTCGTACTGGTCGGGGCCATCGCGCCCGGAACGTCGCAAGGCTTGTTCGTGGCTGCCATTGGGCTCATTGGAACGTCGCGCACCTCGGTGCTGATCGCCACCTCTCCGGTCTTCTCGGTGCTTCTGGCCATCATCTTTCTTGGTGAAGACTGGAAAGCTGCAGCCATCATCGGGACACTGGTAACGGTTATCGGCGGTGCTCTCATCGGCTGGGCACCAGACATGCTAGAACGCCGAGTCGGTGTGATCTTCGGGCTGGCAACCGCCTTCAGCTTTGGCGTGCGCGACGTCGTTGCTCGCAGTTTCAGCACTGACACCGATGTCTCGTCGTGGTGGTCGGGCGCCATCGTGCTCGGCTCTGCAGCCATCGTGTCGCTGGTGATGGTGATAGTGAAGGAACGAGGCGGAACCGTACGAGCTGTGCGAGCGGTGCTGCCAGAGTTTCTGCTCTCGGGGTTGATGATGGGCCTCACCCTTCCGACTCTGCTGCTGGCCCTCGACCGCGGCGAGGTCGGTTTGGTAGCGCCCCTCTCGCTAGCTTCGCAGAATGTCGCAGTGGTGGCTCTCGGTTCCGTCGTGTTCGGGGCCGACGAACGGACGCCCCGAATCCTCGCGGCGATCGTGCTCGTCATCGTGGGGGCGGCCATGGTGTCGATCGCCTGAGGCGACCTAACTGCCGCTCAGGAAATCTCAGCAACTGTTACACCTGCGTAGCAGAATAAGCGTATGCCCAGAAATCTCCCAGCATCTACCGATGTCGACCTCTTCATCAGAAAAGCAAGAGAGATGATGCAACGTCCCCTTGCCGCGCAGGGCATGCTCGGATCGGACCTTGATGTATCCAACCGGAACCGAAGCGAGAGCACCGTGCAGCTCACCATCAACAGCGTGCACTCAGATTGTTTTCGTTCGTTCTGCCTCGATTTTCGGAAGTTCGTTTCGCCAGGAGAACCCATCTTTGTGAACAGAGTTGCCAATCATCTGCACAAGGAACTCACTGGTGATGCACCAAGAACAATCATTGCGACGCATCGCGCGGACTACAACGCGGACATGAAAAGTGCCACCTTCGCGTACGCTGCGGCGACTGGGCTGGACACCCGCGAGAGACTTCTTAACGCATGGTTAAACGGGATCCTCTTCCACGATGATCGTGAGAAGTCCGAGAGACTTCAGGGTCTAGAACCCGCCGGACGAATGTTCTCGGAGATTGAGTTCCTCGAACTCATACGGCGAACGGTTCACTATGTTGAAGTGCTCGCTGAGGTTGGCTTGACGGCGAAGAGAGACGGGCTAATCTAGAAGGCGGATTTGGGAGCCGCTTGTCGAATGCAGATTAAGAGCCATAGAGGTCAGCGCTCCCCTTTTTGAGTACGAGGTATCTGAAGTAGGAGGACAAGTTCTCGCTCGACTTGGGCAGCCGAAAGCCTCTCTTTGGTAGCTCGGTCTGTTCCAAGAAATCCCGACAACGCCCTCTGGCCGACATTCCGGATCGCCTCGCTGATAGCTCTGACCGGTAGTTCACCTTCTCGTTCAGCGTTCTTTGTTGCTGCGGTAGCCCTTTCGCTGTTCATGTCGGCGACCTTGGTTGGGATCGGCAGCGCAACTCTTCTCCATCGTCCAGTTCTGAGACAGCGAGGAGTGGCGACAGTGCTGTTCGGTTTTGGCATTTGTGCTCTTCTTGATTCTTCCGCCAACCTCCACAGTCCTGCGGCTATTCGATGAGGGAGATGTGAGCCCGGTTCTACCTTTGCTCGGAGCGAGCATCGTCTGGGGAACCTGCATGATCGCGGCGGCTTCACACCTGTCGGCGATCCGTTCTCGCTGAGTTCCTGCCTCGAATACGACGGCCCGAAGGCGTGCCTCAAGAATGACGATGTCAACCTCTAGTTTGAGCTGGCTACAACGGCCCGAGAGACCGCCACACACCGTTGTGCGCGCTCGACTGCCTTCTTGGCAACCCCTTGGGCGACTCCGTCTGGTTCATACTCTGTCTTAGTCTTGAGCGGTAGAAGCCGACGCAAGTCCTTCTCAATCGCACCGCCATCGGGTCCCGCCGTTTGGAGCAGAGTCAGCACCTGTTGGTGATCCTCGCCCGCCGCGCGCTGACCGAGGCGAACTCCGCAGACCGCATCGGCCGCGTTGATTGCGGCGTGAATCGCCAAGCTGGTTGCTGCGATGTATCTCTTGGACTCGAGTTCGCTCGCGGCAGCCTCGACGTACTCCTGCGCCTTGCTGGCGTACGCACGCGTCTGGTCGGACGACACCGGTCTCGTCCGCTTAGGCTTAGGCACGAACCGAGCCGCGGAGCTCATCAAGCGTCGCGCCATAGACCACAACGCCGTCGCGGGCAACGTCTCGCCAAAGCTGCCCGCCGCTCCTAAGCTTCTCACCAACCTCGAACTTCCCCGTCTCGATTACCTCGACCGGATTCCCGGTTATTGCACGGACGCTTCTGTGCCACTGTTCAACCCCCACGGTCCAGGTCTCGTCATCCTCGTCGACGTCGGCGGGGCGAACGAGTACCGCGTCGATATCACTCTCGCGGTCAGCTTCACGTCGGGCGAATGACCCAAAGATGAACGCGCTTGCGGGTGGAAGCGGCAGCTGGCTGGCGGCGACGCCCATTCGCTTGAGCGCCGTATCGCGCGCCCGAGCCAAACCGATCACCACCTGAGCCGCCACATTCTCGCGGTTTAGCCAGAACAGCGATGAGGGCGGCACCTCGCGTCGCTCAACTAGGCCAAGCGCGACGAGGCCGGGAAGTACCCGTGACGCCTGGGCTGGACTCACGCTAGCGAGCCGAGCCACCGTGCGAAGGTTGAGTTCCGCGGTGGTTTCGACGAGCACCGCAAGCACGCGGCCTTGTGTTCCCGGGATTACTGCCTGGACTGGGTGTACGAAGTCCATCTCCACAGCGTATTCAGTATCGCTCAAAAATGAAACACCTGTTTCGTAAATGAGTCGCTTACCGTTCTTGAGATCTCTTTCAGGTTGAGGAATAGAGGCTTTATCCAGGAGGGGCGATTTGAACGCTGACGGTAGGTTTCGGTGAGTACCATCTGTGGTACCATAGGTGGCATGCCTCGAAAGACTACAATCTATATCCCCGACGATCTGAAATCGGCCATCGAGCGGGAAGCGCTACGCCGCGGGTGCTCGGAAGCTCAGGTCATTCGTGACGCGGTCGCCGCTGCGGTTCAACGCCCACGGCCTAATGCCGGAATCCTCGATGAGGAGCCAATAGCAGCACGGATAGACGAGTTCCTAGTGGGATTTGGTGAACGGTGACCATTGCGGACACCAGCGGCCTGCTCGCTCTATTCAACCAGCGAGAACCAGAGCACGGTTTGATTCGCCAACTGGTGGACGATCTGAAAACGCCTCTGGTGGTCTCGCCATATGTGATCGCTGAACTCGACTATTTGGTGGCAACACGTATGGGAGTCGAAGCCGAGCTTCAAGTGCTCAAAGAGTTAGCTGGCGGCGCCTACGATCTGGCCCAACTCACTGCCGATGACCTTCAATCATGTATCGAGACTATTGATAGGTACAGCGATCAGGAGATTGGCATTGCGGACGCGTCGATCGTGGTGCTCGCAGACCGATACGACACGAACGACATCCTCACACTTGACCGCCGACACTTCAACGTCCTAAGGCCGCTCGCCGGTGACCATTTCATACTCCCGAGTTCGGTCTCCTAGCTCTAACAGCAGGACGATGCGGTCAACAGTCGTCAACGCCAACGCTTCAAAAAGCGTAGCAAAATCTGCTAGCATCACTTGCTATGCCCACGACTCGAACAACCTTCAGCCTTGACGAGGCTCTCGCTGAACAGGCCCGCAAACTTGGCGTCAACGTCTCTGCTGCTGCACGCAACGGAGTTGCTGCGGCAGTGAGATCTGCGCTGGCTGAAGCCGATCGTCGGGCGTATGTCGAACAGCCGGAGTCCGTCGACACTTTCTGGGTCGAAGCCGAAGTCTGGGGCGCTGAGTGAAGCGCGGCGAAGTCTGGCTCGCCGAAGTTGGAAACAAACGTCGGCCCGTCTTGGTGCTCACGCGATCTGAAGTGCTCGATGTCCGCGCCCTAGTCACGGTCGCCGAAATCAGCACGTCAGCGCGCGGCCTTGCGGCAGAGGTCGAGGTCGACCACAACTCGATCGGCCTCGATCGAGAATCGGTCGTGAACTGCGACGGCCTCCACACTGTTGCCCAGGCGATGCTCAACGCGTATGTCGGCGATGTCGACGACGACACGATGCAACGGGTGTGCTCGGCAATCAGTTACGCCCTCGGGTGTTGACATATTGCTAAAGGCCCTCAGAAATGTGAACTATCGTCATCGGTATGCGCGCGCTGGTTCTTCATGCACATCCACTCGAAGACAGCTTCAGCGTCGGGGTTCGCGACGTGGTGTGTGCAGCACTCGACAGCGAGGGTGTCGATTACACACTCGTCAAACTGGCGCAAGGCGAAGAGGCCGACCTTCTCACCGAACCCTTCGAGCACCTGATCGCGGTATCGCCGACGTGGTGGGGTGGTTCACCCGCCGTTCTGCTCGACTGGCTGCAACGAACCCTCGGCCCGTACGTCGACGGCAGTGAACCAAAGCACAGTTCGCCGCTGACGTCGATCCAGAGGGTCACGGTGGTAACCACCCACGGCTCATCGCAGTTGGTGAACTCCCTGCAAGGCGAACCGGGAAAGCAGACTTGGAAACGGGTGGTGATGCCTTGCTGCGGTGCCGATGCCAAGTTCGAGTGGGTGTCGCTTTACAAGATCGATCGAACCACCGAGGCCGAGCGGTCGGCGTTCCTCGATCGGGTGCGCGACCATTTCACCAACGATCGAGTTTCCGTTTGATCTGAGCGGTGTCGGGCGCCCCGGCATCCAACGACAGAAACGTGCGTCGACAGAACCGGTTGCAGCTCATGCGAATGGTTCGCTGCGTGGTACGTCGCCCAGCATCGCGGGCAAACATCGTGGCCTTGATGTCGTGACCTGTCGTGGTGATCGTGCCCAGACGACGCAGGTTCTGCAGCCCAGGGCTCACCCGATCTTGATCGTCGAACACGAATGCAACCCCTGGTACGAAGACTCTCTCCAGCCAGTTCTTCAACAAGGCCGGAGTATTGAACAGAACGGTGGGGTAACAAAAGAGCAGGGCTTCGGCGGCGACCACCGCAGCCGCATCCTCCTTAGTTTCAGCCGTCACCAGCGGCTCGTCGCTATGGTATGCCTCGCGCTCGGCGCTCGACATGAACAGCTCGAAGGGCCCGCCCGATAACACGCGGTGGGTTACATCGTGGCCGCCCTCGGTCAGAACCGATTCGGCCGTGGTGGCAACCACACGGTCGGGCGAAGCGAGGGGAAAGGCATCGATCAGTAGTACACGCATGACCTCCCGATCCTGCCACGAAACTTTGTGGGTGGTACACCGCAGCGGTGTTCAAACCAACCAAAATTTTCAGCTAGCTCCTCACTGGAGGGAAAGCGCGATGATGCATAGGATGCGGCCATGGCACAACGCATGGCTCTATACCTTCAAGACAAGCACGACATTCGCTATGAACTCGAAATCGCGAAGTATGCCGAAGAGAAGGGCTTCTCCGAGATCTGGCAGGCCGATACCCGTTTGGCCCGCGACTGTGTGGTCATGATGAGCGCCCTGCTCACCCACACCAGCCGCTTGCGGATCGGCTCGGGCGTGCTGCCCATCTACACCCGCAACGCGGCGGTCATCGCCGCCACTTGGAGCACCATGTGGGAACTCGGTGGCCTTACCCCAGAGGGCGAGAGCCGGGTGATGCTTGGCCTCGGCGCTTGGTGGGAACCAATCGCTAGTCGGGTGGGCACCGATCGGCGCAAGCCGCTCACCGCCATGCGAGAGAATATCGAGGCGATTCGTGAGCTGTTCACGATGGAAGAGGTGAGTTACGAGGGCGAGTTTGTGCAGCTCGACCGGGTACGGCTCGATGTGGCCTACGGCGACACTGGCCCGCGCGACATCCCCATCTACATCGGTGCCACCGGCCCGAAGATGCTGGAACTGTCGGGCGAGATCTGCGATGGCCCGGTACTCAACTACATAGTGTCAACCGACTACATCCGCGAAGCCGTCGAGCGGGTCACCGCCGGGGCAGCCAAGGCGGGGAAGTCGATCGACGACATCGATCGCCCCGAGCTACTCACCTGTTCGCTATCGGACTCCGACCCCGACGAAGCTGTCGCCACCGGCAAGGCGCTGGTGGCCTACTACCTCGGAACCGAGCCTCACATCATGAAGGCCTCCGGGGCCGATCCCGAGCTGGTGGAAAGGGTGAAGGAGATCGTGGGCTGGCCGGCTACCGAAGCCGACTATCGCAAGGCCGCCGAGATCATCCCCGACGACCTAGTTCGCAAGTTGATGGCGGTGGGAACTACCGCCCAGTGTCAAGAGAAGGTGGCCGAGTACATCGATGCGGGAGTTACCTGTCCGATTCTGTTTCCGCTGATGGACGACATCGAGCCGGTGGTCGACGCCTTCTCAAACTGGACCCCATGATCTTTAGCCACGCCACCGTCCTCACCCTGAACGAGGGTCGCGAGATACTCGCCGACGGTGCCATCGTGGTAAACGGCGACCGAATCGAGGCCATTGGCAAAACCTCGACGTTGTTGGAGGCCCACCCCGAGCACGACGAGATCAACCTCGCAGGCCATATCGTCATGCCCGGTCTAATCGATACTCACGTACACATGGCGCAGTGCATGCTTCGCGGGGTATCGGAGGTGAAGCGAGTCGCCGACTTCTCCAACTGGCTGTTCGGCCGGATCTTCCCATTGCAGGGTTCCTACACAGAGGCCGACGCTCGGGCGAGTGCTTCGCTGTGCGTCCTCGAGATGATCAAGTCGGGCACCACCGGGTTTGTCGAGTGCCTCCTGGCCGAGGGCTACGGCTTCGATGGCATCGCCGAAGTTTGCGTCGACTCAGGCATTCGAGCCGCCCTCGGAAGCTTGGTCATGGACATAAGCCCCGACGAGCGCGACCGGCTCGGTTGGCACCCCGGCATGTGGCAGACCCGAGAATCAGGAATCGAAGGCACGATCGCCGCGCACAAAACCTGGGAGGGCTCCGGCGACGGTCGCCTACAAGTGTGGTTTGGCTGTCGATCGGCGGAGGTGGCGAGCAACCCCACCTTGTACGACGAGGTCTCGGCGGTCGCGGCTGAGCGCGACATGGGAATCACGATTCATCTGGCCGAGTTCCCACCCGACAACGACTATGCACGCGAACAGGGGTTCCGTAGTCACATCGATTTCGCCCAAGGTCACGGACTGCTTGGCCCGCGAACGGTTCTGGCCCACTGCAACATCGCCGACGAGGCCGACTTCGAACTTCTGGCCGTCACGGGGACCACGGTTTCGCACAACCCCGGTAACAATGCGGCCGCCGCCTGGAGCCCGGCGCCGGTCACCGACATGATGCAGGCTGGGGTGAATGTGGCATTGGGATGCGACGGCGCACCGTCGAACGCCAATATGGATCTGCTGCGAGATCTTCGCATCGCCTGCCACACGGCTCGACAACGAGCCGGCAACCGCTTGGCGCTCGGGCCCGAGCAAGTGTTGGAAATGGCCACCCTCAACGGGGCTAAGGCACTCGGGCTCGAGGCCGAGATCGGCTCGCTCGAAGCTGGCAAGAAGGCCGACTTCATCTCGATCGACACCGATGCTCCCCACCTTCAACCGGTCTGGAGCCCGGTAGCCACCGCCGTGTTTGCGGCCCAGGGCGGCGACGTCGACACAGTTGTCATCAACGGACAGATGATAATGCGCAACCGCGAAGTGCTCACCATGGACGAGGGCGCGATCCTCGACGATGTACGCGGCCGCTTCCGCGATGTGGCGCAGCGCGCCGGTGTGGAAGGGCTCGAATCGGAATGGCCCACCGTGTGAGAACGATCTTCATCACAAGCCGCCCCGAGGTTCACCAGCGGTTGGCGCTCGAGGCCGCGCCGGATGAACTCGATATCACGCTGCTCGTCTCGCCAAGCAGCGACGAGGCAGGCCGGGTTATCGGCGAGGTCGACCCAACCTTCCTAGTGTCGGAAAGAGCGGGCGAAGTTAGCGCGGCGATGATCGAAGCCGGTCCAAGCTTGCGCCTCATCCAGCGTCTGGGAACGCAGGTTCACGATATCGATCTAGTCGCCGCGAAGGCGACCGGTGTGCCGGTGTGCTTCTGGCCACTCCCCCAGCTTGCGATGGTGGCCGAGCACGTGATGATGCAGATACTCACCTTGTTGAAGCGGACTCGACCAGCCTCGGCGGTGGTTTCCGAAGCGAGCGAAGAGTGGGGACCGCCCCAGCGCTGCGATGCCAATACTTTCGGGATTAACTGGGCGAGCTTCGGCGGAGTGCGCCAGATTCGAGGCAGCACCGTCGGCATCATCGGCTTGGGCGAGATCGGCACTGCGGTCGCCGCACTGTTGCAACCGTTTGGCTGTTCGCTGCTCTACAACCGCCGCAACCGCTTACCCACCTCTGCTGAAGCCCGGCTCGGAGTCGAGTTCGCCAACACCGACGAGTTGCTCGAACGCAGCGACACGGTAGTCGTGCTCCTACCCCACTCCCCTGAAACCGAAGGTTCGATCGACGCCTCGTTCGTGGCTCGCATGAAGCCTGAGTCGTTTCTGGTGAGTTCGGGCGCAAGCACACTATTAGATGAAGCGGCCGTGGCGGCCGCCTATTTATCCGGACACCTGGCCGGTATCGCCACCGACGGGTCTCGCTGGGAGCCGGTACGCCCGCACGATCCGCTAGTGCTGCTCGCCGCCGACCCGGCCGCCAACGTCACCCTCACACCACACTCGGCCCAAGCCGACCTCGTACTCGATGTCGAGCTACGCCGACACGAGTTCACCAACCTGCTGGCAATTCTCGCGGACAAGCCATTGCAGAACGAAGTTACTGGCCCCCACCCAATCTAGGACTAGTTTGGGAACTCCAATTCGGACAGCGGCTTCATCGACGAGAAAGTGCCCGCTCCAGTCGCGTGGTCACTCTCGAACAGCTGGTCTGTCGCGGGACGCAAACCTAACTGGGGCCCCTCAGAACGGAGCTAGCTGCCTGACAACTCAGACTAGCGACTACACAAGCTGAGTATCGGCTGGCACAATCGCCAGTTCGAGCAACCAGTACTGTCGATGGTTGAAGGCCGAAACGAGCGGGAGACCTTGATGACCACAGATCAGACAGTTCAAGCACAGATCGTCGAGCTAGAAAGGCGACTAGAGGCACTCAAGCGCCAAGTCGATGGGGTGTCAGCTTCAACTGTCGAGGGCGTTGTTAATCGACTCCCTCAGCGATCGATGTCGCGCCGCCGCCTGTTCGGTGCCGCCGGAGCGACCGCCGCCGGAACTGCTCTTGCACTAGCGCGAGCTGAGCCAGCGGCGGCAAGCGACCCCAACGACGTTGTGAAGGACGCCGACAACATCGTCACCGGCACGACAAGGCTCACGGGTGGAAGATTTGAGGTGAAAGACACCGACGTAAGTCCGATAGTCGGTTTCACCGGCTCCCTCATGGGCTTTGGAGGAAAAGACGAGGGTGGCTCATTCAACGGCGTTATCGGATCCACTCGCAGAGAGGATGGATATGGAGTTATCGCAATGGGTGCCCGCTCAGCTGGTGTTCGAAGCCAGCTCCTTCTGGAGCCAGAAGGGCCTCCACCACCCACAACCAACAGTCATCGGGCTGGCGAAATCTCCGTCGAGCAGTCTGGAGTGCTGTGATACTGCATCAAAGGGGGGTCATCCCCCAAATTCCTGACGATCTCGGGGCCAAACGCTGCCGGTGCCTACTATGCGATCGATCCAGTTAGCGTCTATGACTCACGGCTTGCGGCGATACCAAATAGTGGCAAGTTCTTATCGAACTCCAACCGCCTCATCTCGATAAAGGACGGCCGTGACACCAGTGGGGCTGTAACCCTGCCCGATGTCGTGCCCGAAAGGGCAACCGCAATCACCTGTAATCTGGCTATCTCACGGACGAGGGGCAAGAACTCGTTCGCGGTGACTCCAGGCGACGCCAACGAGTTCACGGTGCCGAGCATTACCTGGAGAGGCAAGAAGCAAACCCTATCCAACCAGATTTCGGTCAAGCTCGACGACAACCGCCAGGTCAGGTTGTTCTGCGGTCCTCGGAAGGGTTCAACTCACGTGACGTTGGATGTTACCGGATACTACCTCTGACCTGTTCTTCTCCTGGCTGAGCTTCTTCGATAGGCCCTGATGATTCGACCGATCGCTTCCACAACTCCTAAAATCTAGAGTGGTTGGAACACCGTGACGGTGTTCCAACCACAAAATTTCGAGGAGGCGTATGTCGAATCTGTTGATCACTAACGGTGCGGTGCTCACCGTCGACGACGAGTTCACTCTGCACGACCCGGGTTGGGTTCATATAGTTGACGACCGCGTTGTCGCCCTTGGTGCTGGCCGCACTCCAGAAGACTTGGTTACCAGCGTCGATCGGGTGATCGACGCTGACGGCTGCGCCGTGATGCCGGGAATGACCAATGCCCACACCCACCTGTTTCAGACATTCTTCCGGGGCCAGGCCGACGACAAGCCGTTGCTCGACTGGTTGAAGGAATGCATCTGGCCGGGAGCGCTTCACCTCGACCGCGAGTCGGCCCGCCTCGCAGCCCTCGTGGGTTTGGTCGAAAACCTCCGCAGCGGCGCTACCTCGGTTATCGACCATCAGTACGTGCACATCGACGAGGCGATCGACGATGGCGTGTTCTCTGCGGCCGATGAACTCGGCATCCGTTTCTTGCTGGCCCGCGGTTGGGCCGACCAAAACTACGAACCATCGCTCAGCGAATCGGCCGACGTCGTGATCGAACGCTCCCGAACGGTTTATGACCGCTGGCATGGGCTGCACGACGATCGTCTACGACTCGAATTGGCGCCGCTGATTCCCTGGGGCTGTTCCGACGAGGCGATGAACAGCACCGTTGCGCAAGCCCGCGCTTGGGGCATCGGCACCCACATCCATTGTGCTGAAACCGCCATCGAAGTCGAGATGAGCCTTGAGGAACGAGGTGTTCGCCATGTCGAATGGCTCGACCAACTCGGCTTGCTCGGTCCCGACTTTCAACTGGCCCACAGCGTCTGGCTCGACGACGGCGAGCTCGACCTGATCGCCGAGCGAGGCGCCACCGTTGTGCATTGCCCGGTCAGCAACATGTACTTGGCGTCGGGCGTGCCCCGCATCCTCGACATGCGCCAGCGCGGAATCACGGTGGCTCTGGCCAGCGATGGGCCGGGCAGCAACAACCGTCAAGACATGTTCGAGGTTCTCAAATCGACGGTGCTGCTTCAGAAAATCCACCACCTGAACGCCATGGCATTACAGCCCGAGGACAGCCTGACGATGGCATGTCGCGGCGGAGCGAAGGCATTCGGAAAGGCCGACGAGATCGGCTCGATCGAGGTAGGTAAAAAGGCCGACCTGGTGGTAGTCGATCTGCGGTCGGTGTTCATCGCACCAGTACACCGCGTGCCAAGTGCGCTGGTGTTCTGTGCATCGCCGTCCAATGTCAGCCACGTGATCGTCGACGGCAAGCTCCTAATCGACGACGGCGAACTGACCATGATCGACGAACAAGCACTGTTGGCCGAGGCCGAAGAGTCGGCCCGAGAAGTGTTCAGAAGGGCCGGAGTCGACACCCGCCTAACCCGCTAGCCCTCCCGAAATTACTGTTACAACTACCGCTCAGCGGTGCTGCGAGCAGTAGTTTGCAAGCGCTCTTCGAATTTACTGTTGCAATGACCGCCTAGCGGTGTTTACAGCAGTAATTTCGGGGTGGGGAACTCTGTTCTCCGGCAATAGTCGATTTGGGGAGTGAGCATGGATCTCGAGGGTAAGACGGCATTGGTTACCGGTGGCGCCAAACGGGTTGGACGCGAAATCACCCTGGCGTTGGCCCGGGCTGGCGCAAACGTGGTGATCAACTACAACAGCTCGGCCGACGAAGCCACATCGACAGCCTCCGAAGCCGAAGCTCTCGGGGTAAAGGCACTGCCCGTGCAGGCGAGTGTTTCCGACTACGATGCCGTCGGGGCAATGGTCGATGCCGCAGTGTCCAAATTCGGCACCATCGACGTGCTGATTAACAACGCATCATCGTTTCTGCCCGACCCTCTCCCCACCGATGATCTAACGGTTTGGCACAAGTCGATCGACACCTTGGTTCATGGCCCCTTCTATTGCGCCAATCGGGTTGCGCCGGTGATGCTGGCCAACGATGGCGGGGTGATCATTGGCATCGGCGACCTCACCGCATACGAGCCATGGCCTGGCTTTGCTGGCCATGCCATCGGCAAGGGCGCCGTGCTGTCGCTCACCCGACAGTTAGCGCTCGAGTTGGCGCCCACGATTCGCGCAAATGCGGTGGTGCCCGGCCCCGCGCTTCGTCCGGTCAACTACGACGACGACACCTACGACCGCGTGGCCGACGACACTTTGTTGGGCAGATGGGGCACTCCCGAGGAGATGGCCCACGCTGTGGTTTTCCTGGTGGAGGCCGATTACATCACCGGCGAAACCATCATCGTCGACGGTGGGCAGCGCTTCGCCCACCGCAAGAACGCCCACGGATAGGCAGTCGCGAATGGTTGCCGCAGGAGTACATATCGTTCCGCTGATGCCCGCCGCCGACGTAATCGCGCTGGTGGTCGAAGCCGAACGGCTCGGCTACGAATACGCGATGGTGGCCGACGAGGGCGTACATCCCGACATATACGCATGTTTGGGGGCGGCTGCTCGCGAGACCGAACGAATCACCCTTGGGGTGATGACCAACGGCTACACCCGCCACCCGGCGGTCACCGCCGCCGCCCTCGCCACCATCAACGAGCTTTCTGGGGGGCGAGTCGTCGCTTCGATTCTGGCCGGTGGTTCGATGGTTCTTGGGCCGATGGCCATCGAACGCAAACGTCCCTACCGGGTACTGGCCGACACCATCAAAGCCGTGGAACTGTTGTGGTCGGGCGAAGAGGTGACCTGGGAAGGTGAGACCTGTGGCCTCGACCACGCGAAACTCGGCAGAGGAGCCCAGGACATTCCGATCTGGATCGCGGGGCGCGGACCAATGGTGCTCGGCCACGCCGGGCGGGTCGCCGATGGGGTGATCGTTACCGTCAAGCCAGACCTCGGTGCGGCGCTCGAGGTGGTGGAGGAGTCTGCCGTCAAGGCTGGGCGGCCAGCTCCCAAACGCATGTACCTCGGACGCATCTGTTACACGCCTGAGTTACTCGAAGGCCAACGCCGTACGCTCTCGTTCGTGTTGATGGATTCACCGCCCAGAGTGCTTCGGTCATTAGGTCTCGACGAAGTGGCCATCGCAACGGTGCAAGACGGGGCCCGCACCAACAACCCGTCGTTGGTCGATCCGCTGGTCACCGACGAACTACTCCGGCGCTACCAGGTAGCCGGAACCACCGAGCAATGCGCCGCCGAGGTGGCAGAGCTCGTCGCCGAACACGATCTTCACGCGGTGCTCGTCGATGCATTGTCGCCCAATATGGAAGACAATCTCGATGTCCTGCGCCAATCGCTACCTATTATCCAAGGAACCCCCTCATGACAGTTCGCCGCCTCAACCGAATCTTTGCTCCCGACGGACGAACGGTGATTATCGCCCTCGACCACGGCCTCATCGACGGTCCATGTGAAGGGTTCGAAGATCCCGGAGCCACCATCGCCGCAGTGATTGCGGGTGGTGACGACGCGATCCTCACATCCTTCGGTATCGCCGAAACCTACGCCGCCGAGCTGAGCCGAGTGGGCCTCATCGTTCGATCTGATGGCGCCGAAACCAACCTCGGCACGCCCAGCAGTGGTTCGGTAAACCGCTTCTTCGGACCCGAGGATGCCATCCGCCTAGGGGCAGATGCGATGGTGGTAACCGCGATGCCTGGCAGCGACAAAGAAGCCTCCACCCTCGAAACGCTCGCTCATACCACGGCCGAAGCACATCGCTGGGGGCTGCCGATTCTGGGCGAGATGGTACCGGGCGGTTTCAACGGAGGGCCCGAGGTTCGAGGCACAGCCGCAACCGCACTAGCCGCCCGCCTCGGCGCCGAACTGGGGGCCGACTTCATCAAGGCTCCCTACTGTGAAGACTACGAAACGGTCACATCGTCAACCTTTAAGCCGGTGGTCATCCTGGGCGGGTCAAAGGGCGACGAACGCCTGATGCTGGCCAACATTCGCGACGCGATCGACGCCGGAGCCAAGGGCGTCGCGATCGGTCGCAACGTGTTCCAATGCGAGAACCCAACCGCCATGACCAAAGCCATCGTCGCCATCGTTCACGACGACTCAACCGTCGACGACGCCCTCACAATTCTCGCAGGCTGAGCTAGTGGTACGGCCCGACCCGGTCGAGGTCGTAGTCGGCCTAGATGCGGGCACTACATCGGCAAAGTTCGTAGCCGCCGATCGTGATGGTCGGATTCTTGCCACCGCCAGTTCCGACACAATTCCAACACTGGCGCCATCGCCCGGCGCGAGTGTTCAAAGCGCTGTCGATATTCGAGACGCGCTGGCCACCGCCTGTAGTCGAGGATTAGAACAGCTAGCCGACGAGGCTCGGGTCGTCGCTCTCGCGGTCGCAGCCCAGAGCGGATCGGTGGTGCCCATCCACGATGGCGCAAACCACGAAGCTGTCACCTGGATGGACACCCGGTCGAGGGCACTAGTTGACGGGTGGGACCAAGCCACCGTTACGTCGATCCGGAGCCAGAGCGGTTGGATGCCGTCGCCCGGACTCGGACTGTCAACAATTTCCTGGCTCCAAACCCAAACGGATTCACGAAGCGGCATCGTTCACTGGGCTTCGGTCGATGACTACTTAGTACATGGCTTGACCAACTCGTGGACCACCAACCCATCGAACGCAGCCGGCATGCAACTCTTAGACGCAGCCGAGTTGAAGTGGAGCGACGTGCTTTGCGACATCGCTGGGGTCAACCCAAGACTGCTCTCAACCATCGCCCCATCGGGTGCTACGGCGGGAGCCGTTTCTGGCGAGGCGGCCGCTTCGACAGGGTTCCCCGAATCAACACCGGTCATCATCGGCGGCCACGACCAAGCCTGCGCCGCGCTCGGCCTCGACGTGATCACGCCCGGAGCAGCCTTTTTGTCGATGGGCACCGCCTGGGTCTTAACCATCGTCACCGACCGTGCCGATATCGAAGCACTTCCCGCCGAGTACAACCTAAGCCCGCACGTGGTTTCTCAGCGATGGACAATCTCGCAGAACCTTGGCGGCTTCGGAGCCGCGCTCGACTCATTCATAGCCGGTAGTCACGACGACATTGCCGCGATCGAAGCCGATCTCGAAACTCGCTCCGAGAAGGTCGACGACCATCACTTCGTTCCGAACATCCACCAAGCCGATCGCACCGGCTGGGGGGAATTCACAGGCGACCCCCCCAGCTACGCCGACGAAATTCGCTCGGTAATGGACACCTGCGCGTTCGAGGTGCGACGAGCGGTGGAACAAGCCAGCACGATAAGCCCGATGAGCCAGCTGACCGTGGTCGGCGGCGGCACTCAAAGCCGGTACCTCACCCAGCAAATCGCCGACGTCACCGGAGTACCCCTGGTCGTTCGACCCGACGCCAGCTGGCCTGCACTCGGCGCAGCCAAGCTGGCCGCGCAAGGGGTTGGGTGGCCAGCTCTCGCGATTGCAGAGTTACCATCGGCCACCATCGAACCAAGACCTCAAGCCGACGGGGTTTCCGAATTGCGATACCTCGAATACCTTCGACTGACCGCAGGGAGAAAGACATGACAAAGCCAAAGGTGGCCGTAGCGATCGGCCGGTCAAACTACGACCGGATGTTCTCGCCCGAGGCTTGGGAGAAGCTCGACGAGGTTGCCGATGTCGTGCACCACGACCACGCCGAACCAGCGGGTCACGACGAGCTGATCGAACTACTCCCCGGGTCCAAGGCGGTAATTACCAGCTGGGGCGTCGCCCAGTTCGATGCCGAGGTGGTCGCGGCGGCCGAGTCACTGGAGTTGATGTCGCACATGGGTAGCAGCATCAAACGGTTCATATCTCAGTCCCTGTGGGATCGCGAGATTCGGGTGACCAGCGCGGGGATCACCCTGGCCCGCGATGTGGCCGAAACGACATTGGGGCTGATGATCGTCGGTCGCAAACGGATCTGGCCACTGGCGCGTCACGTGGCCGAAGGTGGTTGGCGCGATAGTCCCGTCTGGGACCGTTGGGATGCCCGTGAACTCACGCGATCTACCGTCGGCCTGGTAGGAGCCAGCAACGTGGGCCGCCACGTAATCGATCT
>CBERPN010000037.1:0-20321 GCA_965524675.1 uncultured bacterium
GCCTAACGAAGAACCCCTTGACCGAGAGTTGGCCAACCTTGGCTTCCTCTCGCAGCGCGAGCATCGTGATCAAGAAGCCCGACAACACGAAGAATACGGTGACACCACGTTCGCCTTGCAGGAAGCGCAGTGGCTCGTCGCGGGTATGCCAAGTAACTACCAACGCGGCGCTGATGGCGCGCAACCCGTCTAACGCTTTGATATAGCGAGTGCCCTGATAGGAGCTGAACGCGTCGGCGGCAGGCTTCACGGTCTAGGTATTCCACCATTTGGAAGTCCGGGCGAGTTGGATGACCTCTCGAAGTAGCGTGTCGCGCTGAATCGACCACGAGGTCTCGCTTCGATGTAGCACTCCCGCATTGCTGACCAACGACTCGCGCCGTTGCGAATCTTGGCGCAGGTTGCGGATCGCCTGGGCGAGACCTTTACCGCTTCCGGGTTCATAGAACTCGATTTCGGCATCGGAGAACGTGGTCGAAACCGAGCGAAGACGCGTTGCGATTACTGGCCGGTTCAACATGACGTATTCGAACATCTTGTTGGTGTTGACCAGATGAGAATATGAAGACGCCAGTTGCGCGACAATACCAACATCGGCCCTATGGATGTGATCGATTAACTCGTCGTGGCTAACAAAGCCATTGAAGCTGACAATCTCATCGAGGCCCCTTGCAATGATGCCCTCCTTAACCGACGAGGAATAGCTGCCTTCGCCGCACAGGGTGAGCCGAAGTTCGGGCATCTCGTCGGCCAAGATCGCCACCGCGTCCAAAATCGTGTCGTGGCCGTAGCGGTGCTCGATGGTTCCGTGGCAGATGACCGTGAAGTGCTTTGGGTCGGGGACCGGCAGGTCATCGCGGTCGCTAACCCAGTACTCGTCGCCACCACCGTTCATGACTACGTGGGTACGTAGTTCTTTGGCACCCCGCCCGACCAAGGTCTCGCGCAGTTCGTCGGTCACGGTGAACACCATGTCGGCCAGACGAATCGCCAACTGCTCGAACAGCTTTAGCGGGATATCCCATTTGCTGTTGTTGTAGATCGTCCTGCCGAGTTCTGGACTTGGCTCCTTGATGAACGAAACGATCTTTGCGCCACGCAACCGCACAGGCTGAGCAGCCAGCAGCAGGAAGTCGGGAAGCGTTGACACCTGAACTATCTGATAGTGCTTCTCGCGATGCATCGAACTGAGAAGTCGACCAGAGCGAAACATGAACGACAAATAGTCGGCCAGATACTGAATAGCTCCGCCCTTCGAGCGCGACCCTGCGATGTGATGCAACGTCACACCCTCGACCACCTCGGTGCTCGCGACGGCGGGCAGGTCGGGGTCGGCCAGCATTATCACATCGACGTCGAAGCCGACGTCGCGGTATGCCTCGGCCTCGCGCCGTGTCGCTATCTCATAGCGGTGATGCTGGCGGATGATGCACAGAGAGCCAGCACCGACGACAGATTCGACGGACGCGCCAGGGCTTTCAATGCCTTCGGATTTATTTGAATCAATTGCGGAGGTGGTTGTCGCTGGCGCGACACTCGGCGCAACTTGCTGGGGGGATGCATTGGCCATGTGAAACCAGAGAGTAGAACCGCCTAGCCACGAACTCAACACCGGCAGTGGCGGGCGACTCGCGAACGTGCCACTCTGAGAGCTGTCGCGAAAGCGATTCCCCCCCTAGTGAGAGCACCAATGCGAATACTTTTCCTCGCAGTCGATGACGAGTTTGCTGGCGAGATGCAGCGCTATCTCTATGAGTCTCATCCCGATTGGGTTGTCGGGTCAGTGTTGGCGACCCAGGCCATCTATAAACACAGTCCAGCCCAGGCCGGGTTGATGGTTCTCAAAAAGTCCGGACCCCGCTATCTGCTCGAGATGGCCAAGATGAAGATTCTCAGACGGCTCGTAGCGAGCGACGACGATTCGGCGGTGACCCCTGAAGCGCTTGCCGAACGGCACAACGTTCCGATTCATCGCTCGGCAAACATTAACAATGAGGAATCACTGCAATGGCTTAGAGCTCTCGAGCCCGATCTGATTATCTCCACAAACTTTAGCCATTACGTGTCCAAGAAGGCTCGCGATGTCGCCGCGACGGGCGCGTGGAACCTTCACAAGTCCTACCTTCCTCAGAACCGCGGCATGGCCCCTAGTTTCTATGCTCTGCTCAACGACGACCCTTACGCTGGCGTTACTTTGCACGTCTTAGAAAAAGGCTTCGACACCGGTGCGATCGTCGATCAGCGCAAAGTCGACATTTCGCATGGCGACACCGTGTATGACCTCAACCAACGAAGTTCAAGAGTTGGCGGAGAGATGCTGGCCGGCCTGCTGGACAACAAACCGCTCGATCAAATAGAGGCGACCGAGCAACCCTCCGGAGAGTGGCCCGATCATACATATCCGAGCCCAGCCGACATCCGCAGGTTTCTCAAGGCTGGGCATGCGTTCGACAAGTGGAGTTTCGGTGACCTCCGTGGCCTCATTGGCTGACGTCAATGACGTAAGTGAGTTGCTCTGCGACCGTTACCGGTTGCCAGCCGAGCTCGCGGTCATCCCAACAGCTGCCCCTGAAGGAGAACCGGGATTCTTCGCTATCGACGGCAAGCGAGGCCGACACGTAGCGTTCGGCGCGTGCGCAGCTGACACCGCCAGCACGGCGGAAACGGCAGTGCAGCTCAGTCGACGGGAGCTGGGCGAGCCGCTTGCTTTTCAGCCTGACGCCGTCGTCGCCTCACTCAGAAACGAGCGCTACATCGATAACGCGCTCCCCGACCAACACGGCTGGGATCCTCAGGCATTGGTGCGTCGGGCGTACTACTTGGTTCGGCCAATGCTCAGCACCCGTGTGCGCCGTATCGCTCAACGACGCGCCCTCTCGGACTGGACGTCGCTGTCTCATCCCAACTGGCCGGTCGACACTACTGTCGAAGAGATTCACCGCCAAAGCCTTGCGGTCGCAATGCAAGCAGCCGGTGTCGACCGCACCCCCATCGTCTGGTATTGGCCAAACGATCACCGTGGCGCGGTGATCATGACCCACGATGTCGAGCAGGCTAAAGGCTTTGCTTTCGCGCCCGAACTTGCACGGATCGATCAGAGCTTCGGTTTTCCTTCATCGTTCCAGATAGTGCCCGAGGTTCGATACGACATCGATGGCCTGCGGCTCGACGAGATCCGTGCAGCAGGCTGCGAGATCGGGCTACACGGCCTCAACCATGACGGACACTTGTTCGCAAGCTATTCCGAGTTCGCCGAGCGGGCTCCGAAAATCGCTCACTACGCTCAGCGTTTCGAGGCGCAAGGGTTTCGATCACCGGTGATGTATCGAAACCCAGAGTGGATTTCAGAACTCGACATCAGCTACGACATGTCATTCCCTAACGTTGGTCATCTCGACCCGCAACGCGGCGGCTGCTGTACCGTCTTTCCATTCTTCTTGGGCGATGTCGTCGAACTGCCCACAACTGCCACTCAGGATTACTCCCTCTTCCATGTGCTCGGTCGTTACGACCTCGACCTTTGGATCGAGCAGCTCGACATCATCGCGAGCGAACATGGACTCGCAAGCTTCATCGTGCATCCCGACTATATTCTCGATGACCGAGGGCGTGGCTGCTACCTCGAACTACTTGCGCTGCTGTCCGAACGTGCAGTGCGCGACAACCTCTGGAAACCAGCGCCCCTCGAGCTGGCCGACTGGTGGAAACAACGAAGCCGGATGAAACTCGAGCAACGGGGTGACGAATGGTTCGTTGCCGGTGAGGGCAGTGAGAACGCCAGCGTCGCGTGGGCGACCCTTGACCGTACCGAGGTAACGATCACCCCGCCCGGTACCGCTTAGCTTTGGAGGAGTTTCCAGCGCGATCGCTCGGCTAGCGACAGCGCTACGAACAACACTCCCGCCAGCACCGTTATCCAAATGCCGTTGCCGAGGCTGAAGTCAACATCGAACCCGACCGAATCGACCCGGTTGCCCTCGTCGATGATGGCGAATGCGTCGACGATTCCCACCGCCGTCAGGCTCACCCCTACGACGACGAGCAGCAGTTTCGCCCAAATGGATCGCCACCCGACGAAGAGCATTCCCGAAAGCGACGCCATCGCCACCGCCAGCGCGACGGTGGCTTTTCCGTCGTTGCGCTGCCAGCCCGAGACCGAACCTTCGATGGTGTCGCCTCCGATGCTAACCCACGGAAGGAACGCTCCGACGATGGCGAGGGCCGCTACTGTGACGACTGCGATAGCGACGATACGATTGATATCGAAGACATCCTCGGCATCGAACCGTTCACCTGCAGGCCAATGAACCGGAGGTATTGCGCCGGCGACCAGCGGCGGCCGCTCGTTCGCCCGAGGTAGCGCGATCGCTGGCGACCACGGCCCTGAGTCAATAGTGTTGGCAGGACTGGCAAGGGGTGGAGTCGCCGGGTAGAGCGAGGCCACCGGTGTCCCCGACGTACCCCGACTCAGGGGGGCGAGTGGGGTCTCGGTTGACGCAAACTCGGCTAGTTCAGGCGGATACCAACGACCATCGCTGGCCAACCACCATCCGGCTGGACGCCCGGGCTGTTCATGGTTGGAGATCGATTGGTCGCTCACTTCGCGCTCCATCATATGGAGTGGCGGCTGGCAATGGCGAGCAACGGTCGCCTTTCGGAAACCGTTGCTCGCAGTTGAGCGCCGGGCGGGATTTGAACCCGCGACTGTACGGCTTTGCAGGCCGCTCCCTTGGGCCGCTCGGGCACCGGCGCATGAATCGATCAGCGTAGCGCCAAAAGATCGAAGAGTTGGGACTTCTACGAGCAGCCCGCTAGTGGCCGAGAACCGATCCCATAACCAAAGCGAGCAACGCGGTGATCAGAGCGATGCCGCCGGTCGCGCCTTTGATCGCCGGCTTTGTGGTGCTCTGGTGCACAAATGCAGCTCCGCCAGAGGCAAGTACCAGAAGCATCTTGATTCCCAGGACTGCGTTGTACCCCGACGTCGTATCGCTGACCGCGACCATGTTCCAGATCCCGGTGACTACCGCCAACCCAAAGAATGGCCATGCGACTTGGCCAAAGCGGGCAGCCGCCTTGCGGGGCGCCTCGTCGCTAATGCCGCGAAGCACCGGAACCAGGGCGCCCATCAGCACCTGTCCCCCAAGCCAAACAACCGCGCCCAAGATGTGCAGGCTCAGTCGTATTTCATCGATTCCGAAATTTACACCCTTCATGGCATGCGATCGTACTGCACCCGTCCCGAGCTGAAACGGTCGGAGCGCAGAATCGAACCACGCAGTAAAGGACGCCCGCGCAATGCCGATAGGCACCCGCAGATGAATGGCTGAACAGCAGTAGCCTCAAGCAATGCCCAGTCGAGACGACCAAACACCAAATCAGCGCCAGCAACGCTAGTGCTGAGGAGCCAATACTCAATGATTCACAATCAAAGACCCGACATCGAACAAAAACTGTTCGAACTGGCTCGCAATCACCGCTGGACCTGGCATCAGCCCACAGCCGCCGTGCTCGCCGCGCTACCCGGAGCGAGCTGCGATCGTCACCCCGTCGACACCGTCACTCGCCTTAGCGCAAGCCAGTGGAAAGCGCTTCTTTCCAACCGCGACCTCGTCGCCGCGATCGTCACCGAGCACCGGGGGCTAACCGCACTGCTCGGCGCGGCGCCAAAAACCCAGACCATCGCGTACGTGTCGGCCGAGTTCGGAATTAGCGAACTGGTGCCGCAGTATTCCGGCGGGCTCGGCATACTGGCCGGAGATCACCTCAAGTCAGCGAGCGACCTCAACCTTGGTTTGGTCGGCCTTGGCCTCTTCTACGCCGAAGGATTCTTCCGCCAAGAACTGACGAACAACAAACAAGGCGAACGTTACGACTATTGCGATCCAGCGCTCACCGGTCACGTCGACACAGGCATCACGGTCTCGGTCGACGTCGGCGACGAAGCCGTCACCGCCAAGGTGTGGAAGCTCGCGGTCGGCACAATCTCGCTGTTCGTACTCGACAGCAACGTCTCTGGCAACACTCCCCTCGGTCGAACCATCACCGACCGCCTTTACAGCGGCGACAACGAGCATCGAGTCCGCCAAGAACTGATTCTTGGGATCGGCGGCTTGCGAGCCCTGACAGCGCTTGGCATCTGCCCCCAAGTCGTTCACCTCAACGAAGGCCACGCCGGTTTCATGCTGCTCGAGATGATGGAAGGCGAACTCGAACGGGGCGCAACCTTCGACGAAGCCATCGAGGTCGTGAAGTCACGCTCGGTTTTCACTACCCACACCCCGGTGCCAGCAGGGATCGACCGCTTTGACCGCTCGCTCATCAAGACCTACATCGGACCTTGGGCCAAGGCAAACAGCATCAATATGAATGAGCTGTACAAGCTTGCCAGCAGCCCCGATGATTCCGGCAGCCCCAAGCCATTCAACATGGCAACCTTCTGCCTGGCCCTGACCGGCGCAGCGAACGGGGTGAGCAAGCTTCACGGAGTGGTGAGTCGCGAACTGTTCGCCAACGTTCCCGGAGGTTCTGAGATCGGTTCGGTCACAAACGGGGTTCACGCTCGCACCTGGGTTGCCCCAGACCTCGCGGCGCTGTTCGATGACAAACTCGACAGCGATTGGGATATGGGTTCACCCATCGCTTGGGCCGACGTTGACCGCATCGACGACGCGATGATGCGCAAGGTTAAGAAGGCTGGCAGGAAACGCCTTATTGCGATGATCGGCGATCGGGGGCTCGACGCGTCGAACCTCGACCCGAAGGCGCTCACCATCGGCTTCGCCCGAAGGTTCGCCACCTACAAACGGGCCGATCTACTCCTTCAGGAACTCGATCGAGTCGAGGCGATGCTCGCCGACGACGCATCACCGATCCAGTTCGTGTTCGCAGGTAAAGCTCACCCCGCCGATAAGGGCGGCAAGGCGCTGCTAACCAAGATCGCCAAGTTCGCTGGCTCAAAAGCATCGAACGGACGCTTTATCTTTGTGCCCGACTACGAGATGGCTATCGCTCGCGCCATGTACGCCGGTTGCGACGTCTGGCTCAACAACCCGATCAGACCTCATGAAGCATCGGGCACCAGCGGAGAAAAGGCGGCGCTGAACGGAGCGTTGCAATGCTCGATTCTCGACGGCTGGTGGGACGAGATGTACGACGGCGAAAACGGCTGGGCGATCGATACTTCTAGTAGCCAGAACCCAAAGGTTCGCGATCGCCACGAGAGTCGCTCGATCAACGACCTTCTCACCGGCGAGATCATCCCGCTCTTCTACGCAGGTGGCGCCAGCCCTTCGGCGGCTTGGCTCGATCGAGTCCGACACAATTGGGCGACCCTCGGACCACAGGTGCCAGCCGCTCGAATGGTGGCCGACTACCGTGATCAGGTGTACGTCCCGGCCGCAAAGCGATCTCGCCGCGCCTCTCGTTGACTCGCAGGTCTCATGTCGATCACAATCTGGCCCGGAGAATCCCAACCTCACGGGGCAACATACGATGGATCCGGAGTCAACTTTTCGGTGTTTTCCGAGGTCGCCGACCGTATCGACCTGTGTTTGTTCGACGAAGACGGTTTCGAGCAACGGGTCACCCTTCCAGAGATCACAGCATTCTCCCATCACGGTTATGTCCCAGGCCTCACGCCCGGCCAGCGCTACGGCTTTCGGGTAGAAGGACCCTGGATTCCCCATGCCGGAATGCGCTGCAACCCCCACAAATTACTGCTCGATCCGTACGCCAAAGCGGTGTCGGGCGAGCTCGAGTGGGACTCTTCGGTCTACGGCCACGATCAGGCTCACCCTAACGAAATCGATACCCGCGACAGCGCACCGAAAATGCCTCGCTCGGTGGTGGTCGACCCAGGCTTTGATTGGGAAAGTGACCGGGCACCGCACACTCCGCTAGGAGAATCGATCATCTATGAGGCCCACGTCAAGGGCATCAGCCAGACCCACCCGGATGTGCCCGAAGAGCTCCGAGGCACATACGCGGGCCTAGCTCACCCGGCCATCCTCGACTACCTGGTCGACGTGGGGATAACAGCAGTTGAGCTACTGCCAATCCATCAATTCGTCCCCGAACACTTCACGGTCGACAAGGGCCTCACAAACTATTGGGGCTACAACTCGATCTCGTTTCTTGCACCGCACAACGCATACAGCGCCAGCGGAGACCGTGGCCAGCAAGTAGTCGAGTTCAAGTCGATGGTGAAGGCGCTGCACGAGGCTGGCCTCGAGGTTATTCTCGATGTGGTCTACAACCACACTGCCGAAGGCAACCACCTAGGCCCGACACTTTCGATGAAGGGCTTCGACAACCCCGCCTACTACCGGCTATTAGCCGAGGACAAACGGCTCTACGTCGACTACACCGGCACCGGCAACACCATGAACATGCGCCACCCCAACGTGTTGAAGCTGGTGATGGACAGCCTGCGCTACTGGGTTACCGAATGCCATGTAGATGGCTTTCGGTTCGACCTAGCCTCGACACTCGCCCGCGAGGAACATGCGGTCGATCGATTGTCGGCATTCTTTGATCTGATCCACCAAGACCCGGTCGTGAACCGCGTAAAGCTCATCGCCGAGCCGTGGGACGTCGGCGATGGCGGCTACCAGGTGGGTAACTTTCCAGCGCTGTGGTCGGAGTGGAACGGAAAATACCGCGACAGCGTACGCGACTACTGGCGAGGATCGCCCAGCGCATTGGCCGACTTTGCCTCGCGGTTCACCGGCAGTTCAGATCTGTATGCGTGGTCGGGCCGCCGCCCGAGCGCGAGCATTAACTTCGTGACCGCACACGACGGATTCCCTCTTGCCGACCTCGTCTCGTACGATCACAAACACAACGAAGCCAATGGCGAACAGAATCGTGACGGCGACTCCCACAATCGCTCGTGGAATTCGGGCGCCGAAGGATCTACTGCGGATCCTTCGATCATCGAGACGCGTCGTGTGCGCCAACGCTCGATTCTCGCCACGCTGTTCTTGAGCCAAGGCGTGCCAATGCTGCTCGGCGGTGACGAGTTCGGACGTAGCCAGGGCGGCAACAACAACGCCTACTGCCAAGACAACGAAATCTCATGGTTCGACTGGGAGAACCAAGATGACGAATTGCTTGCGTTCACCAAACGCCTGATCAGGTTCCGGCGCAATCGCCCAATGTTTCGGCGACGCCACTGGTTCGAGGGCAGCCCTCGCCATGGCTCTGACCTAACCGATGTTGGCTGGTTCGCTCCCTCGGGCGAAGCGATGTCAATCGACGATTGGCAGACAGGCCACGCCCGATCGATGTCGGTATTTCTAAACGGCGAAGGCCTGGTAGCCACAGGGCCGCGCGGCGAACGGATCGTCGACGACAGTTTCCTCGTGATGTTTAACGCCCATTGGGACACCGTCACCTTCGTCGTGCCCGAAGATCTCGGCGGGTCGATGTGGCAGGTTCAGATCGATACTTGCACTGCCAAGACCCGCGACCTGTTGGTCGCAGCGAACGATGAGTGGGATGTTTCTGGCTGGGGCGTGGTGGTGCTGCAGCGCCTCGATGGAACCGAGTTGGCTTCAGACATACCCGGCGTTCCACTGGAGGCTTCATGAGAGTCCTATTCGCCGCTGCCGAGATCGCGCCCGTTGCGCGAGTGGGCGGAATGGCCGAGGCATCAGCCGGACTTGTCAAACAGTTGCGAGCGGACGGCATCGATGTAACCGTCGTACTCCCCGATTACGCCGCCTACGAACTTTCGAATGAGACAGAAACAAAGCTTTTGCTCCCCGAGTGGGCAAGGCCCGGGAGCGCCCGGTCGGGAGATCTCGAAGGGGTCGGCAAGGTCATACTCGTGCAAGTGCCCTGGATCGAAAAGCCGCACCCATACAGCGACGAATCTGGGCAGGCCTGGCCCGATAATGACCTTCGCTTCTTCGGCTTCTCCGCCGCAATTGCCGCAATCGTGAATCGCGAAGTTCCAGACGTTTTACACCTCAACGATTGGCATACCGCGGCGACGCTTGGGCTGATGCTCGATGCCCCGCCGTCGCTGCTCACAATTCATACGCTCGGGTATCAGGGAGTCACCAACCCCGGCTGGATGGACGAGCTAATTCGACGTCCTCATCACTTCGCCTGGTACGGCGGCACGAATCCGCTGCTCGGCGGAATTCGCCTTGCCGATCGAGTTGTAACCGTCAGCCCCAACTACGCCGCGGAGGTGCTCACCGAGGAGTCGGGCATGGGCCTGCACGAGCATCTCAGAAACTTAGGCGACCGGCTCGTCGGAATAGTCAATGGCATCGACACGACTGAATGGAACCCGGCTACCGATGAGCTCCTAGAAGAGAATTTTACGATCGACGACCTCACCGGCAAGGCGACCGAACGCGCCCGATTGTTGAACGATGCGGGGCTGGATCCTTCGCCAGACGAACCGCTGCTGGGGATGGTCACCCGATTGGTAGAACAAAAAGGTGTCGATCTAGCGGTGGACGCTGCCCGCTTTTTAGAAAACATGCCCGCAAAGCTAGTCATCCTCGGGTCGGGCGATTCCGAGCTGGCAAACCAGCTCGACGAACTCGTCACACGGTTCGGTGGCCGGGTCGCCTTTCATAACGGTTACGACATTGAGCTGGCGCACCGCATCTTCGCGGGTTCAGACCTGCTGCTGATGCCCAGCCGATTCGAACCGTGTGGACTCGCGCAGATGCAGGCGATGGCGTACGGGACGATCCCGGTCGTAACCGACGTTGGCGGTCTACACGACACGGTTATCGACGCCGATCGCAACCCTGGGGCTGGAACCGGATTCGTTAGTGAATCGGTCGATACGGCCGGCATCGTCGACGCGCTCTACCGCGCCACTCGCGCCTGGAGCGATCCGGCACGTCGTAGCGCAATTCAGCGTCGAGCCATGGCTCACGACTGGAGCTGGGCCGAACCCGCCAAGCAGTACGAAGCGCTTTACGCCGAACTGGCGTAACCCGAATTATCAACCGGTGGCAAATCTGGCTGGCCCAGCAGCCAAATCTGACACGACTTACGCCTAGAGGCCGCCGAGAGCCTCTATCTCTTCGGGACTGAGGCAGCCGATTACAGCCGCACCCAGGGTCGCGTCGTCGGGCGCTTCGCCAGCGAGGAACTTGGAAAAGATGTCGAGTTCAGCAAACTTGGCATCGAGACATTGAATCGTCGTGGCGGAGAGAATAATGCCGTCAGCGGCAGCTTCCTCGGCGTTTACGGTGCCGAGGCTGATGCATTCAAACAACGGTCCGAAGTAGCCGGAGGTAACTTCAGGGTCGAGTTCGGTGAAGTCGAGTTCGGGGTTGTCGATGAAGGCCTCCCAGATACCCGCTGTCGAGACGTCGCCGGTATTGGCGGATTCGATACAGGCGACGTCGAGGGCATCGGTGAAGGTGACATCTTCGGAGAGTTCGTCGACCGCGAAGTCGATCAACAACTCGGCGGGAACGCACGTGGAAAGCGTGCTCACTAGAGGGTCACGAGTTTCTGACGGAGGTGCAAGATCTTCACCAATAGCGACAAGACCCGCTAGTACCAGCGGGCCATCAGCCGCGACCAATTCGGCACCAAAGCACTCCGACAACTCCCCAGGCGTGGTCGCGAGCCCAGCTCCTTCAGCGAAGCCAGCACCCACCTCAGCACCAACGAGTTCAGGCCCAGCACAATCGAGTAACAATCGATAAAGAACCAGCTGACTCTGAAGCGGCAGTCCGGCAGCCGACTGGCTGACCTCAAGCTGCAAAGCCGATTCCAAAAGCTCGGGGTCGGCCACCAAGCCGTCGAGAACGCACTGGTCGGAGTCGGTGCCGGGAGCCAGATCGGTGACAACTTCTTCAACAACCTTACGAAGTTGAGCAACCTGCTCAGGCGCTACCTCGGCGGGTTCAGCCTCAAACGTGGTGGGCGGCGAGGTTTCGGGCACGGTCGTCGAATCAGCCGACCCTGTATCGGCCTCACGTGGCTCAGCAGAATCATTCGCCTCAGCAGCACCGTCATCGCTCGCCGAGTCACCGGCATCAGCGGGGACGGTCACCTTCTCGTCGAAGGCTCCACCACAAGCGCTGAGCACAATTACAAACAGCAACACCAAAGCGAGCAAAGAAGAGCGATTATTGTTCGACACGAGCAACACCTAAATCAGAGTTGGTTGGAGATGGGGAAGATCTACCTAAGCGACCCTAGTGGTGCAAATGACTGACGGTTGGCGTCACTAGATAACGGTGCCTTTGGCGATAGCGACCACGCCGTTGTTGCTAACAGTGAACTGGCTGGCGTCAGCTTCGCGGTCTTCGCCGATGTGGACCCCTGCCGGTACATCGACATGCTTGTCGATGACCGTTTTTTTCACCACCGCACCGGCTCCAATGTGGACATCGTCCATGAGGATTGAGTCCTCTACGACAGCACCCGCATCGACTCTTACCCCTGGCGACAGTACCGAGTTTCGAACTGTGCCCCCCGAGACGATCACGCCACGACTAACCATCGCGTTAGCAAGCTCGCATTCCTGAGCGCCGTCGAGCACGAACTTCGCTGGTGGGAGGTGCCGGCCCAAGGTATGGATCGGCCATTGCTGGTTATAGAGATTGAACTTCGGCTCTGGCGCTACCAGGTCCATTGTGGCTTCGTAGTAGCTGTCGAGGGTCCCGACATCGCGCCAATAGTGTTGCGTCGGATCCTCGCCGGGGATGACGTTGGTTGTGTAGTCATAGACATGAGCTTCGCCAGCTGCCACCAGCGCAGGGATGAGGTCTCCGCCGATGTCATGCTTGGAGTCCTCGTCGCCAGCGTCGCTTCGCAAGATATCAATGAACGTGTCGCGCGAGAATATGTAGTTGCCCATCGAGGCCAAGACCTTTGTGGGGTCGTCATTTAGGCCCACAGCGTCGCTGGGTTTTTCTCGGAACGTTGTGATCTTTGAATCATCGCCCCTTTCGATGACGCCGAACTGGTTGGCGTCATCGATTGGAATTCGAATTCCGGCAACGCTCACACCGGCACCACTCGCAATATGTTGATCGAGAAATTGGCGAGGATCGATGCGATAGATGTGATCGGCGCCGAACACAAAAATGTACTCCGGATCTTCGTCGTCGATGAGGTTCATGTTCTGAAATAGCGCGTCGGCTGAACCAGCGAACCAATGCGGCCCTCGCCTCATCTGTGCTGGCACCGTAGTGACATAGGAGCCGAGCATGGTCGAAAGCCGCCAAGTACGACTGATGTGCACGTCGAGGCTATGACTTTTGTACTGGGTGAGTACGACGATCTTTCGGTAGCCGCCGTTTACAAGATTAGATAACGCGAAATCGATGAGCCGGTACTGCCCGCCGAAGGGCACGGCGGGCTTCGCACGATGAACCGTTAGCGGATGAAGGCGCGATCCCTCACCACCTGCGAGGACCATGCTCAACGTGCGAGGGCGGTCTGCGGATTCCATTGTGTTCAAACCTACGGGCTGGGCGGCACGATCGGGCTGTTCAATTCCCAGCCCGCTCCATCTTGTCGTTTTCTATCGACAATGGGAGCCAGTTTTTCACTGGGAGAGTAGCGAATACAATTTCATTGAGAGAGTGACTCGCCTGAATGTCGACTCATCTCGGTCGATGAGATCTCATGACATCATCGATGGTCGCTACCAGCACTAGCTCACGCCGATCTGTAGATAGGGTCAACCCGATGCACATAACCGATGAGGACCGTTCGAAGTTCAACTCAGGTTCTCATGTCGACCTCGCCAAAGTCTTAGGGGCGCACCCCCAAGTTGAAGGCGTTTGGTTCGCAGTTTGGGCGCCGAATGCAGAACGACTCGAAGTTATCGGCGACTGGAACGGGTGGGACGGAGCTGACGACACTCTCTTTCCCGACCACTCCGGAATCTGGCATGGCCTGATCGCTAACGCGGCGATTGGTGACCGCTACAAGTTCAGGATTCACGGCAGAGATGCTGCGGTGTATGACAAGGCCGATCCAGTGGCATTCTCGGCTGAAGAAGCGCCGCTTACGGCATCGATCGTCGCCGACCTTAGCTACGACTGGACAGATCAATCGTGGATGAGTGAGAGGGCGGCCAATAATGCCCTGGATGCGCCCATCTCTATCTATGAGTTACACCTAGGGTCGTGGCGTTACGAACCGGGTGGGTACCGGGCGTTGGCTCACCAACTTGCCGACTATCTTGACAACACCGGGTTCACTCATGTCGAACTGCTACCCATCATGGAGCACCCGTATTATCCGTCGTGGGGGTATCAGACCCTCGGATACTTCGCCCCTACCGCCCGTTACGGCTCCCCACAAGACTTCAAGTATTTCGTCGAGTTCATGCACCGCCGAGGGTTCGGCGTGCTGCTCGATTGGGTGCCATCGCACTTTCCCGAAGATGCGCACGGCTTGGCCAAGTTCGACGGCACCCATCTCTATGAGCACGCCGACCCGCGTATGGGGTTTCATCCCGACTGGAAGAGCGCCATCTTTAACTACGACCGCCATGAGGTGCGTAGCTTCTTGATGTCGAGCGCCATGTTCTGGCTCGACGAATATCACGTCGACGGGATCCGGGTCGATGCGGTCGCCTCGATGCTCTACCGCGACTATTCGCGCGCCGCGGGCGAGTGGATTCCAAACGAATTCGGGGGCAACGAAAACCTCGGCGCAGTGCAGTTCCTGCGACAGCTAAACGAATCGGTTTACAATCGCCATCCCGACATTGCAATGATCGCTGAAGAATCCACCGCTTGGGCTGGCGTCTCTCGTCCCACCAACACCGGCGGCTTGGGCTTCGGGATGAAATGGGACATGGGGTGGATGCACGACACTCTCCAGTATCTGCAACGCGACCCGGTTCACCGCAGTCATCACCATGGCGAGATTACATTCCGCATGCTCTACGCATTCACCGAGAACTTTGTGCTGCCGCTTTCGCACGACGAGGTCGTTCACGGGAAGGGTTCGATAGTCGCAAAGATGCCCGGCGAGCGCTGGCAACAGCTGGCTAACCTTCGGCTGCTCTATAGCTATCAGTGGGCCCAGCCCGGCAAGAAGTTGCTGTTCATGGGTTCTGAGTTCGCGGTGTCCGATGAGTGGAATCACACACAAGAACTGCGTTGGGATCTGCTCGAGTATCCCGAGCATCAAGGTATTGCACAGCTCGTAGGCGATTTGAACCGGCTGCTTCGATCCGAACCTGCGCTGCATCGCCTCGACTTCGATCCAGAGGGTTTCTCGTGGATCGTTGGCGACGACGACGCCAACGCAGTGCTGGTGTTCGAGCGGCTCGCGCCCGGCGAGCGGCCTGTGGTAGTGGCAGTTAACTTCACACCGATTCCTCGCCACGACTACCGCATCGGCGTTTCAGCTAGCGGAGCCTGGACCGAACTACTCAATAGCGACAGCGCTAGCTATGGCGGCTCCAACGTTGGAAACATGGGTTCGCTGGCAGCTACCGACGACTCGTCGCACGGCCGCGAACACTCGCTGACCATCACAGTGCCACCGTTGGGCGTAGTGTTCCTCGCTCCCGCCGCAACAAACTCGAGCTCCTAGTGGTACCCGGAGCCCGTTCCGATTTGTTGGACCGGGCTGGCCGGGCTGGGGTGCTCTGTGAGTATGTCGATGTCGACGGTAAAACTGTCGCCGCTCAACCCGACTCGGTCGAAGCTGTGCTCGACGCGCTCGATAACCACGACTTAGAACCGCTCACAATTCAGCCGGTTGTGGTCGCGTGGGGCGGATCACTCACAGCGATCGGACGCAACGGCGATAGAAACAACAGCGCACGGTTCACCATCGAGACCGAAGCTGGCGAGACCATCGAGGGTGAAGCCATCGGCTCTGGAACATGGTGGAGATTCGGAATCGAGATTCCGTTGGGCTATCACCGCCTTCGCCTCGCGGGCACGACGGGCGAGTCGACTCTTGTCATCGCCGCCCCGCGCAAGGCACACCAGCCCGCTGGCAAACAATGGGGAGTGTTCGCTCCCGTGTACGCGCTTCGTCGCGACGACGACCGCGGAATTGGCGATCTCAGCCATCTTCGCGAGCTCATCAGCTGGGCTGGCGGCCAAGGGGCCGGGATAGTAGGCACGCTTCCGCTGTTGCCGACCTTCGTCGAACCTGGACGGAATCCGAGCCCATACTCTCCCGTCTCGCTGTTGTTTTGGAACGAGATCTATCTCGATCCGACATCAGCTCCGTTCTCGCCCGATGCGGCCGCTGATCAACCGACAGGAGGCCCGAGCAGAACTGTCGACTATCAACTGGCGCAGCATCAGACCCGAGCCTTAGTCGACCGCATCCTGGGCGATCGTCGGATCGATGCCTGGGCCGCGCTGCATCCCCACGCCATCGACTATTCGCGGTTCAGGGCTTATGGCGAGCAACATGGACAGCAATGGCGTACCTGGGCAGTGCCGGCCTGCGGCGGAGCGGTGACCAATGAGATGGTCGACGCGGGACGCGCCCGCTGGCAACTCGCGGCACAGTGGGCAATCGACCTTCAGATGCGGTCGCTTGCTAGCTCGGCTCGAAGTGATGGCGTCATGATCGGCCTCGACTACCCGGTGGGAGTTCACGTCGACGGATACGACATCTGGGCGAACCGCGAGCTGTTCGTCAACGCTGTGAGCATCGGCGCACCTCCCGATACGTTCTTTTCGGGCGGGCAGAATTGGGAGCTAGTTCCGATCCACCCCGAGGTGTCTCGGCGAACCGGACATCGCTACCTGATCGAGGGGTTACGACATCAGATCGCACTGGGCGGGCTGTTGAGAATCGACCACATAATGGGACTCTTTCGGCGCTGGTGGATTCCCCAGGGCGCAGGGGCAACCCAAGGCGCCTACGTCACATATCCTGCCGAGGAGTTACTGGCGATAATCGCCCTAGAGTCGTTTCGAGCTTCGGCTGTCGTCGTCGGCGAGAATCTTGGCACCGTGCCTGCAGGCGTCAACCAAACTCTTTTCGAGCATGGAATCGCTGGGATGTTCATCGCTC
Source organism: uncultured bacterium (assembly GCA_965524675.1). Lineage (GTDB taxonomy): Bacteria > Actinomycetota > Acidimicrobiia > Acidimicrobiales > SHLQ01 > CALLQB01. The sequence continues at coordinate 17,002 of CBERPN010000037.1, forward strand.
AGGACCATCTCGACGAAAGTGGGGGGCTAGCCGCGAGCCCACCCAAAGGGTCGATGGCGCTGGTCAATACTCACGATATGGCCAGCTTTGCCGAAACCTGGGATGGTCGCCCCGACCCGCATTCTGGGCTCCGCTCCCTCATCACCGAACTACGATCAAGCCCCGCCGACCTGGTGATTGTGAGCCTCGAGGACCTCTGGCTTGAACGAGGGCGACAAAATCTGCCGGGATCGACCGTCGGAAACTGGCAACAACGGATGATGGCGACCCTGGCACAGCTATCAGAGTTCGCGGATCTATAGACCTAGGGGCTGAACACCCATCTCCGTCCAAAACTGTGCCTAATGACCTTTCATTTATTCACAATGACTGAAACTTACCGTTGACCATCTAATCTCATTGGCCTCTGGCTTCTTCTCCTCCTGCTCGGATCCGCCTGTCGACCACGCTGGTTCTCGCCGTTACGCTCGCTGCCGCGCTGCTTGCAGCGCCCTCCGTCGCTGCTCAACCGGGCTCGACCAACATTGCGCAAGGCGACTTCAACAACGAGTTCGTCGCCGGAGGATTCAACCGCGCGATCGCTGCCGATTGGCTCCCCGACGGCCGCATGCTGGTACTTTCTCAATCCGGTCAGATTTCTATTGTTGACCCGACTGCTGGTAGCGCCACCCAGTGGATCCAAATCGCCGATGTCGACGATGATGGCGAGAACGGTTCGCTCGATTTAGTCGTTGACCGCAACCACTCAGCCAACGGCTTCGTTTACGTCTACTACAAATCACGTTCGAGCGGACGCCTGCGAATCGGCCGGTTCGTGTTCACCGGATCTGCCAGCGACGCGAACGGTGAAACCGTCATCTGGGCCAATCCTGGACCCTTGCACAGCACTTGGGGTAGCGAGAACCACACCGGAGGCTCACTCACAATCGGCCCCGATTCAAAGCTTTACCTGAGCATCGGCGACGGCTTCCACGCCGCGAACTCACAATCGCTTCAGAACGTGTTCGGCAAGGTTCTGCGGATCGAACTCGACGGTTCGGTGCCCACCGACAACCCGTTCTTCGATGGGGCCGGGCCAAACATCGACGAGATCTGGGCCTACGGTTTTCGTAACCCGTTTCGAGCGTCTTGGGACTTGCCGACAGGACGGCTCTGGCTAGGCGATGTCGGTGGTAACGACGCGGCGACTGCATATGAAGAAGCAAACATCGTGACGCCTGGAGCGAACTACGGATGGCCGCTCTGCGAGGGGCCTTTGGGTCAACCCAAGAATGGCCCTACCTGTCCCGACGGTGTAACTGGGCCGGTTCACAGCTATGCACACGAGACCCTCGGCGGGTGCTGTCTGAACGCTTCAATCACTGGTGGCACCGTGATCCGCAATGGAGTGCCCGAACTCGAAGGCGACTACGTCTATGCCGACTTCGCTCGCGGCACTGTCCTCAGCGTCGACCTAGACGGCGGAACAACGAGCCAGGGAACCCAACAACTATTCGATACCGACCGCTTCGTCTCATGGATCGATCAGGGCCCCGACGGACACTTGTACTTCCTCAGCTTCTTCTTCGAGGGAAACTTCGGCGAGGTGCGACGATTGCGATTTACCGGCCAACTCGCCAACCGCGCGCCCGTGATCAATTCGACCCTCACCACGCCCACGGGTGGGCAAGCACCGCTCGATGTCTCCTTCGATGCCGATGCCTTCGACCCTGAGGGCCAGGAGCTCAGCTACTTCTGGGACTTCGGAGACGGAACCTCTACCACCGAACCTCAACCGCATCACCGCTACGACGTGCCGGGCACTTACGACGTTCGTCTGACGGTAAGCGACGGGCAGCTAGAAACTACGTCTCGACAGATCCGAATTCAGGTGGGCGTGGCCCCAACGATTTCGCTAAGCATCCCGGTAGCTAGCGATGATTTCAAGGCGGGCGACATCATCACCGCTACCGCTTCGGCCAGCGATGGCGACAGTACCCTCGCCGACGATGCCTACTACTGGACCGTGTTGTTCGATCACGACGACCACCAGCATCCATTCGATACCGCGAACAATGGTCCCAAGCACTCGATCGTGGTGCCATCGCAGGGGCATTCATTCGAGGGCGAGACCGGGTTCACAATTACGGTCACCGTCGCCGACCAAGACGGCCTCACCGCTACCGCCTCGCAATCGGTCACGCCACGCAAGGTTCCGGTAACCATCGACTCAAACGTGAAGGGTGGCACCATCAGCGTCGATGGCATTACCCACTCGGCGCCCTTCCTGATCGATACCACCCCAGGTTTCGAACACGTGATCGAAGCACCAGCCGAGCTTACTGTAGGAGACGTTCGATCAGAGTTTGCCGGCTGGGCTGATGTAATTTCTCGGACCCGAGCAATCACCAGCGCCGAAACGCCAACAACTTATCGAGCACTATTCAATTCGGCAGATTTCGGACGTGTCAACAAAGGTCTCATCGCACTCTATGGATTCAACGAATCCGACAGAGCGATCGACCAGGGTCGCATTACCGATGAGTCCGGCGAGGGTCGTCGAGTCGATCTGACTATCGCAAAGCCCGACCGGGTGCTCTACACACCGTCAGGGCTCGAGTTCGTCCGTAGTACCACCGCTACCTCAAAGCGGCCGGCCACCAAAGTGACCCGACGGATTGCTCAAAGCGACGCTTTCACCCTTGAGGCTTGGATCGATCCGAGCGAGCTGCGCCGCGGGGTTAGGCGCGTTATCGCCATCGAACACAACTCTGCGAACGTCACGGCAAGTCTCGGCCTTCAGAAGCTTCGCTCAGGCGAGGTGAAGCTCACCACCACAATCGCTACATCACTTACCGGCCGGCGCGGACAGATTCTCAAGACAAGAGCCGTCGACACCAGCGACGAGCTGATCCACGTCGCGGTAACTCGTAGCCGCAAGGGCGTGGTGCGAGTGTTCCTAAACGGTAAACGTGTCGCTGCTTGGAGAGTCCGCGGCAACCTGTTGTGGGGCAGCCAACACCGACTCAGCCTTGGGTCGCGCGTCGATGGCGGTCAAGCGTTCTCTGGCGAGATGCACTTGGTCGCCGTGTACGACAGAGCATTGCGGCCGCAGGCGATCAAGCGCAACTACCAGGCCGGTCCGAACCCAGAGGTTCTACTCCCCTAGTGTCCTGACGCTAGGGGAGTATCCGACATCCCATTTCGAGGAGTTCGGTTATTGCTTGGGGCCCATCGCAGGGGTCGATGTTTACCGCCCGGACGGCGTCGCCGAGCAGTGTCACCGAGTAGCCGTAGTCGAGGGCATCGGTTGCGGTTGCCGTCACACAAACATCGAGCGC
>CBERPN010000038.1:0-19711 GCA_965524675.1 uncultured bacterium
GGGCGAGTTCACAAAGCCAAAAGACATAGCGAAGCGCCGGAGCCGAAGGCGGAGACAACAGGACCGAGCAGTCCCGCCGCGCCAGCAAGGGCGAGTTCACAAAGCCAAAAGACATAGCGAAGCGCCGGAGCCGAAGGCGGAGAAAAGCAATATAGCGCGCGCGGTGGCGGTAGTTGTCTTGGTTGCGGCTATCGTTTATGAACTATGTCGAAGCGCACACAGAAGAAGCGGGCCAAGGCCCGCCGCAGTAAAGCCAACCATGGGCGCAAGCCGAACTTGGGACGCAACCACTAGTTAGTACCTTCGGAGCACCCCCCAATGCTGATCTTTGATGGAGACTGCGGTTTCTGCACTACGTCGGCTGGATGGGTGAAGTCGATACTTCCGCCCAATGTGGCGGTTCAGCCGTGGCAAGCGCTCGATCTCGAATCACTTGGCCTGACCGAAGCCGACGTTACCTCGGCCGCCTATTGGGTAGACGAGTCTGGAGCGACCCATCGCGGTCACCGTGGCATCGGCGAGGCACTCAAAGCTTCTGGACAGCCGTGGTCGCTCATCGGGATTCTGATCGTCACCCCACCAGTATCATGGTTGGCGAGCCTCGTTTATGGCCTCGTAGCAAAGAACCGCTATCGCCTGCCCGGCTCCACAGACTCCTGCAAGCTTTAACTAAAGTGCTTGGATTGTATTATGGCTTCGATTCCTAGCCCTGAGCAGATCCGGTCTGTACCCAAGGTGCTGCTGCACGACCATCTCGACGGTGGTCTGCGCCCTTCGACGGTCATCGAACTCGCCGACGCGGTCGGTCACGCGTTACCGAGCACCGATGCCACCAAACTCGAGAAATGGTTCTTCTGCGGAGGTGACGACGTTGGAGACCTGCCTAAGTACCTCGAGAAGTTCAGTCACACCTTCGGGGTAATGCAGACCCCAGACGCTCTACACCGAGTCGCGAGCGAGGCAGCGCAAGACTTGGCGGCCGATGGGGTCGTGTACGCCGAAGTTCGCTTCGGCCCTTCACTTCATACCAGCGGTGGAATGGTCCTCGACGAAATCATTGAGACTGTCGTGGCGGGGCTCGCCGAGGGGAGTAAAGGCACCCTGCTAAAGGTAGGGGTGCTGGCGGTAGCGCTTAGAAACCAGTCGGACAGTGTAGAGATAGCTGAAGCCGCGTTACGCCACCGCGATCGCGGCGTCGTTGGCTTCGACATCGCTGGCCCAGAGGACGGGTATCCGCCCGAACTACATTTGGCAGCATTTCACCTTCTACAACGCGAGAGCTTCCATTTCACTATCCATGCAGGCGAAGCATTCGGTCCCCGCTCGATCTGGAAAGCACTGCAATGGTGCGGAGCAGAACGTCTCGGCCACGGTTACCGAATCATCGACGATATCGACATGTCAGGCGACTCACCGACGGTCGGCCCGCTGGCCGCCTATGTGCGAGACCGCCGAATCCCACTCGAGATATGCCCGACCTCAAACGTGCACATCGGCGCTGTCGAATCGGTAGCCCAGCATCCGATCGGACTGCTTTACGAACTCGGGTTTCGGGTAACCGTCAACACCGACAATCGCTTGATGAGCCGAGTCACCACAACCTCTGAGATGCTCGCGTTGGTGCGGGATCATGCTTGGGATTGGAGTAATTTGCACAGGGTGACTGTAAACGCAGCGAAGAGCGCATTCTTGCCGTTCGAGCAACGCGTCGAGTTGATCGAGAACATAATCAATCCCGCCTACGAAGGCCTGTAAATCGGAATCTGGGTGGAGTTACCCATATTGGTGTAGCTAACTCCACCGAGTTTGGGTGGGCCTCACTATTCTTCTACGAAGAGGTTTTCTGAATCACCTCTTAGGACGTTCTTCAAGATCTTCCCGGTTGCGTTCCTCGGCATTGGCTCGTCTCGCACCTCGACGTGTGCAGGAACTTTGAAGTAGGCGAGCGCTTCGGCGACCCAGGCCTTCAGATCCGCCTCTGAAGGACTAGACCGTTCTAGCGGTACGACCACCGCTTTGACCTCTTGACCGAGCTCGCGATGATCGACACCAAATACGGCGACCTCGGCCACGTCGGGATGCTGTTCAAGACGATTCTCTACCTCGGCCGGATAGATGTTCTCGCCACCTCGGATGATGAGGTCGCGTTTGCGCGAGGCCAGCCGTAATTGGCCATCGCGAAGCTGTCCGAAATCACCTGTCTTGAGCCACCGACCCGGAAGCAAGGTGTCAGCATTCGCCTCATCGTTATCCCAGTAGCCGAGCATGACGAGCGCTGAACGAACCAAGATGTTGCCGTCGATTCCATCTTCGACAGCTTCGCCCGAGTCGTCGACAATGCGCACTTCCACGCCAGGCAGAGGAGGCCCAACACTGGCGCTGTCGGCCATAAGCATCGCGTTGCTGGCATGGCTGATAAGCGAACCCGTCTCGGTACTGCCGTAGCCGCTGGCGAAGGTACCCATAAGGTGCGGCAATCGTTCCTCGGTTGCCCGTATTAGCTCTGGAGTAGTCGCGGAGCCTCCAATAGCCACGCCCGATAGCTGCGTGCCATCAAATCCTTCAAAGGCTGGGTGGTCGAGTAAGCGCCATATATGGGTGGCCGCACCGCTCCAGTTCGTTATCTTCTCCTGCCGCGACAGCTCGATGACCTTTCCGGCATCGAATCGGCCCGTCGTCCAAACCGTTTTGGAACCGGCAGCGAGCTGCGTGGTGGCCGAGGTGAACAAGCCAGCAACATGAAACAACGGAAACGCCGCGAGGTACACCCCAGGTGTTGCCCGCTGTCCAGGATTTATCATGCTCATCCGAGCACCCAGAAAGAAAGCGGTCATCACGAAACCGATTACGTTGCGGTGACTGAGCAGTGCCCCTTTGGGTTGTCCCGTAGTACCGCTAGTGAACAGCAGCACAGCTGGATCGTCCTCCGATAACTCAACCTCAGGCAATGTCTCCCCAGCGTTAGCGTGGATCATTTCTTCGACGGTGTCTTCGATCAGGAGCGTGGGTACCCCCGTGTCTACTTCGTCGATCCGTTCGAGTCTGCGCCGATCCAGGAACAACAGGCTCGGATCGGCGGCTCGGAGTCCCCTACTGACCTCCTCGGCAGACCACCAGCCGTTCATCGCTACCACGACACCCCCAAGGCTGACCACAGCCCAGTAGATGGTTAACCACTGTGGGTTGTTAGCGCTCAGAATGGCGATTCGATCGCCCTTGACAATCCCCTTGTCGGCAAGCGCTGACGCTAGAGCAGCCACCCGGTCGACGTTCTCGATAAAGCTGCATCGCTCACCTGTATCAAAGACGTAGTACTCGCTGTCGCCATGGTTAGCGGACTGCGCGAGCAAGGCTCGCAGCGACGGGGCTCGCTTCGAGAACACCGCCATCTTCTCGCCGAGGATGGTTTCGGTAGTCATCTCGAAAGGGCTTCCAACGCTTAACAGCGCACTGGTCGCCTCATCCCAGTTCATTGCGTTAGCAGCAGATTCTTCGCTCATTTATTCCCCCTAGGAATACCTGACGATAGGCGCGGTGCCCCAAATCTGTCAGACCGGGTTGGCGCGTGGAGCAACCGGGCAATAGCAAAGTGCTGTGCCAACCCTCTCCGAAGCCGATTCCCGCGCACTCGTGGCCAAGGCCGGTGTGCCGGTATCGCCATACGTGACAGTGTCGACCGCCGACGATCAGATAGATCTAGATTTCCCGCTCGTCGCGAAACTCTGCGGCGACGCTATAGCCCACAAGAGCGAGCGGGGTCTGGTACGTCTAAACATCAAATCGAAGGTCGAACTATCGGATGCAATTTCGGAACTGCTCGATGCCGCGTCACCGGCTGACGGTGAGGTTAGCGTGCTCGTCTCGTCGATGATCGCCGGCAATCGCGAACTCATCGCAGGGTTAGCCACCGACCCGCAATTTGGCCCGACGGTGATGCTGGGTCTCGGCGGAATTCTTGCCGAAGCGGTAGCCGACGTCAGCTTTCGGCTAGCGCCTGTTTCACCAACCGATGCCGCGGAAATGATCGACGAACTATCGTCGCAGAAACTGCTGGGGGCCTTTCGAGGCGAACCCGAGGTCGACCGCGGCGTTCTGATCGAGTTGTTGGTAGGACTCGGCGAACTCGGCACTAATTCGGCCAACATCGTGTCGATCGATCTGAACCCGCTCATTATCTGCGATGGTAAGCCGATCGCCGTCGATGCGCTGGTGGAGATCGGCGATGAGTGACCTAAAGTACCTCTTCGAACCAGCAGGTGTGGTAGTGGCTGGGGCAAGCTCACATCCCGGAAAGTTCGGTTTCGTCTCGCTGCACAATATCCTTCGCTGCGGATTTGAAGGGCCGGTGTTCGCCCTTGGCCGCGAGCCTGGCGAAGTTCTTGGCGTTGAGGTTCTCGACTCGCCCGAGCAACTGCCCATGGGTGCTGCCGAGCTCCTGTTCGTTTGCACTCCCCCGTCTGTTAATGAACAGTTGCTACGCGAGTGCGCGGCGCGCGGGGTCAAGGCCGTGTTCATGGCAGCTGCTGGTTACAGCGAAGCCGGTGATGATGGAATTGCCGCCGAGGGCCGGTTGGTAGCGATCGCCGATGAACTCAACCTGATTCTGGCTGGCCCGAACGGTCAGGGAGTAGTTTCGCCACCGGCCAAGCTTTGTGCCCAGATCGTGGCGCCGTACCCTCCATCCGGCTCGATCGCGGTCGCAAGTCAGTCGGGCAACTTCGTGTCGTCGTTCAACAACTACGCCTTGCAATCGGGAATCGGCGTAAGCCGGTCGGTTTCGGCTGGCAACGCCGCCGCTACCGGCATCATCGATTACCTCGAATGGTTCACCGAAGACCCCGCAACAAAGGTGAGTTTGGTTTATGTCGAGGGCATCGACGACGGTCGCGACTTTTACGAACGGGTAAAGCCACTCGCCCTGCGCAAGCCCATCGTCGTGCTAAAGGGCGGTGCAACCAGTGGCGGCCAACGCGCTGCCGCGTCACATACAGGTGCGCTCGCCACAGATGACGCCGTGTTTTCGGGAATGGCTCGCCAAGCAGGGATTGTGCGGGCCGCTACGGTAGAAGAAGCATTCGAGGCCGCCGCATCCTTTGCAACCCAACCGCTCCCCGCTGGCCGAAACGTCGCGGTGCTCACAAGCGCCGGTGGATGGGGTGTAGTTGCCGCCGACGCGCTCACCTCGGCAAGCAATATCGAGTTGGCCCCCCTGCCAGACGACCTTCGGGCGGCACTCGACCAAGAGCTTCCCCCGCGTTGGAGCAAGAGCAACCCGATCGATCTGGCCGGCGGCGAGACGCGCGACACCATTGTCACAGTGATGGAATTGGTCGCCGAGCACGAAGCGATCGATGCAATCGTGTACCTCGGACTGGGAATCCAATCGAATCAAGCCGACCTGATGCGAACAGGCAAGTTCTACCCCGACCATGGCCTAGAACGAATCGTCGACTTCCACGAACGCCAAGACAGGCGGTTTGCTGCTGCCGCGGCCGAGCTAAGCGAACGGACCACCAAGCCAATCCTCACCGCCACAGAACTCGCCGTTGCGAGACCCGACAATCCTGGGGTGGTGGCCGTGCGCGAAACCAACCGGCTTTGCTACCCGACAGCTAACCGCGCGGTAACAGCGCTAGACCATCTCACCTGGTACGCCGAGTACCGCCGACGAAGGACCTGAACCAAATGGCAGTAACTATCATCGATCACCCGTTGGCCATCGAACGGCTTACCCGACTACGCAATGAGCTGACCGATCGGACCGATTTTCGGCGCGCTCTGCGCGACCTGTCTGGATTCTTGGCATACGAGGCCCTTCGGTCGGTGAAGGTGAGCACCATCGACATCGATACTCCTGTAGCGCCCACCACAGGAGTTGCTCTAACCAATCCTCCCCTGCTGGTGCCGGTAATGCGCGCTGGGTTGGGCATGCTCGATGCGGTTCACGAGGTCGTTCCCGAAGCCCGCGTTGGTTTTGTTGGCTTGCGCCGCGACGAGCAGACCCTGCTCCCTCACGCGTACGTGAACACCGTGCCCGAGGACCTAAATGGTCGACCTGTAGTGGTGCTCGACCCAATGCTGGCAACCGGCGGCTCACTCATTCACACCTGCGAAATTCTTCGCGATTCCAACGCTGGGCAGCTCACCGTGCTCTGTGTTCTAGCAGCACCCGAGGGCATCAAAGCATTCGAAGATGCGGGCTTTAACGCCGATCTGTTCACCGCTTCCATCGACGATCGCCTAAACGAAGTGGGGTTCATAGTTCCTGGGCTCGGCGATGCTGGCGACCGGCAATTCGGCCTGAACTAGAAAGCTTCGTTCCGCCTCCGACAGTCTCAAAGAAGATCTTGGAGAACCTGATTAGACCGCTGGCTGACGTTTGTTCAGGAGGGGTTTGAACAAACGCTCAGCCAGCGGCAATGTCGCCAGCGACGGTGGCAGTGTCGCTTGGCGGCAGTGGGTCAGCTTTACGCGAACCCACGAACTCGAAGTGTGATGGTTGGTCTAGCAAGAAGTCTCCACCCCAATCAAAACCAAACCTCGACAGGATTCGGATAAGACGACGATCGACAGCTGCTGGATCGCCTCCCGCGCCGGTGAGGTTGATGTCGATGGATCGACCGTCGTCGTGATGCCAGTGACCGGAGGTCTCGGGTGTTCGTTCCGGATCAAAGCAGATAATCGTTGAATCGGGATCGATTAGAGCGGATAGGCCACGGGCGACCAAGCGGTTCATCGCTCCGGTGAGCGCACGCACAACCTTGGGCCTGCATTCGACCTCACCGAGCAAGGGCAATGTGCTTCGGACAATCCTTGGCCCGCTATTGAGTGAGCCAGAACCGTCCAAACGCTGCGAACTGTAGAGCTTTGGCGCCACCCGCCGTGAAGCGTTGGCTGCTCGCTCGACCACCACCAGCGTGCTTTGCTCGCTAACTGCGATCGATTCGGCTACTACAGAGCCAGCGACGCTGGAGTCGATGAGCACGAACGGATCGCTCGCTGCGCCGAGCGCAGCGACGGTAGAATCGACCAAAGCCAAATCGGCATCTGCGATGACACCGTCGGGTACAACCGCAGTGACGAGCACCTCGACTCCGTTGCTCAGAGTGACCACGGTGCCAGGATCGAGCCCCCGGTTGGTGGCCGCTGACGCTGCTACTACCGCCTCGTTCTCGGCCAGACTCGACATAGCTTCACGATCGACGCCGGGCACAAACTCGGAGTACGTACTCGGGTCGAACGAGAGCACCTCGACCATCGACGGGCCAGAGACAGCCTCGGCGGCGGTTATCTCGACGGTGCTCAGAGCAGCGACCGCACTCCTGGTTACGAACTCATGCGAGGCTATCCGATCGGTGTCTGCCCGTGTCAGAAGATTCGAATCCCAGACCACATGCACATTTTCAAGTGGAGGTTCGGTCGATACCGGTGCAAGGAAGCTGGCTATATCTTCGGCGATGAGAGGAGGTGGCGAGACTCCGGCCAGAACGTCACCGAACTGATCACCGGAGCGTTGCAGCGCCGAACCGGCGACGAAGACAGCCCCGACCGCAGCGATGACAACAACGCTCTGCCCGAGCCGACGCTGACGATGCGATCTCTTTGGCAGTTGGGCAAGTACGTCATCGATGACATTGGGTGCAGCACCGACAGTGCCGAGTCGCAACATTTGGCGGGTGTGTCGGGTCGACTCGACGAAGGCTTGACAGCTGCTGCAATCAACCACGTGTCGATCGATTTGCTCGGTGGTGAGCAGCGGGTCGATCATCAACTCGTCGTCGGCTTGAACCGATAGAGCCGCACGAGCTGTGTGGCAGATCATCTGGCGTTCCCAAACGAGGCGGTCGTGCCGCCATCCGATTCGCCCACCTCGTCGGTGAGAAAGTCCGAGAGTTCGTTGCGTGCGTGAAACACACGACTCTTCACTGTGCCGATGGGAACCTCGAGTACTTCAGCCACCTCGCGGTAACGAAGCCCAAGCACCTCGACCAAAAGCAAGGCCTCTCGCAACTTAGGACTGAGCGATGCGAGCGCTTCATCGAGTTCGGCACCTAAGCCCGGTTGCCCGATCGGGGCGGCCCTCGGAGCTACGTCGGGAAGTCGGTTGCGTCGGGTGGCGCTGCGATGAGCGTCAATGGCGGAATTGCGAGCAATCGAGAACACCCAAGTCGAAAACTTCGACCTGAATCGGTAGCTACCGAGCCGCCGATGCAGTTTGAGGAAGGTTTCTTGGGTTAGGTCCTCGGCGAGGTGAGCGTCGCCGACATAGCGGGTGAGAAATCGCCAAACCGGCTCTTGATAGAGGCTCACCAGGTCAGCGAACGCGGCGTGGTCACCCTTTGCCGCTGCTCTGATGATCGTTGGATCCGGCTCGTTCACCGACTTCGCCCCTGTAATCCCTCGTTACCTATCCACACCTATTTACTCTGTTGTACTCCTAGACGCCTTGTAAAGGCGAATGGTTCACTGTTTTACCCGCAAGGCGCAATCCGGCCCTGACGGGCCTCGTTGTTTCTCGCAGGCACAATCCGGGCGCTTGGCGCCCTCGATGCGCGCTGCTGACGCTGGCGCCCGACCCGTCGCTCTCCTGCATGCTTTGGCGTCGAGCCGACACCAACCCAGACACAACCTTCGGTGTCCGATACGTTTCTAATTCCTGGCAACAAACCAACAATCCGATCGCACACCCAGGATTTAGAGACGTGTCTGACACCACCCAACGGGCGGATTAGAGACGCTCAATTAGGGACATGTCTGACACCAGAATTTTAGGTCAGACTCCTTCTGGTAGGTGGCTGAACCCGCCGTTGTCGTCGGGGCGAAACTCGAATACTTGGCAGACTGCTTCGGTGTTGAGTGGCCCGTAGAGGTGAGGAAAGAGTTCGGTTGTGGCAGTGCCGGGCTCGCGGAGCACTTCGCTGAGCAGTAGAGCCTCGTCGATCACCAACAACAGCAAGTCTTGGCGCCCGCTGTACCAAAGATTTGCGGGCGTGAGCACTTGGTCGCGTTGTGACAAATGGATGAACCCGTCGGCTTCCAAGCCCTGTTCATAGCGCTTGTTGGGTTGGGCACCCTCCCAGTCGCTGAGGGAAGCGATATGAAACAAACGGTCCATAGTTGAGACCCTACTGTTTGGCACCCAGTCGGAGCGAGCAAGGCAGGCGACTCAAGCAACAAGCCGTCAGGTAGACGCCGACCACCCAAGTAGCAAGGGTGCCAGCAGGGCATGGCGCCAAAGCAAAACCAAAGCCCAGGAGCGAGTAACGAGCGACGGGTCGGGCGCCAGCATCAGCAGCGCGCATCGAGGCCCGCCAGGGCCGGATTGCGCCTGCGAGAAACAAGGAGTGAGGGACGAACGACGGGTCAGGCGCCAGCATCAGCAGCGCGCATCGAGGCCGCCCTGCCCGCACATGAAGCGCGCCAGCGCATCATGTGGTTAGAGAGCGAAGCGAACGGCGATTGCGCCTGCGAAAATCAGAGCGTGCTCATTCTTTCGAGCATCTTGAACAGCCCTTCGAACCCGGGAATCTTGTCGAGTCGACGTTGGGCATAAAAGAACGCTCCAACGAATACGACGATCCCCAGTACGGTTCCGACCAGGAACCTGATCAGCACGTATCCGGTAACCGACGAGTTGGCCAGTAGCCACACATCCCACACCGACGACACCAGCTCGAAGGCAGCACCCAACAGGGTTAGGTGGGTCATCGTCGAGCGGTAGATTCGGTGTTGCTTGGTCGCGTCGTCGAAGGGAAACACCAATGGTACCAATCGGTCCATGAGCGGCTTGCCGACCAGCACCGACCCGATCAGCGCGAGACCGATGACCACCTTGGTGCCGATACCGATTCCGAAGTACACGTCCTCGGAGTCAAAGATTATTCCGAGTGCACCCCGGACGACTAGATACACCAGTAGCAGAGGTAAGAACTTTCCGATCGGTGAGCCGCGACGTTTTCGCATGATCATCGAGCGAACGCCCCAAAGAGACGCTCCCGCGATTGCCCAACGAAGACCAGCGAAGCGGTTAGCGATCAAGAAGATCGCAAGCAGGCCGAGATTGTCCCAAGTCTGAGAAGGATCCAGTGCCGGTGGCCGCGACCGAGGTGATGGAGTAGCGCTGCTATCTGGCTGTGACACAGCCAACAGTCTGACCGAGCTGATCTGCTAAGCGGGCGATCAGCATGCCCATCTCCTGGCCAACCATCGCCAGATCGGCACTCGCGTCGCTCAGAACCGCCAGCGAGCTGCCCTCAGCGATTTGGGTCACGAGCAGTAGAGATCGTTCCATGACGATCATGATCTCGCGGACATCACCTATACCCGAGCTGCGCGTCGAGCCTTCGGCCAAGCCGATTGCGGCAGCCGAAACAGTGGCTAGGCGCTCGCCGTCGTCGGGTAGCAGCATCTTCGAGCTGGCGATAGCCATGCCATCACTCGAAAGCAGCAGTGCATGCTCGACACCCGGAACGGACTCGGCGAACAGGCAAAGGGCCATCGTAAGTGGCCCAGATGAGGTCATGCGACCTCGAGGCTTTGACCGCGGTTGGCAGTCGGAGCAACGTCTTGGTCGAATAGCTCGACCGTAGCCGCCAATGCAGACGGCGGGAGCGAGCAAACGATGCTATGGCCATCGCCGGAGGCACGTACCGCTAGTGCGACCCCGAATCGGCAGGCAAGATTCTTAGCGACGGCCAGACCGAGAGATCTCGAGCTGGGAAGACTTAGCGCGGGCTGATCTGCAAAGGTCTGTTTCGTCTCCTCGACCTGAGTCTCGGACATCGTGTCGCCGATTGTTGAGACCTTGATCTCGGCCGAGCCGTCGCGTAGAGATCTCGCCGATAGCGACACCGTCGCAGGCTCATCGCAACCGCGCAGCACAACGTCGAGTAGCTCGGAAACAAGATGTGCAATGGGTACTACAAAATCAGCTGCGACCCGCCGGGAACTGACGTCTCCCAAGTCGACGCGGGGGTACTCCTCGACCTGGCCAATAGCGATTCTCAGAACGTCAGCAAAGTCGATGGGACTATCCTCCGAGCGAGGTGTGTTCCCGGCGAGAACCAGCAGACTCTCGGTGTTGCGTCTCATTTGGGTCACGAGATTGTCTACCTCGAAGAGGTCGCTCAGAAGTTCGGGATCGGCGTCCATCTCCAGCTCATCGATCAGAACCAGCTGACGTTCGGCCAGCGATAGGTTGCGCCGTGTGAGTCGTACGAACAGCTCGCTCATCGCTGGTTCCTCTCGCTGTTGGTCGGCGATTCCGACGAAGTCCTTGCTATCTTCAGCCGTTGCGAAACCGGTCCATTCCCGCTCGCGCGGCGCAACGACTGCAGCGAACCCGAGTCCGAGCCCCACGAGGGCCAGACCGAGCGCGACTCCGGTCCGCAGTACCTGTTCTGACTGCGCGGCGGCTTCTGCTGTCGAAAGCGTTGCCGTCGACCGCGCATCGCTCTCTATGAGGATCATCGCAACGATCATCGCGATCACCGTCACAGCGAGGCTGAGGGCTGTGGCTAGGAGCACCCTCGAACGAGGGTTAGAGGCGGCGGTCACGAGCGGTTCCTGCGAGGAACGCCGGTAATACGACATGTGGCTGTGATAGCCCACCAAATGCTCCGAGGGTTGTTGGTTGAAGGCGACGGCCTTCGTGTCAACCTGAAGTATCGGCCAATCCAATAGCCATCTGAACCCGTTTCCGCCCAGCAAGCGCGGACCCGTCGCAGGCGCCGGGGGCGCTAGGCGGTCAGGACGAAGAACACTAGGGCGTAGTGAAACCCGACTGCGATGATAACGAACAAGTGCCAAATCTCGTGGTAGCCAAATATCGTCGGGGCGGGATCCGGACGGCGACTCCCGACGATCACAGCCCCAACGGTGTAGAAAGCGGCACCGATTCCCAACAGAAGCATCCCGTCACCACCGAGGTTGTCCCATAGCGCTGGGCCCATCGGCAGGGCCGTCCAGCCGAGGACGAGGAAGAGAAAGTTCATCAAACCCTTCGGTGGATGAAACGGTAACCACACGGCCGATAGCCCAACCAGTGCCCCTAGCCAGTATGCGACGACCAAGATAATTCGTCGATTCCCGTCGAGCCCCATAAGGGCGACTGCGGTCGCGCCGGTCGCGATGCACAAGAAGATCGCCGAATGATCGAGGTTGAAGAGAAACTCGAGTCGCTTCGGTTCATAGGTCTTGAGGTGTACCAAAGTACTGACGCCAAGCATCAGCGTGACCCCAAAACCAAACGTGGCCGCTCCGACGCGGTCGACGGTTCCTTGCGCGTGAATTACCACAGCAATACCAATGGGAATCGAAGCAAAGAAAGCCCACCGATGCATCACTCCTCGCCACTTGGGCCGCGGTCGCCCGAGAGTGCGTTGCACCGAAGGCGAGTAGTGTTCTAATTCGTCATTGGTAAGTGCCATGCCACCCGCAGTGTCTCGCTATCGATCGCGAGACCGGTCCGGTCAGTGCGTTTTTCACCATAGTTGTCGTAGCTTCATTAGCCAGCCTCACACGCGTGTCTTAGCGCCGCTAATAGTCGATCGACCAACACGTCGATTTCGGCGGCAGCCCGATCGAACTCCGGTTGCTCACCACCGGCCGGATCAACTACCTCGGCTGCGGCCGAACCTTCGATTAGCGAAAGACCGAGCGAGTCGACGCGAGCGGCCAACCGGTCCGGCGAGGGCGCATCCTCGAGCAGTTCGACAAGGGTTGGAAACAGCCCGACTCGACTCCGGGCGGACGGAAACTGTCGTTCGATGTAACGCAGATGCCCAGGTTCCATCGCCACGATTAGGGCCGCACCCTCAATATCATCGCTGGTCAGTTGGTGGCTGAGATGACTGCGGTTTTGGTGCCCGCGCGCCAACAGAGCCTTACGGGTGCGACTACTCATCGGCAGCCCTTCGATCACGTGAGTTCCAGCGCTGACAACATCGAACCCCTCGGTGCGATCGGTGCGATCGGCAAACATCGTGGCGGCCATCACCGACCGCGCCGCGTTGCCGGTGCAGAGAAATATCAGACGGGTAGGGGCACTCACCAGAAGGAGTTTACGGTGTACTTTTCGTTACCTCGCACGAGTGTGCACGATCGCGACCCCGCCCACCGTTGCAAAAGTCCGAGTCGATTCCACCGATGAGGCGATCGCGGCCGCTGTTGCCGATGAGACGGTCGGCGCCAGCACCACCGCCGATCCAGTCGTTTCCTGGGCCACCCTTAAGGACATCGTCACCCGCACCGCCACAGATAATATCGCGACCTCCCTTGCCGCGAATCTTGTCGTCGCCGCCCAAGCCAACGAACACATCGGCGCCGCCAGTGCCGATTAGAACGTCGTCACCATCGGTCCCCATGATCGTTGCCCTGCGTCGGCCACAAAACAGTACGGGAGCGTTCGAGCCCGGCAACAGGTTACTGTTGCGGAGATACTGGAGCGCCAATGCCTCGCCGCCCGAGCCGAGCGATCCGATTGGGTTGCCTACCGCTCCGTTGCTGGTTTGTCGCCACTGCCATCGTTCGTTGTGACCGAACACGATGCCGTCAACCCCTGCCTTTGTGGCAGCCCTAACATCGTTGAGGACGTCTTGTGGCGTTACCGGATCGCCAGGACCATGCAGGTTACATCCGGACCACGCGGGCTCCATTGCCTCGTAGCGTAATTCGGAAGCGATGACCCGTTTGTTCGTCGCCTTTGCCACAGCTTTGAGTTCTGGGCCGGAGAATCGAGGCGGATTGCAGTGAGAGGTTTGCGGCGCGAAGAAGTCATGCCAGGCACGATCGGAGAAACGAAAGTGTTCGTCGCCTCCCGACGGGGTGTGATAGCCGATTGGCTGGGTCGCACCGCGGGCTTTGATACCGCTCGCCATGTTGTCCCATATGGAGACGTCTTCACGATTACAAAAGTTGTCACCGCCGAACAACCATGCGCTAAGACCGGGATGGTCGCCGATGGCGTTGGCTACCGACACGCCGTAGGCCTCAGCGTTGCTGGCCGAGAGTGGACCGCGATTGAGATTCTGGCACGACCCGTCGAACCAGTGCCCGTGCACATAGCCGACGGCCCAAGCGGCGGCCACCGTCACCTCGAGTCCGCGATCGTGCGCCTGATCGAGCACCAATCTCACACGTTCGATGTGGGCTGGGTTAAAGATGAACTCTTGTTGCGGGTTAAGCGAAGCCGGGATCATCCCGAAGCCGTACTCGAGTTCGGCGCCCCAACCGTCGAGCGGCAAGAAGGAAATCCATACCCCGGTAAAGCCAGCCTTGGCGATGTGGTCGAGGTAGCTGGTGATCTCGCCTGAGGTTGCCCTCGAAGGTAGATCCCAGGCAGTGTCATAAAGAGCGACCTTGCGGCCATCCTGAGCGTCATCGTCGAATTGGCTGCTTTGACTGGATTGACGCGGAGCATCGACGTCGGCGTCTGCTCGCGGAACTGAGGTGAGCAGGCCAGCCAACAGTACAATAGCGACGAGAGTGACCGGCCTAACCAGTTTTTGGATCGACAGCGGGGTCATTCGACTGGAGTTTATCAGGGGCAGGACTTACGAACGTTCTTGCCGGAGCCGCCGAGACACCTGTCGCGCCCTGGTCCGCCGAGCAACCGGTCGCGTCCAGCTCCACCCTTGAGCAGATCGGCCCCTGGGCCGCCCGCCAGCCGGTCGCGACCCCGGCCCGCATCGAGTACATCGTCGCCGCGAGATCCGTAGAGCTTGTCGCGGCCAGCCGCGCCGATGAGATGGTCCGAACCACTGCCGCCCTTTAGTGAGTCTTTGCCAGCTTCGCCGTAGATCGTGTCGTCACCTCTGCCGCCGAGCACGCGGTCGTTGCCCGAACCTGCACAGATTAGGTCGTCGCCACCGCGGCCATCGATGACATCATTGCCTCCGAGGGCCACGATGACATCTCGTCCACCGGTACCGATCAGCACGTCATCGCCGTCAGTGCCGATCATGGTGGCGACTACCCCTGCGCAAAGGATCTTCGGCTTTGGTGCCACCGTTGTGGTTGTGGTCGAAGTGGTTGTAGTACTAGTTGTTGTCGTCGAGGTGGTGGTGGAAGTCGTGGTAGTGCTGGAAGTGGTCGAGGGGATAGTTGGATTGGTTAAGTGCGGGCCAACCACCGCCAGAAAGGCTTGCTCGCCGGGCGACCCGAGGGTTCCCAACTTGTCGGTACCAGGCTCCCACAACCAACGAACGTCGTTTCCGAACAGCATGCCAGACACGCCCGCCCGCAGCGCGGCCCGGGTATCGGCGTCGATATGACTCGGTTCAACCGGCCGTCCGGGGCCGTGTTCTGCACATCCTTGCCAGTCAGGTTCGAAGCCTTCGTACCGCATTTCGGCGGCGAATACTGGTTTGCCATGCGACTTGCTCGGGTTGTTGATGATGCCACCGAGCACCTGTTCTAGTCGGCTTGCCGTCATGCAGTGGCCAGTCTCGATTGCTAGGAAGTCCATCCAAGGTTCGCCAGCGAACTCGGTGTAGCGATCGCCGAGCGGCGAGCTGTGATAAGTGATGGGCTGTTGCGCTCCACCATCGCGCAATCCTTGAGACATGTTGGCCCAAATGGTGGGGTCCTCGGCAGCGCAAAAGTTGTCGCCACCCATAACCCAGTACTGCACCGCCGAATGAGAGGCGAAGTCGGCGGCGAGCTGGCTGCCGAAGTCATATGAGTTCGATGCTTTCAGCGGGCCTTGATTCTGATTCTGACACGGCGCACCGTTCGGCCAATCGCCGTGCACGTAGCGCACCGCCCAGGCGGCGACGAACCCCACCCGTAGACCTCTGTCGTTAGCACGATCGAGCATCCAGGAAATATCGTCGGCGTAGCCTTGGCCCAGTGTCCACTGATCTTGGCCTTGGTCGTATGACGCGGCAACGTTTCCGTTGGGGTTTGCCATCGATAAGGCCAAACCTGTGCTGGAAAGATAGGAGAACCAAAAGCCGGTGAACCCGGCCTGGTCGATGTGATCGAGGTAAGTGATCATCTCGGCCCTGGTGGCGCGAGCACCAAGTTCCCAGGCCGTGTCGTAGGCGACAACCGGTTGGGTCACGGTGTTGTCGTGGTGCGCTCCGGCAGGAACCACAGCTAACAGGGTAGCGACCAGGAGCAGCACCGCGAAGAGCGCCGCCGCAGAAAGCGACTTCGAATGTCGCGTCGAAGACATTGAAACTTACCTAAAAAGAGGGGATGTACGTGAAATATAGCACAGTCAACCACGAGCAGTGAGGAAACCCAATGCGTCGAACCCTAGACCTCAATTTTTAACGAGCGACAGCGACTTTCGAATCGACCACTCTTAGTGAACAAAACTCGAACTTTGCACCCTCTCGTCCGATTCGCTCTAGTGTTTCCGAAAATTCGACTCCGGGGACCCAGCAATGACTTCGATTACCGACAATGGCGAACTGATCTACGGGATGCAGCTCCCGATACAAACCCTTAGTCGCTCGCTGCGCGTCGAATGGGAAGACCAAGCGAGCGTCGCCGACCTGCGCGATATAGCCGAGGAATGCGACGCCAGCCCGATGTCGTTTATCGGCGTTTGCGATCACATCGCTATCCCTGACGATTCGTACTCGGCCAAGATGACCACCACTTGGTATGACACGGTCGCGACCCTTGGCTATCTGGCCGCTGCCACCGACCGAATCCGTCTGCTGTCCGTGGTTCTTGTAGCCGCCTACCGTCACCCACTACAGATCGCGAAGGCCTTCGGCACCCTCGATCACCTATCGGGCGGAAGGGCAATACTCGGCGTGGGCGCGGGCCACGTAGAGAATGAGTTCAAAGCACTCGGGATCGACTTTCATTCCCGGGGCAAGTTGCTCGACGAAACACTTAGAGCGGTCCGCGCTGCCTTCGAGAAACCGTACGTGAGCTTTGAGGGCGAGCACTTCGCATATGACAAGGTCGGAATCGCTCCCCAGCCCAGAGATGATCTTCCGATCTGGGTTGGCGGCATGGGAAAGGCGGCGTGGCGAAGAACTGGCGAGTTGGGCGACGGCTATATCCCTATGGGCAACCAGCTCGATAGCTATCCCGAGATCATTGAGATTATCCGGTCGAGTGCCGCTAACGCAGGACGAAGCGACGCCACGTTCGACATTGGCTGGATGCCGGGACTGTTCTACGTCGGCGAACCTGGGTTCGACGCCGGGCCCTGGTCGACGACGGGCACACCCGAGCAACTTGCAGATTCGCTCCGAAACGCACGAGCCGTCGGGATCAACACCGTGCATCTCAGGTTCGCCAACCGGTCAAAGGCCGAACTCATCCACCAGATTCAGGCGTTCGGCGAGACGGTGTGGCCGCTAGTCAACTGAAATTGTTGGGTATTTCATTTCGACCGCTAGTAGTCCGTTTGGACAAATTTAGTTAACCGTCACCGAATCGGCGACGTTGATAGTGGTCCAGGGAATACAGTCCGGAACCGGTAGGGCCAATGGCGGTCCTGCCGGAACCGGCACTGACCCGCCGACGTGACCAATCAGCAGGCTCCTAGCACCGAGTCTGCGACTCGGCGGCGGTGATAATCAGCGCTTCCCCATGCGGCCGATACAGCCCATGCCCGCTTCAGCCAGAGCTGTAGGTCGTACTCGACCGTGTAGCCGACAGCTCCGTGACATTGCAGGCTAAGTCGTGCCGCAAGGTCGGCCGCGTCGCTAGCGAGAACCTTGGCCGCTGAAACGTCGCGTCCGGCGTGGTCGGTACGGTGGGCCAATGCCCAACTAGCTTGATAAACCAGCGGACGCGCAAACTCGATCGCCAGCCCCATGTTTGCGCAGTGGTGCTTTACCGCCTGGTTCACTCCAACAGGCTTCCCGAACTGCTCGCGGACTGCGACATAGGCCACCGTCATGTCGAGCAATTGTTGGGCCACGCCAATGCAGACCGAGGCCGAGGCGAGAACGCCTCGATCAAAAGCTCGTTGAGCGACCGCGCCATCCGCGCTGAGAAGGGTAGACGATGACGGGCTCCAAACGACCGAGGCGAGTCGACGCGACTCGTCGACGGATCTAACCGCACTGAGCGAGACCGAACCCACATCGACCAGATGTAGTTCGTCACCCGATTGCAGCAGCAAGTAGTCGGCTTGGCTCGCGCCGAGCACATAGGTCCACTCCCCTAACCCGACAGCTAGGGTGACCGACCCTTCCGCTGCCGCAGCCAAGGTCTCGTCGGTGGGAGCAATCTCAGCCAAAGTCGGTATCGCAACGGCCGCATGGTCGACGATCGGCCCCGGCACACATGCCCGCCCCATCTGCTCGAGCAGCAACACGAGATCGAGCTCGTCCATTCCTAGACCGCCAACCGCTTCCGGCGCGGCCAGCCCGACCACTCCCATGTCTGCCAGCTTCTCCCACAGATCTGGAACTCGGCCGTCGCTAGAGTCCTGAGCTAAGCGCACCGAATCAGGCGGGCAGTGCTTGGCGAACAGATCGGCGATCGCGCCGCTAAAGGCGCGCTGATCCTCGGAGAAACTGAAATCCATAGTTGTTGCCTCCTCCTCGCACTACTTACGCGGTAACCCGAGCACGCGCTCGGCGATGATGTTTCGCTGGACTTCGTTGGTGCCTGCATAGATCGGCCCCGATAGTGCAAACAAGTAGCCACTCATCCACTTGGAGACAAGTTCGCCATCGGCTCGCAGAAGACGAAGCGCAGTTGCATGAAGCTCGACATCGAGTTCGCTCCAGAAGACCTTCATGTAGCTGGCTTCGGCACCCATCGTCGAACCGTTCATTAGTTCGGTTGCCCTTTGATATGTGCGCCATCGGTATGCCTGCGCCTTGATCCATGCGTCAGCGATCTCGGTGCGCAGGTTCGGGTCGCCTGCTTCACCGAGGTTGTGGTATTCGGCGGCAAGTTGCTCCGCCGCTGCGACGAACCTCCCTGGTGCGCGCAGGTTAAGGCCTCGTTCGCTGCTAGCGGTCGCCATCGCCACAGCCCAGCCCTCACCCTCGCCGCCAAGCAAATTGTCGACCGACACTAAGCAATCGTCGAAGAACAGCTCTGCGAATGCTGGCTCACCGTCGAGCCTGCCGACTGGCTGACGGCTCAGACCAGGCGCATTAGCCGGAACCAACAAATACGACAGCCCGCTGTGACGCTGCGACTCGGGGTCCGTCCTAACTAGGCAGAAGATCCAGTCAGCCCAGGCGCCGCGCGAGCACCATGTCTTTTGTCCGTTAACCACGTAGTGAGCGCCGTCTCGAATCGCTGTGGTCTTCAGACTGGCCAAGTCGCTCCCCGAGTCAGGCTCGCTCCACCCTTGTGCCCAAATATCGTCGCCCGCCGCCATCCGGGGTAGAAACTGGTTCTTCTGATCGGTGGTTGCAAACTCAAAGATGGTCGGACCCAGCAATGAAATGCCATTGGTGTTGACCCGCCCCGGCGCATCCGACAAGTAGTACTGCTCCTCGAAGATCAACCACTCGATGATGGAGCAGGCCCGTCCGCCATATTCGATGGGCCAATGCGGCACCGACCACTGGGCTTCGAACAACTGCCGCTCCCACTCCCGATGCTGTTCAAACCCGACCTCGGTGTCGAGCGACTCGAGACTCTCTGGCGGTTGGTTCTCCTCAAGCCAGGTTCGCACCTCGTCTGCAAAGGCTTGCTCGTCGGCGCTATAGAATAGATCCACTAGTGTCCTGAGTCTTAAGTTCGGTGAGTATTTCGGCGGTCACTCAGCGTC